>CAXTPP010000012.1:0-40298 GCA_964246185.1 uncultured Acetobacteraceae bacterium
GCCGGGTGGCGAGGCGGGCGGGGTTGACGAGGGAAACGGCATGCGGCCCATGGCAGGGCTCTCCTTTGCTGGCGCGGGACGATAGGGCGGCACGCCAAGGCCGGTGTCCGGCTTGGCATCGGCCTGGGTTGCCTGGGTAGGGATACCTGACGCGGAGGTGTTTTTTGTGGCCAGTGCAGCGGCCCCGGACTCCTCGAGCTTTGTTTCAGCCTCGGTCCCAGTCGGGTTGCGGCGTTTGAACAAGGGCAAGCCCTCCCCGTGATTTGGCCGGTAAAAACCACCCGGCGCTCGTGTGTGCCAGGGACTAACATTCGATTACCGCCGGAACAACCCGCAATCAGGCGGTCCCCATCCGGGAAAGGGCGCGGTTCAGCACGTGAACCATGGCGGCTGCGCCCACGACCGGCACCAGCAGGTTCACGCCGGGCACGGCCGCCGCGGCGGCGAGCGCCACGCCGGGCAGCAGGACAGCCCCCCGGCGGCTCCGGTACAGCGCGTGCGCGTCCAGCCGGCTCATCCGCCGCATGGCCACCGCCACGAACAGCCCGCGGCCGATTGCCCAGCCGCTCACCAGCAGCGCCAGCGCCAGGCCCACGCCCGGGAGCAGCACCGCCAGCAGCAACGCCACCGCATTCAGCAGCAGCACGCCGCCTGCCAGCGCCGCCCCGTCCCACAATTGGGCTGCCAGCGCGGCCGGGCGCGGCTGCGGCAGGCCCGGGTAGTAGCGCTGGTCCACCGCCTGCGCGATCCGGTCGATGTAGAGCGTGGAGATCAGCAGCACCGTCGGCAGGAACAGCCAGAACCCCAGCAGCGCCACGCCCACTGCGCCGAACAGGGCGGCGAGCCAGGCCGGCCAATGCGCCGCGGCCAGGGCAGCGTGCAGGCCCCAGACGCTGCCCAGCAGCAGCAGCGCATAGGCCAGCAGCGCTAGCCCGACGCTGCGCGCCAGAACCCCGAAACAGGCAGGGTCATCCATCTGGCCGATGGCGAGCAGCAAGGCGGTCATGGCGTTCGCACCTGTGGTTTGCTCCTGGGCCAGGGGGATGATAGGCGGCACCGCATCTCGTCCAATGAGTCTTAGCATGAGCGCCTCCGCCCCGCCCGCCCCAGCAGCCACGGCGACGCAGTTCGACATCCTGGGCATCGGCAACGCCATCGTGGACGTGGTGGCCCCCGCGGACGAGGCGTTCCTCTCCAACCGCGGAATGCGCAAGGGCGGCATGGCGCTGATCGGCGCTGCGGCGGCGGATGCGCTGTACGGCGAGATGCCGCCGGGCACCGAGAGCAGCGGCGGGTCGGCGGCCAACACCTGCGCCGTCGCGGCCGGGCTCGGCGCACGGGTAGCCTATCTCGGCAAGGTGGCGGAAGACGGGCTGGGCGCTGCATTCCGGCGGGACATCGCGGCCGCCGGGGTGCACTACCCTTCCTCGCCGGTACGGGACGGGGAGGCGACGGCCCGCTGCCTAATCCTGGTCACACCGGATGGTCAGCGCACGATGAACACCTACCTCGGCGCCAGCGTCTCGTTCACCGAAGCCGACGTGGACCCGGCGCTGGTGGCGCAATCGGCCGTGCTTTACCTCGAAGGCTACCTGTTCGACCCGCCGGCGGCGCAGGCCGCATTCCGCCGCGCCGCCGCTGCCGCGCACGAGGCGGGGCGGCTGGTGGCGCTGTCGTTGTCGGACGCGTTCTGCGTGGACCGCCACCGGGCGGCGTTCCGCGACCTGGTGGCGCGCGATGTGGACATCCTGTTCGCCAACGAGGCGGAGATCGCCAGCCTGTACGAGCTGAACGAGTTCGAGGCCGCCGTGGCAGCGGCGCGGGCGGACGTGGCGTTGGCGGTGCTGACCCGCAGCGCCCAGGGCAGCAGCATCCTGCGCGGGGCGGAGCGGGTCGATGTGCTGGCGGAAACGACGCCCGTGGTGGACACCACGGGCGCAGGGGACGCATATGCCGCCGGGTTCCTGGCGGCACATGCGGCGGGACGCTCGTTGGCCGCGTGCGGGCGCCTGGGCAGCATGGCGGCGGCGGAGGTCATCAGTCATTACGGCGCCCGCCCTGCCAGGGATTTGCGGCCTATGCTGGCCGCCCTGCCGGACTGATCGGCCGCTTTCGGGAAACTCTTGCCGAAGTGCGCTCGTTTTGCAGTTCGATCGCGGCAAGTTCAAAGGAATGAAACCATGCGCAAGACGTTGTTGCTTTCGGCAGCCTTGCTCGCCCTGTCCATCGGCGCCCAGGCGCAAACTGCCGACGATGCCGCTGCCACGCCTGCGACGCCGGGCAGCACCGGCGCCCATAAGCCGCGGCATCCCCAGGCCGCCCGTCATACGGGGCAGGGCAGCGCCGAAATCCGGCCAGGCCATGAGCCGGGAGTGGGCGAGTCCTACCCCTTGTCCAGCAAGGCCAGCAACATAGCCGCTGGCGACACGCGTTCCACCATCGCCCCCACGCTGCCTGCCCCGGCAGGCGGGCAGAACGCGTCCGTCGGCACCCTTCTGTCCGACGCGCAGCACGCGCTCGGCACCGGGCAGAGTGGCCAGGCGCAAGAGGCTCTGGAGCGGGCCGAGACGGCCATGCTGCAACGCTCCGTGGCGGCCGACCAGGTTGGCACGCCGGATCAGGCGCCGGACGTGCTGCAGGTGCAGGCGGCGCGCGAGGCGTTGGCGAAGCGCGACATGGCGGGCGCCAAGAAGGCCATCGCGGCCGCCATGTCGGCTGGCAAGTAGGAACGGGTCCCCTCCCACCTGCGGGAGGGGGCTGTCCGGCGGCGGCGCACTGCGTTTACGGCTCGTATTCCGCAGCGCAGGCCCTTATGTGTGCACCTGCAACATAAGACAGGCGAGGCGGCCCGTACGGCCCCCGGTAAGCACCAATGGATATCCGGAATATCGCGATCATCGCCCACGTGGACCACGGCAAGACGACGCTGGTGGATCAACTGCTGCGCCAGTCCGGCGCATTTCGTGAGCACCAGCAGGTCGCCGAACGGGCGCTGGACCGCAACGACCTGGAGAAGGAGCGCGGCATCACCATCCTGGCCAAGGTCGCCAGCGTGGAATGGAAGGGCACCCGCATCAACATCGTGGACACGCCGGGCCACGCCGATTTCGGCGGCGAGGTGGAGCGCATCCTGAACATGGTGGACGGCGCGATCGTGCTGGTCGATGCCGCGGAGGGCGTGCTGCCGCAGACCAAGTTCGTGGTCGGCAAGGCGCTGGCGCAGGGCATCAAGCCGATCGTGGTGGTCAACAAGGTGGACCGGCAGGACGCCCGTGCGGACGAGGTTCACACCGAGGTGTTCGACCTGTTCGCCGCCCTGGGCGCCACGGACGAGCAGCTCGACTTCCCCATGCTCTACGCCTCCGGCCGCCAGGGCTGGGCGGATGAGGAGCTGGAAGGCGCGCGCAAGGACCTGGCGCCCATGTTCGACCTGGTGCTGCGCCATGTGCCGGCGCCGACGCTCGATCCGAACGCGCCGTTCGCCATGGTCGCTTCCATCCTGGATTACGACAATTTCCTGGGCCGCGTGCTGACTGGCCGGGTGGAGCAGGGCACGGCGCGGCTAAACATGCCCCTCAAGGTGCTGCGCTCGGACGGCTCCGTGGTCGAGACAGGACGGCTGACCAAGCTGATGAGCTTCCGCGGGCTGGACCGCGTGGCCGTGGACATGGTGGTGGCCGGCGACATCATCGCCGTCGCCGGGCTGACGGACGCGACGGTGCCTGATACGGTCGGCTCGCCTGACCTGGTCGAGCCGCTGCACGCGACACCGATCGACCCGCCCACCCTGGCCATGACGTTCCGGGTGAACGACGGGCCGCTAGGCGGGCGCGAGGGCAAGAAGGTCACCTCCCGCCAGATACGCGACCGGTTGCTGCGCGAGTCGGAGGGCAACGTCGCCATCAAGATCACGGAAAGCAACGAAAGCGAGGCGTTCGAGGTCGCGGGCCGCGGCGAGCTGCAGCTCGGCGTGCTGATCGAGACCATGCGGCGCGAGGGGTTCGAGCTGACCATCGGGCGGCCCCGGGTGCTGACCCAGGTAAATCCCGAGACTGGCCAGAAAGAGGAGCCGATGGAGGAGGTGCTGGTCGACGTGGACGAGCCTTACTCCGGCATCGTGGTGGAGAAGATGAGCCGGCGCAAAGGCGTGATGCAGGACATGCGCCCGTCCGGCGGCGGCAAGGTGCGGCTCACCTTCCACATCCCGTCTCGCGGCCTGATCGGCTATCACGGTGAATTCCTGACCGACACGCGCGGCAGCGGCGTGATGAACCGGCTGTTTTCCGGCTATGGCCCCTGGTCCGGCCCGATGGAGGGGCGGCGCAACGGTTCGCTGATCTCCACTGAGGGCGGCGAGGCGATCCATTATGCGCTGTGGTACTTGCAGGAGCGCGGCACGCTGTTCGTCAACCCCGGCGACAAGGTGTACGAGGGGCTGATTTTGGGCGAGCATTCGCGCGAGAGCGACCTCGACGTGAATCCGATCAAGGAGAAGAAGCTTACCAACGTCCGCGCCTCCGGCAAGGACGATGCGATGCTGCTCATCCCGCCGCGCAGGATGTCCCTGGAGCAGGCGATCTCCTACATCGAAGATGACGAGCTGGTGGAAGTAACGCCGGCCGCCATCCGGCTACGCAAACGCCACTTGGACCCGCACGAGCGCAAGAAAGCTGGCCGCCAGGCCGACTCCGCCGCCGCTTAAGGCATGCGGCCATACCGCTGGGATGGCCGCACCAGCCTCCGTGCCTTCGTCGCCATGGCCGGCCTCGGTTTCGCCGCCGGGTTGCCGCTTCCCCTGTCCGGCTTCACCCTGCGGCAATGGCTGAGCGAAGGCGACACGTCGCTCAAGCTGATCGGGCTGACCGCCAACATCGGCATCCCCTATAGCCTGAAGTTCCTCTGGGCGCCCGTGCTCGACAGGGTGCTTCCTCCGGCGCCGCTGCGGCGCTTCGGCCAGCGGCGCGGCTGGTTGCTGGTCATCCAGCCGCTGCTCGTCGTGGCCTGCGCCGGGCTGGCGCTCTGCGACCCGGCGCGGCCCACAGGCCTGATCGCGATCGCCGCCTGCATCGCCTTCCTGTCCGCCAGCCAGGACATCGCCGTGGATGCCTGGCGCATCGAGCTGTTCGGCGAGCGGCAGCAAGGCCTGGCGCTGGCCGCCTACATCTGGGGCTACCGGGCGGCGCTGCTGGTGGCGGGCGCGGCAGCCATCGGCCTCGCGGGCCGGCTCGGCTGGCATGGCGCGCTGTTGGGCGTGGCCGCCCTCGTCGCGCTCGGCCCGGTGATGACGTTGCTGGCGCCGGCCCCCGCCGCGCCGCCGCGCCTGCGAGGCCACCCCGGCGTGCTGGCCAGCTTACGCCTAGCGGTGGTGACGCCCCTGGCGGAGTTCATGTCGCGGCCTGGGGCAAGGCCTGCCCTCGCGTTCATCCTGCTGTTCAAGCTCGGCGAGGCCATGGCAGGCACCATGGCGCCGCCGTTCTACCGCTCGCTCGGCTATGACCGGGCGCAGGTGGCCTACGCCATAGGCCTGCCTGCCCTGGCTGCCAGCCTGGCCGGGGCCGCGGCAGGCGGATATCTCGTGGCGCGGCTGGGCGCCAAACGGGCGCTGATCCTCACCGGGTTCGTGCAGATGGCCTCCATGGGGCTGTATTTCGCGCTCGCCTGGTCCGGCGGAAATCCGCTCATCCTGGTCGCCAAGGTCGTGGGCGAGGGGTTTGCCGAGGCGATGGCGGATGCGGCGTTCATCACCTTCCTGTCCAGCCTGTGCACTCCCGGGCAGGCTGCGACGCAGTATGCGTTGCTCTCATCGCTGTCCGCCGTCCCCCTGCGCACGATCGGCGGCCTGTCCGGGCTGCTGGCGCAATCACTGGGATGGGTGGCATTCTACGGTGTCGCCATCTTCGCCGCGATGCCGGCCATGCTGGTCATGGTCGCGATCGTGCGCCGCCGCACCAATGGCCTCAAGCACTGACTTGCTGGAGAGCAAGGCTGGGTTCTCCCTGCGTAGCCATTCCAATTGCCTGAAGCAGGCAATCGGAACCTTGAGACCACTTCGCCCAGACCCACCAAAAGCCCGAGGCCTTGGGTGGAGTCCGGAGGCAGCGCCTTTGGCCTTGCTTGGCGATCATTCTCAAAAGCATTAGTATTTTATTTCAAAGGCTTACACGCTGATCACTCCATGAAACAGAAGGACTCGGTCGGTCCAGGAGGTAATTGGCCTGGCCTGATGGCCGAGCTGATGCCATCGCGAAGTCGCGCACCGTCTTGAGGTCGAGCGTGCTGAGCGGGATACGGCGCAGGACGGTGACCTTGTCGCCGCGCGGCGCGCAAAGGCCAGGGTCCGATTCCTCCGAGAACAGGACGACCGACGGGCAGTTCGCGGCGGCGACCAGATGCATCGGACCGGTGTCGTTGCCGATGGCGACGGCGGCACGACGCGCAAGGCCCACGATGTCGCAGAAATCGGTGCATCCCACCAAGTCGATGATCGGGGCGAACTGAGCGATTTCGGCTGCGAGTTCAAGCTCGCCCGCAGTGCCGAGAACGACGCTTGCTATTCCGGACGTGGCGAGCGCCTGGGCCAGCGCGCCGTAGCGGCTGGCCGGCCAGCGCTTGCCTGGGCGGTGGGCGGAGCTTCCGGGCGCCATGAGCGCGAACCGTTTGGGCAACAGGAAACGGCCGATGTCGCCGCGGTCGCACCAGCCGACGTCCACCTTCGGGATGTGGGCGATGCCGGCTTGCCGCAGCTGGCCAACTTGGCGGTCGATGTCGTGCAGCAGGTCACGCGCTGGGTCGCGGTCAGGGTGCGAACAGCCAGGTGCGATGCCAGACCACTCCGGCCGGCCCGGCCTTGGCCACATCTGGAAGTAGCGGCTGCTGCGGCTCGAGGTCTGCAGGTCGTACACCCGGTCGAACCGGCCGGCAGCGAGCTTGCGCCGTAAGCGCATCCAGCCCGCCGCATTCCACCATTCAGGCCGCCGGTCGGTCCAGACTTCGTCGAAATAAGGAGCAAGCGTCATCCAGTCGGCGTAGGGCGCCGTGGTGAGCAGCGTGATGCGGGCATCGGGGTGGTGATGGCGGATCGCGGCGAACGGACCCAGCGAGAGCACGAAGTTGCCGACCGCGCCAAGTTTCACCACCAGGATGGCGCGAGGCTCGGGCGTCGCCATCACTCCGGCTTGCGGGCGATGTAGAGCCACTCCGTGCGCAAAAGGCCATAGTAAGCCTCTTGCTCTGGGGGCATCCGGAAGGTTTCGACCTTGAATCCCACACCGGCAAGTTTGTCGGCGAAGTCCAGCCCGTAATATCTAAGGTGGCCAGGAGCCGAGAAGTGCAGGGCGCGCTCCGCCGGGTCGGTGATGGCCGGGTTCTCGTAGGTCGCTTGCCGGGAGGCGTTGACCGGCACGCTCAGCACGGCCGTCCCGCCAGGACGCAGGACCCGGAACAACTCTGCCATGGCCGCATGGTCGTCCTCGATATGTTCCAGCACATGGTGCGCCATGACGATGTCGTAGGTCGCGTCGGGAAGGCCGGTTCGAGTGATGTCGAGGCGGTGGGTGACGTTGCTTTGATGGAGGTCCGCAGTCTCGTAGAGCGGATTGCCATGCATCTGCTGCTGGATGATTTTCTCGGGCGCGAAATGCAGGATGCGCTTGCCGGCAAGCCGGTCTAGCCCGCCCTCGGTGGCCCAGAGATGGGTGAGGCGGTGGCGCTCGCGTGAGCCGCATCCAGGGCAGCGCGCCGCCGGACGTGTCGGATGGCCTACGGAGACGAAAGTGCCGTGGTGGCTGCATATCGGGCAGAACTTGGGGAGGCTGCGCGTCGTGAACTGCGCCGGGTTCCGCCAGACGGCAGCAGCAAACCGGCGTACCTTCGCCCAGGAGAAACCCGCCTTCTGGAAGTCGAGCCGCTTGCCGCCGGACCCGATCGGCCGGGAAACAGGCTGTAATGATATTGAGATAGCTGAGACGCCTCTGTTCAATTCAAGCGCGAACCTGGCGGGAGCCGGTTCGCATCCGTTCCTGTTTCAGCGCCGTGGGGTCCAGCATGTCCCGCATGGCCCGGCCATATACCCGCTCGACATTACGCCAGCATGATGCGGCAATAAGCCATTTTTTAAGCATGAAGGCGCTCTGGCAGATGCAGCCGGAACGTCGCGCCGCCGCCGGGGGTGTCCTCGACGAGTGCTGACCCGCGGTGGAGCTGCGCGACCTCTTGCACGATCGCCAGGCCAAGGCCGGTGCCGGGTCCGCGTTCGTCCTTGCGCCAGAACGGCTCGAACACGTTGACCCGGTCCGTCGGCGCGACGCCGGGGCCGCGGTCCCGCACCTCGACCACCGCGCCTGAATGCACGGCGACCGTGATAAGCCCTGCTTCGGGCGAGGCGCGCAACGAGTTGTCGATCAGGTTCGTCACCGCACCTTCGAGTGCGCGCGCATTGCCCAGCACCGTCACCGCCGCCGCGGGGGGGTCGAACTCGATCGCGCAGCCGCTGCGCATCGCCAGGGGAGCGCAGGAGGCGACGACCGACCGGACGAGGCGAACCAGGTCGATGTCTTCGTCAACCTTCATGGCATGCTCCCCAAGCTGTGCGGACAACAGCATCTGCTCGACCAGGTGCCGGATGCGGTGCACGTCCCGTTGCAGGGCGCCTGAGCCGGACTCCGTCAGCTGCATGTCATCGACCCGGGCCTGCAATATGGCGATGGGGGTTCGCAGCTCGTGCGCGGCGTTGGCCAAGAACAGCCGTTGCCGCCCGGCTTGCCCTTCCAGCCGGTCGAACGCGTTGTTCACGGCCGTGACCAGGGGCATCAGCTCGACCGGCATCCCGGCCTCCGGCAGGCGTTGGTGCAACGAGCGCATGCTGATGCGTTGCGCTCTCCTGGCAGCTACCTGCAAAGGCCGCATCGAGCGGCGCACGACGAGCGGCACGACCACGATGGTGCCGAACACCAGTGGCGCGAAGATCGGCAACAGGGCCGGCATGAAGTCATCGACCAGGTCGATGGCGTCCTCATGGCCGAACGCGTTCCCGGTGGTGGCAATGATGACGCTGCCGAAGGGGGTCGGCTGACCGGTCACCAGTATCGCATCGCCAGGGATGCCCGGCCGGTCGGTTTTGAGGCTGTCGCTGTCGCGTGGCACGAGCGACCCGAGGCGATCAAGCACGCCGGCGAGTTCCGGGCTGGAGCCAGGGAGTACCTGCAGGCCATCCCGGATCATCGCAGCATAGGCAAGGCCATTCCGGCGGCCGGCGTAACGCAGCAGGCCGGGGGTTGGGTCGAGCGCCAGCCTGCCGTCCACCCCATCACGCAGGGACTCCACGACCAGCTCACGCACGGTCCGATCGGCGATGTCGCCATAGTCCACGTAAGGCGACACGAGTGGGAACAGGGCGAGCGCGATCACGACCAGGCCCACCTGGGCGGCGATCAGCTGGATCAGGAGGCTGCTAATGAGCGAGTGACGGCGCATGGTCGCATTCCGGTCAAAGAGAGCAAGCCTGGGCGTTGCCCAGACCCGCCAAAGGCCTGAGGCCTTTGGCGGAGTCCATAGGCAGAGCCTCTGGACTGGCTTGCTTGACGGCCACCTTCAAGAACCATTGGCATTGCTCAGGATATACCCGACTCCACGCACGGACTGGATTTTCACCTGTGCCGCCGCAAGGCGCAGGCGAAGGCGGGACACGTTCGCGTCGAGCGCATTGGAGCCGATCTCGTCATCGAAGCCGTAGATCTCTTCAAGCAGCGTCGCGCGTTGCACGACCCGGCCGATCCGGCGGATCAGGCTTTCCAGCAACGCAAGCTCACGTCCTCCGAGCACAACGGGTTGGCTGCCGATCAGCACCTCGCGCGACGCCGGGTCAAACCGCAAATTCCCGCAGCAGATGACGGGTGACCGTTCCATGCCGGGCCGCCGCAAGGCAGCACGGATGCGCGCGCGCAGCTCGTCGGCGTCGAATGGCTTGGCCAGGTAGTCGTCTGCGCCCGCATCAAGGCCTTTCACCTTGTCCTTGACGCTGTCGAGCGCGGTCAGCGCGATCACGGGTATGCCCGGCAATTTTGACCTGACCAGCGGGATGAGGCTGATCCCGTCGCCATCAGGCAGGCGGCGGTCAAGCAGGACCAAGCCATACCGCCCGATCGCCAGTGCGGTTGCCGCTTCGGCGATGGATGCGACGCAGTCAACCACGAAACCTATGCCGCCGACGCTGCGGGCGATCAGCCGCGACATTTCCGGCTCGTCCTCGACTAGCAGGATGCGCATGGTCTGTTCCGGCCTATGACATCGGGCTCGCTCTCCATCGGGCGTCCTTTGCGAGCTACCCGGCCGCGATCAGCCTGATCCGCTTGCCTGCGACCCCGAGCGCCACCCGACCCTCCTTCAGCGCCAGCGCGTCCTCCCCGAACACCCGGCGGCGCCAGCCGGCCAGGGCGGGCACGTCCGGCGCGTCCTCCAGCACCAGGCGGTCGATGTCGTCGGAGGAGGCCACCAGCTTAGGCGCCACGTCGTGCTCCTCGCACTTGGCGGCCAGCAGCACCTTCAGCAGCGAGACCAACGCGGGCGACGGCTTGACGCCCTCCCGCCCGCGCGGCGCTTCCGGCAGATCCTTCTCCGGCAGCGCGGCGGCGGCGGCGATGGCGGCCAGCAGCCCGACACCGCTGCGCCCCTCCGCGAAGCCGCGCGACAGGCCGCGGCACCGGGCCAGCGCCTCCGCGTCGGCCGGCGCGGTCGCGGCGACCTCCAGCAGGCTCTCGTCGCGCAGCAGGCGCTGGCGGGGGATGTTCACCCGCTGCGCCTCGCGCTCCCGCCAGGCGGCGGTGGCGCGCAGCACGCCCAGCATGCGGCGGTTGGCGGTGCGGGGGCGCAGCCGTTCCCACATCGCGTCCGGGTCGGCGCGGTAGGTGGCAGGGCGCGCCAGCACCTGCATTTCCTCCAGCACCCAACCCTCACGCCCCTCCTGTTCCAGCCGCTCCCGCAGCCGGAGGTAGGCCGTGTGCAGGAAGGTCACGTCGGCGGCGGCATAGGTGACCTGGGCGGGCGACAGCGGCCGGGCGGACCAATCGCTGAACCGGTGCGCCTTGTCGATCTGCCCGCCAGTGAGCGCCGAAACCAGCGCGTCATAGCCGACCTGGTCGCCGAACCCGGCCACCATGGCAGCCACCTGGGTGTCGAACAACGGCTTCGGCACGGCGTCGAACAGCTCCAGGAAGATCTCGATGTCCTGCCGCGCGGCGTGGAACACCTTGAGCACCGCCTCGTCCCGCATCAGTGCGCCCAGCGGCGCCAGGTCGAGCCCGGCGGCCAGGGCGTCGATCACCGCGTTCTCCGACGCGCCGCCAAGCTGCACGACGCACAGCTCGGGGTAATAGGTGCGCTCCCGCATGAACTCGGTATCGACGGTGACGAACGGCTCGGCCCGCAAGCGTCCGCACAGGGCGTCGAGGGCGGCGGTGTCGGTGACGAGGGCGGGTGGGGGATACTCGGGACGGCGGGGCATCCGCCTTTATCGGCGGTATAGGCCGGATTCGTCAAAGCCTCGCACAAGGATACCGCATCAGAACACCGCCACCAGGCCCACGCCCGCGACCATCAGCACGGCGCCGAAAATCCGCCACAGGTTCGCCGTGTGCTGCGGGAAGCCGAGCCAGCCGTAGTTGTCGATCAGCACGGAGGCGAGCATGGACGACGTGACCGTGATGCCGATGAACGGGCCGGCGCCGATCCTGGGGGCCGCGATCGGCTGCGTCGTCAGGAAGACCGCACCCGCCACGCCGCCAAACCAGGCCCACCAGGGCACCTGCGACGCTTTGCCGCCGAACCCGAACTGGCTCAGCACCAGCGATCCAATCAAGGTGATGAGGCCCGTGCCGCACACGCTGACGAAGCTGACCATGAACGGCCGCTCGATGGCCTTGTTGATGGCCGAGGTGCAGGCCGACTGCAGCGGGTTCATCAGCCCCGCCACGATGACGAGCGGGTAGAGCAAGTACTGCATGGCTGACGCCGACGGCACCACCAGCTGGGACCCGCAGGGGCCGGTTTGGTACCCTGATGGGCCGCTGCACCCCCGATCACAGCACCCCTTGCAGGATCACAGCACCCCTTGGAAGCGCAGCAATCCCAGGGCGGCCAGGCTGATCGCGTCCTGCAGCGCGCCGGCGCGGATCATCGCCTCTAGATCCGCGAGTCTCACGGCGCGGCAGGTCATGCCCTGCTCGCTGGCCTCCCGCATCGTCGGGCCTTGGCTCAGCCCGGTTGCGAGGAAGACATGGCCGACCTGGTCGCTGTAGCCTGGCCCCTGGAACATCGTCGCCACGTGGGTCAGGCTGGCCGCTTGCAGCCCCGTCTCCTCCCGCAGCTCGGCGGCGGCGGTCTGCTCGGGCGTGATGCCGGGCGTCAGCTCGCAGGTGCCCATCGGCAGCTCCAGCAGGCGGCGGCGGATCGGGTAGCGGTACTGCTCGACCATGGTGACGCAGCCATCCTGCCACGGCGCCACCACGACGAAGGCGGGGCGCTCGACCACGCCGTACAGCCCCTCCGAGCCGTCGGCGCGGCGCACCGTGTCCTCCCGGACGCGCAGCCAGCGGTTCTGGTAGGCGATCCGGCTGGTGAGCGGCGTGATCTCGTCGGACATGGCGGGCAGCTTAGACAGCGGCGAGCCAAGGGAGGCAAATGCGTGACAGACGGGTGAATGGCGGGACGACTGTCACATTAGCTTCATCGTTCTGCAACATCAGCATCGCGCCTCCCAGCTAGCTTCCGACCATCGCCAGACCCGGCATCGCAGCGCCGTGCCGTTCCAACCTACACCCAGGAGACCTGATGCCCCTGTCACGCACGGCGCTCGCCGCCGCCCTCATCGGCCTGTCGTTCGCGGCGAGCGCGCAGCAGATCACGGGCGCCGGGTCAACCTTCGTCTATCCGGTGCTCTCCAGCTGGTCCGACGCCTACAGCAAGGTCAAGCCGGTCCAGGTGAACTACCAGTCGATCGGCTCCGGCGGGGGTATCGCCCAGATCAAGGCCGCGACGGTGGATTTCGGCGCCTCCGACGCCCCGCTGCCGACCGAACAGCTGCAGGCGGCTGGGCTGGCGCAGTTCCCCTCGGTGATCGGCGGCATCGTGCCCGTGGTGAACATCGAGGGCGTGGACGCGGGCAAGCTGCACCTCACCGGCGCGGTGCTCGCCGACCTGACGCTGGGCAAGATCAAGCGCTGGAACGATCCCGCCATCGCCGCGCTGAACCCCGGCCTGAAGCTTCCGGACCAGGCGGTCAACATCGTTCACCGCTCCGACGGCTCGGGCACCACCTTCAACTGGGTCAACTACCTGTCGAAGGCCAGCCCGGAATGGCAGTCCAAGGTCGGCGAGGGCACGTCCGTGTCCTGGCCGGTCGGCGTCGGCGGCAAGGGCAACGAGGGGGTCGCCGAGTACGTCAACCGCATCAAGGGCTCGATCGGTTACGTCGAGTACGCCTACGTGCTGCAGAACCACATGAAGTACGCGCTCGTGCAGAACCATGCGGGCAAGTTCGTCGAGCCCAGCGCCGCCAGCTTCCAGGCCGCCGCCGCCAGCGCCGACTGGGCGCATGCCCACGACTTCTACCTGGTGATGACCGACGCGCCCGGCGACGACGCCTACCCGATCGCGGCGACCACCTTCATCCTGATGTACAAGCAGCCCAAGGACGCCGCGCGAACGAAGGAGACGCTCGCCTTCTTCAAGTGGTCGTTCGAGAACGGCGCGCCGCTGGCGGAGAAGCTGGATTACGTGGCCCTCCCGCCGACGCTGGTCGCCCAGATCGAGCAATACTGGGGCGCCGAGATCCACTGAACTGCCGCGGCGGACCGCGAAGGCGGCCTGCCACGCCCACTCCCACGACATCTGGCGACCGAGGCGTTGAACTCATGCAGAAAATGGCGGCAGGGCTGGACCTCGGGACACAGGACACCGCACCCCACGTACGGCCCCGCACCCGGCGCAACGGCGACGCGATCTTTCGCGCCGCGGCCTTGGCAGCCGCCCTGTTCGTGCTGCTCAGCCTGGGCGCTGCGGCCTTCTCGATGTTCTGGGGCGGCCTGCCCGCCTTCCGCAAGTTCGGGCTGGGCTTCATCTACCGGTCCGAGTGGGACCCGGTCCGGCAGGATTTCGGCGCGCTGGTGCCCATCTTCGGCACGCTGGTCACGTCGGCCATCGCCATGGCCATCGCGGTCCCGGTCAGCTTCGGCATCGCGGTGTTCCTGACCGAAGTCAGCCCTGGATGGCTGCGCGGCCCGGTGTCCGCCGCGATCGAGCTGCTCGCCGGCATCCCCAGCATCATCTACGGCATGTGGGGGCTGTTCGTGTTCGTCCCTTTCATGTCGGACACGATCGAGCCCTGGCTCAGCGACGCCTTCGGGTCCGTCCCGGTGCTCAACGCGCTGTTCGACGGGCCGCCGCTCGGCATCGGCATGCTGACGGCTGGCATCATCCTCGGCGTCATGGTCATCCCGTTCGTCTCATCGGTGATGCGCGACGTGTTCGGCCTGGTGCCGACCCCGCTGCGCGAGGCCGCCTTCGGCCTGGGCGCGACCCGGTGGGAAGTCGTGCGGGGCGTGGTGCTGCCCTACACCCGCACCGCCGTCGTCGGCGGCATCTTCCTCGGCCTGGGGCGCGCGCTCGGCGAGACCATGGCCGTGACCTTCGTGCTCGGCAACGCGCACCAGCTGGCGGCCTCGCTGCTGGCGCCGGGCAACTCGATCGCAGCCTCGATCGCCAACGAGTTCACCGAGGCGGATTCGCCCATCTACCTGTCGTCGCTCATCGGCCTGGGCTTCCTGCTGTTCGTGGTGACGTTCATCGTGCTCGCCTGCGCCAAGCTGATGCTGCTCCGCCTGAGCCGCAACGACGGAACCGCCTGACATGGCCAAGCCATCCGCGCGCGCACGGCGGCGCCAGGCCACCAGCCTCGTGGCGCTGGCCCTGGCCACGGCGGCGACCGCCTTCGGCCTGGTCTGGCTGGTCTGGATCCTGGGCACGACCGTCATCAACGGCGCGTCGGCGCTCAACCTCAAGCTCGTCACCCAGATGACGCCGCCGCCCGGCCGGGACGGCGGCCTGCTGAACGCCATCTATGGCAGCGCCGTGATGATCGGGCTCGCCGTCCTGCTCGGCGCGCCGATCGGCATCCTGGCAGGAACCCATCTTGCCGAGTACGGCCGCAAGAACCCGCTCGCCGAGGTGATCCGGTTCGTCAACGACATCCTGCTCTCGGCGCCGTCCATCGTCATCGGGCTGTTCGTCTATGAACTTGTCGTGCGGTTGACCGGGCACTTCTCGGCCTACGCCGGAGCGGCCGCGCTGGCGTTCATCCTGCTGCCGGTCGTGGTGCGGACGACGGACGAGACGATGCGCCTGGTGCCGGTCACGTTGCGCGAGGCCGCCCTGGCGCTCGGCGCGCCGCAGTGGCGGATGATCGTCAGCGTGCTGTATCCGGCCGCGCGGACCGGCATCCTGACCGGATTGCTGCTCGGCATCGCCCGGATCAGCGGCGAGACGGCGCCGCTGCTGTTCACCGCTCTGAACAACCAGTATTTCACCGCGAACATGTCCGAGCCGATGGCGAACATCCCGGTGGTCATCTTCCAGTACGCGCTGGCGCCGTATGCCGCGTGGCATGCGCTCGCCTGGGCCGGCGCGCTGGCGATGACGCTGTTCGTGCTCGTGACGAGCGTCGGGGCGCGCTTGCTGCTCCGCACGCGGCAAGGTTGAGGGTCCATGGCACAGCAGGGCGGTAGCGTGACGAAACGGCCATCGCAGCCCGCCGGCGAGGCCGGGGTGCAAGCCGCGGCAGCCAAGCCGCGCATCGAGATCGAGAACCTCGATTTCTTCTACGGCAGCAACCGTGCGCTCAAGGGGATCACCCTCAACCTGCTCGACAAGCGGGTCACCGGGATGATCGGCCCGTCCGGCTGCGGCAAGTCCACCCTGCTGCGCGTGCTGAACCGCATGTACGACCTGTATCCCGGGCAGCGGGCGACCGGCCGGGTGATGATGGACGGACAGAACATCATCGACGCCGGAACCGACAGCAACGCGCTTCGCAGCCAGGTCGGCATGGTGTTCCAGAAGCCGACCTGCTTCCCGATGTCGGTCTACGACAACGTCGCGTTCGGCGTGAAGCTGCACGAGGGCCTCAGCCGGGCGCGGATGGCCGAGCGGGTCGAGTGGTCGCTGACGCGCGCCGCCCTGTGGGGCGAGGTCAAGGACCGGCTGGGCGCCTCCGCCATGGGCCTGTCCGGCGGCCAGCAGCAGCGGCTGTGCATCGCCCGCACCATCGCGACCCGGCCCGAGGTGATCCTGCTGGACGAGCCGACCAGCGCGCTCGACCCGATCAGCACGCTCAAGATCGAGGAGCTGATCGACGAGCTGAAGCGGGACTTCACCATCGCCATCGTCACCCACAACATGCAGCAGGCCGCCCGCTGCGCCGACCAGGTGGCGTTCTTTTACCTCGGCGAGCTGGTCGAGATGTCCCCGGCGGCGCAGATGTTCACAGCGCCCCGCCAGAAGAAGACGCAGGACTACATCACCGGACGGTTCGGTTAGCGGTCCGACGCCAGCGCGTGCCTCCGCGCGTTGGCTGAATCGGCCCACCAGATAGGAAGCACCATCATGGCGGACGCCCAGCCCGAGCACATCGTCCGGTCCTACGAGCAGGACCTCGCCCATCTGCGCGACCGCATCGCGCAGATGGGCGGCCTGGTGGAGGCGCAGGTGGCCGCCGCCGCCGCCGCCGTGGTGCAGCAGGACAGCGCCGCAGCCACCCACGCCATGGAGCAGGACCCGGCGGTCGATGCGCTGGAGCGGGACGTGGAAACCCAGGTCATCCGCATGCTGGCGCTGCGCCAGCCGATGGCGCAGGACCTTCGCCAGATCGTGGCGGCGCTGAAGATCACCTCGGCGCTGGAGCGGATCGGCGACTACGCCACCAACGTCGCCAAGCGCTCCATCGTGCTGGGCCAGTACGCACTGCCGTTCAGCCTGTCCGGCATCGCGCACATGACGCGCATGGTGCAGGAGAACCTCAAGCTGATCGTCGATGCCGTGGGGGAGAACGACGAGGCCAAGGCGCTGCAGGTCTGGCGCTCGGACCAGGCGGTGGACGACATCTACAACGCCATCTTCCGCGAGCTGGTCACCTACATGATGGAGGACCCGCGCAACATCACGCCCTGCACGCACCTGCTGTTCATCGCCAAGAACCTGGAGCGCATCGGCGACCACGCCACCAACATCGCCGAGACGGTGCACTATGCCGTGACGGGCGAGGCGCTGCCCGAAAGCCGGCCGAAGGGCGACATGAGCGCCTACGCCGTCGTGCGGCCCCGAGAGTGACAGGAAACTGGGATTGAGGGAAAACAGGGTGGCCGAAAGCATGTCGAACCACGCGAAGCCGCTCGTGCTGGTGGTGGAGGACGAGGCGGCGCTGGCGACGATGCTGCGCTACAACCTCGAGAAGCAGGGTTTCCGGGTGGACGAGGCGGTGGACGGGCAGGAGGCGCTGACCCGCATCGCCGAGGCGCCGCCCGACCTGGTGCTGCTGGACTGGATGCTGCCGATGATGAGCGGCATCGAGGTCTGCCGCCAAATCCGCCGCCGGCCAGCGACGCGAGACCTGCCCGTCATCATGGTGACGGCCCGCACCGAGGACGGCGACGCGGTGCGCGGCCTGAACACGGGGGCGGACGACTACATCACCAAGCCGTTCAGCATGGAGGCGCTGCTGGCCCGCATGCGCGCCCTGCTGCGCCGCGCCGGCGCCGTGCCGGCCAAGGGGCGGCTGCAGTTCCAGGACATCGCGGTCGACCTGTCCGCCCACCGGGTGCAGCGCAACGGCCGCGCGATCCACCTGGGGCCGACGGAGTTCCGCCTGCTGGAGTTCTTCATGCAGCACCCGCGCCGGGTGTTCTCGCGCGAGGAGCTGCTGGACGCGGTGTGGGGCCCGGACATCCACGTGGAGCCGCGCACGGTGGACGTGCACATCCGGCGGCTGCGCAAGTCGATCAATGGCGAGGGCGAGGTGGACCTGGTGCGGACGGTGCGGGCGGCCGGGTATGCGCTGGATACGGAGATGCTTTGATGCAAGCACGACCCAAGAGGCCTACGGGCGAGACGCACCGCATCACCGTCGATCCGAACCGATGTGGCCGCAGGCCTTGCCCGCCCAGCTTGCACATTCATGTGAGAAATCCGCCTTTTCCGACCTGGCGATCATCCTGATGCCTGAACGGCACTGCCAACCGCCCGCATGACAGAGCTCAAGAGAAACTGGCTAGAATGCGCCATGTCAACCGTCCCACCAAGAATAAAATTCGTCGCTTCATCAACAAAACGATAGGTGCTGCAAGCAACTAATCTGACAATACACCGAACCCAATGCACTCTTATGCGTTCATCTTCCACTCGCCATCTAAAGCGAGCAACAACGGCCTGCGGAGCGCAAAATGGCGGCAACACCGAGCAACCTCAAAGAACTCTACACTGCGGACATGCGGGACCTCTGGTCAGCCAACGACCAGATGCAGAAGCTCATGCAAGAGTTCAGCGGGAAGGCGGCAGACCCGAAACTGAAGCAGCTGTTCGAGCAATCCGCCTCCGGCATCGGCCGGCACACCCAGGCGTTGCGCGAGATGGCGGACGCGGATGCCGACAGCCCGTGCCCAGGCATGCACGGGTTGGTCCAAGAGGCCACGAAGCACGCCTTGCAGTCTGACCTGTCGCCTCAGCTGCGCGATCTGGAAATGATCGCCCAGTACCAGCGCATGTCGCACTATGGCCTTGCTGGTTTCGGGACGGTTGCGGCCTACGCCAAGGCGCTGGGAATGACCGAGCAAGCCGACAAGCTGAAGTCGATCGTTTCAGACATCTACAAGGCCGATGAATATTCCAGCAGCCTGGCTGAGAGTGCGCAGAAGGCCGCCGTTCAAGGCTGAGCGAGCGCAGGGCCGGCGCTTGCCGGCCCAAACTGCCGCCGTGTCAGTCTATCAAGCGAGTGTTCGGGAGAATGTCGCACTTCTCCTAAACGGGGAGATAAAGCTCCCCAGCGTCCATGAGAAGTCCAGGCGGATCCATCGTGATCGGACCGTTGACGATAACCAGCGTTTCGATGCCGCCCCTGACCCGGCGATGGTGGATCACCGTCCGCCTGGTCGGGTGAACGATCAGGTAGTGCGCCACCGATGACGCCCCGAAGTAGCCAGCCAGCTTGCCGCCCGTGTCAGCTGATGCCGTGCCGGGCGAGAGCACTTCCACCATGATCACCGGGTTTGGAGCGGCGATGGCGTCATCGGCCATCGCCGCTCCGCAGTTCACCAACGCGTCCGGCTCGTGCTCGCTGTCGCCGGTTTCCACCGTCGCGCCATCAGGCAGCGCCTGGCAGTCAACGCCAGCCGCGGCGACTGCGCGCTCCAATGCCTTATAGACCGCCGCCTTCATCCGAAGGTGCGCACCGCGTTCCAGGGCCATGGCCACTAGGCGGCCGTCCACCCGTTCATAACGGCCTTTAAGGCTGCGCCTCGCACCAGCGGCGGAACTCCTCGCGGGAGCAGTGACGGTTTACCTCAGGCGGCAGAGGATACATCGGGGACTCCAGCTGCGTCACGTCCACAGCCCTTGAGGGTGGCCGTCAAGCGAGCCAGGCCAGAGGCTCTGCCTCTGGACTCCGCCAAAGGCGAGCCTTTGGCATCCTTTTGTATAATAAACGGCTTCCAAAGGCCTCAGGCCTTTGGTGGGTCTGGGCAAAGCCCAGCCTTGCTCTCCAAGCCTCCTCGCCGGCCGCCAGTTCTCCAGGTCATTTTGATGAAGCGCTGACCCAGCCGGATCATCGGCAGCTCGATCACCTGGTAGCTCACCCATGACGCCGCGAAGGTGGCCACGGAGATCAGGACGAAGCCGGCCGCATAGGCGGCGACCGCGTGCATTCCCGTGGCCTGGCTGTGCAGCAGCCGCGGGAAGGCGGGAAACAGCCGCAGCAGCGCGAAGTGCAGCAGGTAGGCGCTGAAGCTGACCTTGCCCATGGCGGCGACCGGCCGGCTGACGAGCACGCTCCGGTTGGCCGACAACGCCAGCACCAGGCCGGCGAGCGGCAGGCTCACGCCCTGTCCGGCGGGGATGAGCGGGCGGTCGCCCAGGTAGTGCCCGAGCCGGACATAGGCCAGGGCGCAGTAGGCCAGCACGCAGGCGAGGGCCAGAGGCGTGCTCCAGCGGGCCAGCGCGGCGTGACGCCGGGCGTCCCCCTGCTGCGCAGCCTGCACGATGAAGAACATGACGCCGCCGAGCGCGAACACGGAGGCCTGGTTGGGGAACCAGAAGAACAGGAAATTGCCGATCGCCGGCATCGGGTAGCCCGGCGACAACCAGGCGAAGGCGGCCAGGTCAGCCGCTATGCCGACCGCCACGCTGGCGGCCAGCACGATCAAGGCCCGCCGAAGGCTGGTGGCCATCGCGGCGTAGAACGGGAACACGAGGTAGAACGTGAACTCCACGCTGATGCTCCAGCCGCCCGGGACGACCCACCAGATGTGCGGCGCCGTCAGCCATGCGGGATGCAGCGCGTTGACGAAAGTGGCCGTCCGGAGGACCTGCCCGAGATCGAACGCGGCCGGCGGCGAGACGAAGAAGTAGAGCACGCCCGCGGCGTAGTAGGCCGGCGCGATGCGGAAGAAGCGGCGGATGAAGAACGCCCGCACGTCCGGCTTCTGCCGGGCGGCCTCGGAATGCCACGACATCAGCAGCGTGACGGCGCTGGCGAGGAAGAACAGCTGCACGCCGAACCACCCGGACGTCGTGAGCCGCTCCACGGGATAGGGCAGCCCGGCGAACTCGGACGTCAAATGAGACGCGATGACCATGAGCACGGCGTAGCCCCGCAGGCAGTCGATGTAGCGGTAATGCGGCTTCGTCCGCGTGGTGGGCGTCATGCCATCACCGCCGCCGGCGCACCCGGTGGCGGATCGCCGCGCGGTGCGCCGGCGGCGGTGATGGGGGCGGGCCGATCCTGTCGAACGTGGCGTCCAGCTCCTGCGCTGCGAACGCCTCCGCGTCCCGCGCCCGGGTCACGGCGGCGCCCATGCCGAAGAATTCGTGCGTCATGCCGCCGTACTCGGTGCGGGCCACCTGGTTGCCCTGCGACTGCAGCTTGTAGGTCAGGAACAGGCCGTCCGAATCGAGCGGGTCGATCTCGGCCGAGATGACGGTGGTGGGCGGCAGGCCGTGCAGGTCCGCACGGCCGATCAGGTCGATCCGCGGGTCGTTCAGGTCGGCCGGGCTGGCGGCGTTGCGCAGGTTCCACAGCACGTCCCGCCGTCCGAGCGGCACGGCGTGCTCGTCCGCGATGGAGGACGGGGTATGGCTGTTCGCGCCCGCCATCGGGGTGATCAGCAGCTCGTGCACCGGCGGCTGCACGTGGGCGTCCCGCGCCGCCAGGGACACGTTGATGGCCAGGTTGCCGCCCGCCCCTTCGCCCGCCACCGCGATGCGCCGCGGGTCCGCCCCCAGGCTCGCCGCGTGCGCCAGCAGCCAGCGGTAGGCGGCGAACGCGTCGTCATGCGCGGCCGGGAATTGGTTCTCCGGCGCCAGGCGGTAGGCCACGGACAGCACCATGGCATGGGCCTGCGTCGCCAGCGCCCGGTCCGACTCGTCGTATGCCGCCGGGTCTCCCGTCACCCAGCCGCCGCCGTGGAAGTACAGGATGACCGGCTCGCCCGCGTGGCCCGGCGTCGCGTCATACAGCCGGGCCTGCAGCGGGCCGGCCGCGCCGTCCACTTGCAGCGTCCGCTCGCCCGTGTAGGCGGCGGCGGTGAACGGGTGGCCGGTTTGGGCCGCGAGCACGGCGCGCACCGCGTCCTGTCCCGTGGGTTGCGCGCGGGCTTGCTGCACCGTGAGCGTGTGCACCGGCCGGGCGCCCAGCCGGACATAGGTGTCGATCACCCCGGCCATGTCCTCCTGCGCGCGGCCGTTGGCGTCGCGGAACGGCGTGGAGAGCTGGCAGCCGCTCAGCAGCACGGCCCCCGCTATGCTGGATATCGCTAGGCTGGCCGCCGCACGGGACGTCCACCGGGGTCGGACGCAGGCATCGGTCGGCAGCATCGGCACTCTCCATCAGACGGCGCAGCGACGGGTGCGCTTGCGTTCCCTTCCGTGCCATCCTATCCGCGCCGCAACAATACCGGTTCTCTCTTAACCCCGCCCTAACATCCGCACGGAGCAACCGCCATGGCCGCCATCGCCGACATCGCCGCCCGCGAAATCCTGGACAGCCGCGGCAACCCGGCGCTGGAGGTCGACGTGGTGCTGGACAGCGGCGTGCTGGGCCGCGCCGCCGTGCCCTCCGGCGCGTCCACCGGCGCGCACGAGGCGGTGGAGCTGCGCGACGGCGACAAGGCCCGCTACGGCGGCAAGGGCGTGCGCCAGGCGGTGGCGAACGTCGAGGGCGAGATCTTCGACATGCTGGGCGGGCTGGACGCGGCCGAGCAGGTCAGGATCGACGAGATGATGATCGACCTGGACGGCACCGCCAACAAGTCCCGCCTCGGCGCCAACGCCATCCTCGGCGTGTCGCTCGCGGTGGCCAAGGCGGCGGCCGAGGATGTCGGGCTGCCGCTCTACCGCTACGTCGGCGGCGTGTTCGCCCGCACGCTGCCGGTGCCGATGATGAACATCATCAACGGCGGCCAGCACGCCGACAACCCGATCGACATCCAGGAGTTCATGATCCAGCCGGTCGCGGCGCCCACCGTGGCCGAGGCCATCCGCATGGGGTCCGAGATCTTCCAGGCCCTGAAGAGAGCCCTCAGCGCCGCCGGGCACGCCACCAACGTGGGCGACGAGGGCGGTTTCGCGCCCAACCTGAAATCCGCCGACGAGGCGCTCGGCTTCATCGCCAAGGCCTGCGAGGCCGCCGGCTACCGCCCCGGCGAGGACGTGACCTTCGCGCTAGACTGCGCCGCCACCGAATTCTACCGCGACGGCCGATACGCCATGGCGGGCGAGGGCAAGACGCTGGACGCCGCCGGCATGGTCGCCTACCTGGCCGACCTGGCCGCGCGCTTCCCGATCGCCTCCATCGAGGACGGCTGCGCCGAGGACGACTGGGACGGCTGGGCGCACCTCACGGCGGAGCTGGGCGGCCGGCTGCAACTGGTGGGGGACGACCTGTTCGTCACCAACCCGGAGCGGCTGCGCCGGGGCATCAAGGCGCACACCGGCAACGCCATCCTGGTCAAGGTCAACCAGATCGGCACCCTGTCCGAGACGCTGGACACGATGGAGATCGCGCACCGGGCCGGCATGGCGACGGTGATGAGCCACCGCTCCGGCGAGACCGAGGACAGCACCATCGCCGACCTGGCCGTGGCGGCCAACTGCGGGCAGATCAAGACCGGCAGCCTGTCCCGCAGCGACCGGACGGCGAAATACAACCAGCTGATGCGGATCGAGGCGGAGCTGGGCACGGTCGCGCGCTACGCCGGCCGCACCATCCTGCGGCACTGACGCAACAAAACGGCTCCCACCGTCTCCGACATGTAATTTCACGTATTCGTGTTGCAGTCGGCTGTGATACGATTCCGTGGAGAATCTCGGGATTTGGCACATGTCGATCGTTCGTGAACTCAAGCGGCGCGCAAAGGCCGCCGTGCCGCCGTTGCTGCTGCTCGGCATCGCCGGCTATTTCGGCTGGTGTGCGACCCAGGGCGACCATGGCCTGCAGGCCTATGCCCGGCAGCACGACCAGCTGCGCCTGGCACAAGCCGAGCTGAACCGCGTCGATGCCGAAATGGGCATGTGGGAGCGCCGGGTCGGCGGGTTGCGCAACGCCCGCCTGGAGCCGGACACGCTGGACGAACGGGCGCGCGCAATGCTGAACCTGGCTGACCCGGCGGATATCGTGGTGATGTATGGGCCAGGCAAGAAACTGTTCTGACGGCTGCCCATCCTGAACGTCTGGGCTCGGGCGGATCGGCTTTCAGGCCAGCCCGGACCTCGCTGCCGGGGGCCGGCCGTCTCAATCTTGCATCCACGCATCCATGCTAAGAGCCGTTCCAGAACGGCAGTTGAGCTTCCATGCACGCCAAGAAACCACTCGCGCACTGGCGGACGCGATCAGCCGGGGCGGCCCAGCAGGCCTTCACCCCGGCCGCCCCGGTGAACCGCGACTTCTTCGATGACCCCTATGGCGAGAAGCACGGCTACTCCTGGCGCAGCCGGGCCTTGGGCCGGATCACTGACCGGGTGTTCGACCTGCCGTTGTCGTTGCGGGGCCAGGCACGCCGGCTGAGCCAACGGGCGGCAGCGCTTCCCCCGCGGCGCGTGCTGGTCGCCAGCGTCGCGGCGCCCGGGCGCGCGGCGGACCTGGACCGGGTGTTGCAGGCGTTGCGGCAGACGCATCACCGGGTGGAGACGGCCGTCGTTCCCATGATGGCGCGCGGGAAGTTCCACAACATCAACATGGCGCTGCAAGCCTGCAACCTGGCCGAGTTCGACTGGTTGCTGGTCACCGACGACGACGTGGGTTTTCCGCCCCGCTTCCTCGACGACTTCCTCTTCCTTGCCGAGCTTGCCGAGCTGAAGCTGTGCCAGCCGGCGCACCGCTTCCACTCCTACGCCATGTTCAAGTTGACCTACCGGACGTGGAACAGCCTGGTCCGCCGAACGAACTTCGTCGAGTGCGGGCCGGTCACGGCGTTCCACCGTGACGTCTTCCCACTGGTTTTGCCGTTCCCGGAGTCGCGCTGGGCGTGGGGGATCGACCTGCACTGGGCCGAGCAGCTCCGCCAGGCTGGGCACGCGCTCGGCATCGTGGATGCAACGCCGATGGAGCACCTCAAGCCGGTCGGCAACGCCTACGACTTCACCAAGGCGATCGCCGAAGCGAGGGGCTTCCTGGAGGACATCCGCTTCGACCGGGCCAAGCGCGACGTGCTAAGGACGCTGTCGGCCCGCAAGTCGGTTTAGCAATCAAGGCTGATGCCTCTGCCTCTGGAATCCTTTTATCCAACCAAACGGTTGCCAAAGGCCTTCGGCCCTTTGGCGGGCCTGGGCAGAGCCCAGACTTGCTTTCCAGCAGGGCCTTGCCCTCAACAATCCGACCTCCGCAGCGACGGAGCCGCCGGGTCATACTCGTACCTGACCATCCCCCGTTACGGTGGACACCTTGCGTAAGCTCCTGCGGGAGCGGGCGCAGATGGAGCGCGACATCTTAAAAAAGCAGTCGGCATCTTCTCGAGTCCGCCGAGCTGAGCTTGCGTTTCATCGAGGACCACCGCGCGGTGTTCCTCGTGCGGGTCATGTGCCCGGTGCTGCGGGTCAGCGCCAGCGGCTGCTACGCCTGGCGCGGCCGGCCCGGGAGCGCCCGCGCCCTGGCGAACAAGGCGTTGGCCGAGGATATCCGCCGTGTCCACGCCGGCAGCCGGCGTCGCTATGGCAGCCCGCGGGTGCATGCGCCCCTGCGGACCGCGGCGGCCAATACGCTGCACATGCCTATCGCCGCGTGCTGGACGAGCACGGGATGCGGTGCTCGATGAGCCGCAAGGGAAACTGCTGGGACAACGCGCCCATGGAGAGCTTCTTCGGCCGCCTCAAGACCGAGCTGGACGGTGACGGCCCTTCGGCACCAGGCAGGCAGCGCGCACAGCCCTGTTCCAGGCCATCGAAGGCTGGCACAACCGCTGCCGCCGATTGGCCAAGGACTGGAAGCGCCTGAACCATGATGCCCTTGCGTTCCTGCAATGGGCATCAGTCCGATGCATGGTGCAAAGACCCTGCCAGGCCAAACCATGATCCCGGATAGACACTCAGGCCTATGGCGGGTCTGGGCGGAGCGGCCTCAAGGTTCCAATCGCCTCCCACAGGCAACTGGAATGGCCACGGAGGGGAGCCCAGCTTTGCCTTCCATTGATATCGCCAAACAGGCGAGCGCACTGGAAATGGGGCTAGCTCGGCAGCCGCAGCAGGTCAGCCAACGCCTGGGGCAGGGGCTCCTGCACGGTCGCCTGGTATTTGGCCGCCAAGCTCAGCCGCAACCACTGTTCCAGAGGCCGGTCGTCGGTGGGCCGCTTGCCTGTCATCTCCATCCTCCGTGGTTCACCTGCAGTCGTCATCGAATGCTAAGAGCGGAGGGGTGTGACAGTTTCGTTGCAATCGCGAACAGCGCGGGCATGGCAAGCTGCTGCCAGTCACATCTGAGTGTCATGGAGGCATGCGGGCGGACGCCAGCACCATCTCGGCCAGCCGTGCGCCCAAGCAGGCGTGCAGCGCCTCGACCGTGCTCAAGCGCTGCGCCTTGGGGGTGCGCTCAAGGTCGATCAGACCCTCCCCGGCCCAGTAGCGCATCAACTCGAAGCGGCGGAACAGGATCGTGCCGGGTTCGGCGGCGATCTCCTGCATGCTCTGCGTGTAGGGGTCGAGATCGGTGTTGGCGTGCAGGAATCGGCTGAATTGCGGGTCCACCAGGATCAGGTCCGCACCAGCCTGCCTGATGGCGGCGGAGCCATCGGCCAAGGTCTCGTAGAACGCGCCGGACGGGATGTTGCGCACGGCTTCCACCGTGCCGGTCTGCCAGATCACCAGCTGGTAGCGGTGCGCCGCCAGTTCCGTGTGGATGATGTCCAGCATCTCGGTCGCCGGCATGCCCCGGCCGCCTTTCACCGTGACGTTGACGGTCAGGTTCGGCACGGCGTCCTGCAGCGCCTTGGCCATCTGCACCGGGAAGGCGGCATCGCTCGGCACCAGCGCCTGCTTCGAGGGCGACGGCAGGCCCAGCCCGAGGGACTGGCCGGTGATGGTGCCAGGCTCCAACGCCGCCGCCGGGCTGAACACGGTGGCGGACCCGACCGTGAGCACGTTCAGCGTGCCGCCGGATGTCAGCGCCGCCGCGGACGGCAGCGGCGCGATGTTGCCGGTGATGTCCGCCGGCGCGGCGCACCGGTCCGCCGCGGCTGCATGGCCAGTCCAGCACAGGGCTGCCAGGCCTAAGGTCGCGGCGGTGCGGATTGCTCTGGTCGCGGTCGTGCTCCTCATCAGCGCGTCACACCCCCGGCGAGCCGTTGCGGGGCCGGCCGGCCTTTTTCCCTGTAGTAGGCCGCGATGGCTCCCACGCCGACCAGCAACGCCGCACCCGCCAAGTTGACGGCGACCTGCACCCACCAGCCATCGGCTTCCTCCATCAGGAGCCGGCCGAGGAAGGCCAGGAACACGCCGGCGCAGAACACGGGCAGGGAGTGCTGGCCGCACAGCACGAAGGGCGACGCCCAGCGCGACGACAGCCAGCCCGCATGGGCCGGAACCAGGCGGGACACCAGCCAGGCCAGGGCCATGATCGAGATCAGCCGGAACGGGTGCAGCCCCTCCTTGTCCACCGAGAGCAAGGCGTGCGCCACCCGCGGCGGAAGATGGATCGTGATCTCGGGGTGGACCCACACCACGAACTGCATGAAGACGCCGAACAGGGCTGCCGTGGCCGCCAGGCAATCCAGTGCGATCCTGGCCCTGCGGTCAGGCACATCGGCAGGGGCATACGCCATGATCGCCCCCAGGATGAACAGCAGCTGCCATGTCAGCGGGTTGAAGTACCAGCCGCTGCCCGTGACGGACGGCAGGTTGAGCCCTGCCAGCCGTGCCGCCGCATAGAGCGCGAAGGACAGGCCCGCCAGCGCCATCGGCCAGCGCAGCAGCGGCATCACGGCGGCGAACAGCAGCAGCAGCACCACGTACATCGGCAGGATGTCCAGGTAGGCCGGCTGGAAGTACAGGATCAGCGCGTCCAGCATGGCGCGGTACGGCGCCTCGCCCAGCACGTCCAGGTGGATTTCGTCGAGGTAGTCCGCGCGGTCCAGCAGGGTCGCGGAATAGGACACCTGGGCTGCGAACACGACGAACAGGAAGATGTGCGCGATGTACAGCGTCCAGGCTCGCTTGAGCGTGTCGGCGGCGGAGAACACCCAGCCGTTGCGGTCCATGGAACGGCCATAGGCCAGGCCCGCGCCATACCCGGCGAGCAGCACGAAGACCTCCGCCGAGTCGCAGACGGCGAAGTTGCGCAGGCTGGCCTGGTTCATCCAATCGCCGGGGATGTGGTCGGTGAAGATCCACCACAGGGCCAGCCCGCGGAAGAAATCCACCCGCAGGTCACGGCCGGCACGTACGAGCTTCATGCGGCCTGCGCTCCACCGCACCCCCTGCCGGGCGCACCAGCGCGAGATAAGGCCCGCACCGCCCCACGCGCAAGCAACCCTAACCAAGCAAGCCTTCCGCCAGCGCCTCCACGTCCTGCACGGCTTGGGTGTTCGGGTGGCGCACCTGCGTGAGCGTCTGCCGCCGGATCGCGTCGCGCACGTGGTCGTCGCGCCGGATGATGCCGGCCAGCGGGGCTTCGCGGCCCAGGAAGGTGGCGCTGGCGCGGGCCAGGGTGGCGTAGGTCTTGCGCCCGGCTGCGGCGCTGCTGGCCTGGTTGATCACCAGCCGCACGTCCCCGCCCGGCTTGTCGGCAGCCGCCAGCTTCAGCACGGCATAGGCGTCGGTCAGGCTGGTCGGCTCCTCTGTCGCCACCACCAGCAGCGTGTGGGCGGCGGCGGCCATGCGGCGCACGGCATGGTCCAGCCCGGCGCTCAGGTCCAGCACGACGTCATCCACGGACGGCTCGGCCGCAAGCGCGGCCAGCACCCTGTCCAGCACCGCAGGCGCCAGGGCGGACAGCGCGCCGGAGCCGGAGCGCCCTGCCAGCACGCCGAAGCCGCCGGCAGGGTAGGCCGTCACGCTGTCAGCCAGGCTGCGCTGCCCGGCGATCACCGCCGTCAAGTCATGCTCCGGCATCAGCCCGAGCTGGATGTCCACGTTCGCCAGCCCAAGGTCGCCGTCGAACAGCAGCACGCTGCGGCCCGCCTGCACCAACGCCCGCGCCAAGGTGGCGGAGAGCCACGTCTTGCCGACGCCGCCCTTGCCGGACGCGACGGCGAGCAACCTGGGCCGGGGAAAGGCGGCCACGGATGAGGCGGCAGGGGAGAAAACGGGGCTGCTCATACGTGGAACTCCGCGGGCGCTGCCGAACGGCTGGTGCGGCCCAGGCTGGTACGGCCCAGGCTGGTACGGCCCAGGCTGGTACGGCCCAGGCGTTCGGCCAGCAGCGCCGGGGTGAGCGCCAGCAGCCCGTCCGCCGCGCCCGGCCCGACCCCGGCCTCGGTCAATGTGAGCTGGCCGGCGTCGGCCGCCGCCAGCAGGCCGCCCAGGCGGCCGGCAAGGTCCAGACGGGTGCCGACCAGCAGGGTGGCGCCCGCGTCGGAGAAGGCGGCGGCAAGGTCCGCCGACTCCGCCGGGTCAAGGCCGGCAGGCAGCACCAGCGCCACGTCCGCGTTCGCGGCGGCAGCCAGGCCGGCCATCTCGTCCCGCTGCCCGGCGTCGAACGGGTCGGCGCCCGGCGCATCAATCAGCACGGCGGCCCCGGGCTGGCGGCGCAGCAGGGCGCGGGCCAGCGTGGCGGGGGCGCCTGCCACGATCAGGGTCAACCCGAGCAGGCGGGTGAAGGCGGCCAGTTGCTCGGTGGCGCAGGCGCGGCGGCCGTCCGTGGTGATGACCATCGGCGCAGCCCCCGCCATCACCAGCCGCGTCGCCAGCCGCGCCACCGTCAGCGTCTTGCCGGCGCCCGGCGGGCCGGTGAACAGCAGGGGCCGCGGCGACTCCTGCTCAAGCCCGAGGCCGCCGAAACGCAGCCTTCGCGTGAGCGCCTGCTCCAACGGGCCGGCGGCGAGCTGGCCGGCCAGGCCAGGCGGCACGCCATGCCAGGCCAGCAGCCGCTCCCGCTCCGGTGCGGCGAGCGGCGGCGGCCCGTCATCGTGGTCCAGCGCCGCCGTCACCTCCACGCCATCCGCGACCCGGCGCGTGGACAGGATCAGTGCGTCCGGCCCGAGCTCGGTCCGAACCCGCGCCATCGCCTCCCTGACATCAGGCGCCCGATACAGCTTCAACCGCATGCCAGGACTTTAGCCGGCAAAGATTGCCAGGAGGTTGAAACCGGCTAGAACCGCGCGATGAGTCACCTGCGCGCGATCCTGTTCGACACCTTCGGCACCGTCGTGGACTGGCGCGCCAGCCTGATCGCCGACCTGACGGCTTTCGGCGCGGGGCAGGGGATCACCGCCGACTGGACCGTGCTGGTCGATAGCTGGCGCGCCGCCTACAAGCCCTCCATGGACCGGGTGCGCCGGGGTGAACTGCCATGGACCAAGCTCGACGACCTGCATCGTCAGTCCCTGGATGGATTGCTGCAAGAACAAGGAATTACCGGCCTGACCGAGGCGGACCGGGCGCACGTCGCCATGGGCTGGCACCGGCTGCGCGCCTGGCCCGACGCCGTCGAAGGCACGGTCCGGCTGCACCGGCGATACATCACCGCGCCGCTGTCCAACGGCAACGTGTCGCTGCTGATCGACCTGGCGCGGTTCAACGGCCTGCCCTGGGACATGATCTTCGGCGCCGAGGTCGCGCGCTGCTACAAGCCTGACCCGGAGACCTACCTCGGCGCGTGCCGCATGCTGTCCCTGGCGCCGTCCGAGGTGATGCTGTGCGCCGCCCACAACTACGACTTGCAGGCGGCGCAGCGCCTCGGGCTGCGGACCGCCTTCGTCGCCCGCCCGACCGAATACGGTCCCCACCAGAAAGAGGATTTCGAGGCGACCGGGCCGTGGGACCACGTCGTGAACGGCATTGATGAACTGGCGGAGCGGCTGAGCTGACAAGCAGATCCCTGCTCCACTAGGCTGCCACCACCTCCCGCATCGCGGCGTCCACAGCCGCCTCCGCCAGCCGCTCCCGCACGTAGCCCAGGCCCGCCTCCCGGCATGCGCCGTTGAACGCGGCGTCCTCGTGCAGCCGGCAGATCACCTGCGCGAGGCCGGCTGCCGTCTCCGCCACCGTGGCGTCCAACGCCGGCGGCAGCCCGATCCCCTCCGCCGCCACCGGCGTGCACGCGCACGGCACGCCGTGGGCCAGGCTGTCCAGCACCTTGCCCTTCACCCCGGCCCCGAAGGTGAGCGGCGCCGCCGTCAGCCGTACCCGGCCGAACAGGCTGGCAAGCTCCGGCACGTGGCCCAGCATGACCACGCCGGGTCCGGCGGCGACGCGCAGGCTGTCCGGCATGTCGCTGCCTGCCAGGGTGCAAGTGATCGACGGGTGGCGCTCCCGCACCAGCGGCATCACGTCCTGCAGCAGCCACCACGCCGCGTCCAGGTTGGGCGGGTGCGGGTAGCTGCCGATGAAGGCGACGCCGTGCCGCTCCTCGAACGGCGTCGGCGCAGGGCAGGGCGTCACCGCCCACGGGACGACGTGGACCCGCGCGTTCGGCAACGCCTGCCGCAGCAGGGCGGCCTCGTACGTCGAGTGGGTGATCACCCGGTCGGCGGCGCTGGCCGCGGACAGCTCGCCCACGCGCACCCGCCGGCTCAGGTCCAGCAGCTCCGGCCGGCCCTCCGCCTCGGCCTGCCGGGCCAGCCGGAGATGCTGCAGGTCCGCCACGCTGAGCACGACCCGGGCGCGCCGTTGGTGGTGGCGGACCAGCGGCAGGTAGCGCGCGTTGCCGCTGCGATGGATATAGGCCACGGCGAAGCTGTCGGCCTCGCGCCGCAGCACCTCCTCCACCGAGCCGCACCACGGCGCGCAGTGGCAGGCCACCCCCGCCGCCTCCAGCGCCGCGAGGCCATCGCCGCCCGCCCTATCGCCCACCATGTCCGCGGCTGCGAACGTGACGGCGTAGCCCAGCCGCTGCAACGACCGCACATGGGACATCACGGCGCGTGACCCGGCGTCCCGGTCCTCCCGCGGCAGCCTGTCGTCGATCACCAGCGCACGCGGGGCCGGCATCGGGCGGGGAGCGTCCCGGCCGGACCAGCGCACCCGGAACATCTGCGGCGCCGAGGCGGGCGGGCGGCGGCTGCGATGGTCGGCCGCGCGCTGCAGCAGCCGGTCCGCTTGCTGCGCCAGGAACGCGGCCCAGTGGCGCTGCACGTCTTCCCCCTCCGTCCCGGCCAGCAGCCGGGCCAGGTGGTCCTGCAACCCGGCGTCGATCTGCAGAGACGCCTCGACCACCCGGGGCGAGCCTGGCACGTCCCTGCCGTCGCTGGCGCGGGCCACCCGGACCGTGTGGGGAACCAGCGGCGACAGCCCTTCCAGCGCCAGGGAAAAGCCATGCCGCCCATCGCCGATGCCGGCCTGCTCCAGGTCGCTGCGATAGAAATTGGCGAGCAGACGGACCGGCGCGCGGTCCGCGACGTGCACCACCAGCTCGACGGGCGCCGGGTCGTCCCGGTCGTAGGCCCAGCCGTGCAGGCCGTGGCGGTCCAGGACCTCGACGTTGCCCTCGAACGCCACGGGTCAGCCCACCCGCACCAGCCGGTGCTGCTTGCGGCCGGCGGACAGCTTCAACGCGCCATCCCGCAGGTCGGCAGGCGTGACGGTGGCCGCTTCGTCCGCCACCACGGCGTCATTGACCCGCGCGCCGCCGCCGCGGATCAGCCGGCGCGCCTCGCCCAGGCTGGCCGCCAGGCCGCTCTCGGCCAGCAGGCGGAACACGGTCATCCCCGCCGCCAGGTCCGCCGCGGCCACGGTGTAAGTGGGCGGCACCAGCCCGGCCGCCGTCGCGGCTGCCCCGGCGCCGTGCAGCAGCGCCGTCGCTGCCGTGGCCAGCACCTTCTTGGCTTCGTTCAGCTCGGCCCCGCCCAGGGCCGCCAGCCGGTCGATCTCGTCCAGCGCAAGGTCGGCGAACAAGCGCAGGAAGCGGGGCACGTCCGCATCCTCCGTGTTGCGCCAGAACTGCCAGTAGTCGTACGGGGACAGCCGATCGGGCGACAGCCACACCGCCCCGGCCGCGGTCTTGCCCATCTTGACGCCGGACGCGGTGGCGAGCAGCGGCGTCGTCAGCCCGAACACCGGCTTGCCGTCGGTGCGCCGCACCAGGTCCACGCCGGAGACGATGTTGCCCCACTGGTCGGACCCGCCGATTTGCAGCGTCACCCCATGGCGGCGGGACAATTCCCTGAAGTCATAGGCTTGCAGGATGGAGTAGTTGAACTCCAGGAAGGTCAGCCCCTGCTCGCGCTCCAGCCGGGTGCGCACGCTGTCGAAGGCCAGCATGCGGCTGATGGAGAAGTGCGGCCCGATGTCGCGCAGCAGCTCGACATAGCCGAGCCGGTCCAGCCACTCGGCATTGTCCAGCACCATCGCACGCCCCTCGAAGCGCACGAACGGCTCGATGCAGCGACGGATGCCGGCCATGTTGGCGGCGATCTGATCCCCTGTCAGCAAGGGGCGCGCCTCCTCGCGGAACGACGGATCGCCGATGCGCGACGTGCCGCCGCCCAGCAGCGCGACCGGGTGATGGCCATGGCGCTGCATCAGCCGCAGCAGCATAATCTGCACCAGGCTGCCGACATGCAGGCTGTCCGCCGTGCAGTCGAAGCCGATGTAGCCGCCGACCGGCCCGGCGGCACATGCTGCGTCCAGCGCCTCCAAGTCGGTGCATTGATGGATGAAGCCGCGGGCGGTGGCCTCGCGCAGGAAGTCGCTGGTGGGCATGACGATCTCTCGAAGAGGGGCCTCGCGCAGGAAGCGCGGGGTAGCACGCCCGCCCGCCAGGCGCACTGGCTAACACGGTCCCGTATGGTAGGACTGCCGCCACCCCCACGCCGACAGGATGAGCGCCCATGGCAGCCCCGGACCACCTGAGCCCTGACGCCCCGCCCGCTTGCGACCTGGCCGACCGCCGGCTGGCCCGCATCCTGAACGGCTGAGCCGTGCCGTTCGGCCGTCGCGAGCCGCCGCGCATCGTCACGCGCGATCCGCCCCAAGGCGTCAAGCACGTGCGCGACCTGGTATCCCGCAGCTCGTCGGAAGGCGTCATCCGGCTTGGCCAGCCGATGCCCTGGTACAAGGACTTCTACCACCGCGTCCTGATGCTGCGCTGGTGGACCTTCACGCTGTTGGCGTTCGCCTTCTACCTGCTGCTCAACCTGCTGTTCGCCGGGCTGTACCTGCTGCAGGCCGGCACGATCGACCACGCCCGCGCAGGCTCCTTCGCGGACGCGTTCTTCTTCAGCATCCAGACCATGGCGACCATCGGCTACGGCGTGCTCACGCCGTCCGGCGCCTATGCGAACCTGGTGGTCACGGCCGAGACCATGGTGGCCCTGGTGTTCGTCACCTTCATCACGGGAAGCACCTTCGCCCGCTTCTCCCGCCCGAGTTCGCGGGTGGATTTCAGCCGGGTCATGACGGTGGCGCCGCATGACGGCGTGCCGACCTTGGCCGTGAGGCTGTCCAACAGCCGCCGCAACCAGATCATCGAGGCGACCGTGAGCATGACCTTGGTGCGCAACGAGCGGACGCTGGAGGGCCGCCTGATGCGGCGTTTCTACGACCTGACGCTGGCGCGGTCGCACACGCCGATCTTCGCGCTGACCTTCACCGCCATGCACCCGATCGACGAGGACAGCCCGCTCTACGGCCTGACCCCGGAAGCCTTGCAGGCGGCCTACACCGAGCTGCTCGTCTCCGTCACCGGCCTGGACGAGACGATGAGCCAGACCATCCACGCCCGCGCCAGCTATCGGGTGGACGAGATCAGGTTCGGCCATCGCTTCGCCGACATGTTCGGCTTCACGGCGGATGGGCAGCTGGCCCTGGACTTCGCCTGTTTCGACCAGGTCATACCCCTGGAAAATCCAGCAGAGGTCGGACAGCAGGGCCTTGCCCTGCACCCAGAAGGGGACAGTCGTCCCCTTTTGCCCTCATGAACAGGTGGCCAGAGGACGACCGTCCTCTGGCGAGGTGCGGGGCAGAGCCCCGCTAATCGGCGGCCAGCGCCATCGCCTTGCGGGCCTGCACCAGTCCGACATGGTCCTCCAACGCCTCGGCCACCCGGTCCGCATGGCTGGCGAACACGTGGTCCGCCCCGGCGAACACGCGGTAGTCCACCTGCACGCCCTTCTGGGTGTTCAGCTTGTCCACCAGCTTACGCACCGCCGGCTCGGGCACCATGTCGTCTGAGTCGCCGTGCAGCAGCAGGCCGCCGCAGGGGCAGGGGGCGAGAAAGCCGAAATCGTAGTCGCTGGCAGGCGGGGCGACGCTGATCCAGCCGGAGATCTCCGGCCGCCGCATCAGCAGCTGCATGCCGACGAACGCGCCGAACGAGTATCCCGCGATCCACAGCCCCTTGGACGACGGATTGACCATCTGAAGCCAGTCGAGCGCCGCCGCCGCGTCGCTGATCTCGCCGATGCCGCCGTCATACCGGCCCTGGCTGCGCCCGACGCCGCGGAAGTTGAAGCGCATCACCGAGAAGCCAAGCTTCTGGAACGACTGGTACATCGTGAACGTGATGCGGTTGTTCATGGTGCCGCTATGCAGCGGATGCGGGTGCAGCACGAGCGCAAGCGGAGCACCGACGTCCTTGCTGTGGTGGTAACGGCCCTCGAGCCGGCCGTCAGGGCCGGCGAACATCACCTCTGGCATGGTGCTCTGATAATTCCTGTGGCCTGGGCCAGGCACGGCTCAGGCGAAAGTGCTGCCCATTGCATCACGTCCAACCAGGTGGCGCCTCAACTGGTGGACTGCACCCCTCACCCATGGCGCACCGCGACCCGAGCTGGATCAGGGTGCACCCGAAGCGCTCGGGAAACGAAACATCCTTGAAGCCCATATCCGCCCCAGGATAGCGGAGCAGTATCCGGACGGGCCTTCAACCTGGATGCCAGCACGATATATAGCATTGCCACCGCGCTTTCATAACGGAATTGACGCATGCCTTTCATGTTTCTGCGCGAGTTGGTGCAAGCCTACCATCAACGTGATCCGGCGGCGCGGTCCAAGCTCGAAGTGCTGCTCTGCTATCCCGGCCTCCATGCGGTGATGATCCATCGCCTGGCGCACGGCCTGTGGCGTCGCCGCATGTTCCTGCTCGGCCGGTTCGTCTCCCATATGGGCCGGTTCGCCACCGGGATCGAGATTCATCCCGGCGCGCAGCTGGGCCGCCGGGTGATCATCGACCACGGCATGGGCGTCGTGATCGGCGAGACCGCGGTGCTCGGCGACGACGCCTACCTCTACCACCAGGTGACTCTCGGGACGGCCAGCAACGTCAAGGGCAAGCGCCACCCGACGGTCGGCCGCAACGTCATCCTGGGCGCCGGGGCCAAGGTGCTGGGCGACATCGTGATCGGCGACGGCGCCCGGGTCGGCGCCAACGCCGTGGTGGTGGCGGACGTGCAGCCCGGCCAGACCGTGGTCGGCATCCCCGCCCGCCCGGTCGAGCGCAACCGCACCCAACCGGCGCCCGCCAGCGCCTTCCTCGCCTACGGCACCCCGTGCGACGGCTCGCCCGACCCTCTGATGTGCCAGATCGAGGTGCTGCGGGCCGAGTTGCTGGCCCTGGAGGCCCGCGTGGCCGCCCTGGGCGACCGCCGTTTCGAGATCGGCCAGCGCGGCAGCCAGTCTGCCGGTATGAAAGCCGCGGAGTAGGCCACGGCCTACCTGGACGCCAACGCCACCGAGCCGCTGCGCCCGGCGGCCCGGGATGCGATGCTGGCGGCGCTCGGCGCGGGCAACCCGTCCTCCGTCCATGCCGCCGGCCGTGCCGCGCGCCGGCTGCTGGAGGATGCCCGCGACTCCCTGGCCCGGCGCTTCGGCGGCGAGGTCGTGTTCACCTCCGGCGGGACCGAGGCGGACGCGCTGGCGATCCACGCCCTCGGGCACGGCCGCCGCCTGCTGATCGGCGCCACGGAGCACGACGCGGTCCGCGCCGCCCGGCCCGATGCCGAGCACCTTCCGGTGGATGCCGACGGCGTGCTGCGCCTGGACGCGTTGGGCGCGGCGCTGCGGGGCGGCCCGGCGCTGGTCTGCCTCATGCTGGCCAACAACGAGACCGGCACCATCCAGCCCGTTGCCGCCGCCGCCGCGCTGTGCCGCCATCACGGCGCGCGGCTGCACATGGACGCGGTGCAGGCGGCCGGACGCATCCCCACCGATCTGCGTCCGCTCGGCGCGCACAGCATGGCCTTGTCGTCGCACAAGCTGGGCGGCCCGGCCGGCGCGGGCGCGCTGCTGCTGGCGCAGGACCCAGAAACATATATGGACGGCCCGCCGCTGATCGCCGGCGGCGGGCAGGAGCGGGGACGCCGCGGCGGCACTCCGCCGGTGGCCGCCATCGCCGGTTTCGCCGCCGCGGCCGAAGCTTCGCCAACCGACCTTCTGCCGCTGCGCCAGGCGGTCGAGAATGCCGCGTCCGCTTTCGGCGGGATCGTGCTGGGCGGGCCGGACCGCCTGCCCAACACCGCCTGCCTCGCCCTGCCCGGCGTGGCGGCGCACACCCAGCTGATGGCGCTCGACCTGGCCGGGGTGCAGGTTTCGGCGGGGGCGGCGTGCTCGTCCGGCAAGGTGGCGCGCAGCCACGTGCTGCTGGCGATGGGCCTGGGCGACATGGCCGGGCAGGCGATCCGGGTGTCGCTGCCATGGAACGCCACGGCAGCCGATGTCGCGGCCTTCGCCTCGGCCTACGCCGCCATGGCGCGCCGGGCCAGCCGCAAGGCCGCGTGATGATCTACCTGGACAACCAGGCCACCACCCCGTGCGACCCGCGGGTGGTGGCGGCCATGCTGCCGTTCTGGACCGAGCGGTTCGGCAACCCCCATAGCGCCGAGCACGCCATGGGCCAGGACGCTGAGCAGGCCGTCGAGGCCGCCCGCGCCCAGGTGGCGGCCCTGATCGGCGCCGAGCCGCGGGAGGTCGTGTTCACCTCCGGCGCCACCGAGGCCAACAACATCGCCATCAAGGGCGCGGCGCGTTTTGCAGCGGCTCGATTTTCCACAGCCCGGGGCGATGCCCGCCGGGTCATCACCGTCGCCACCGAGCACAAATGCGTGCTGGAGAGCGTGGCCGACCTGCGCGCCGAGGGCTTCGATCCGGTGGTGCTGCCGGTCCGGCCGGACGGGCTGCTCGACCCGGCGGTGCTGCAACGCGCCTTGGCCGAGCCGACCGCTGTGGTCAGCGTGATGGCTGCCAACAACGAGACCGGCGTGCTGCAGGACCTGGCGAGCCTCGCGGCGCTCGCTCACGCGGCGGGCGCGCTGTTCCACACGGACGCGGCGCAGGCGTTGGGCAAGGTGGCGTTCGACGTGGCTGGCATCGACCTCGCCTCGTTCAGCGCCCACAAGCTGTACGGCCCGAAAGGCATGGGCGCGCTGTATGTCCGCCGCCGTCCGCGGGCGCGGCTGCAACCGCTGTTCTCCGGCGGCGGGCAGGAGCGGGGGGTGCGCTCCGGCACCCTGCCGACCCCGCTCGCCGCCGGGTTCGGCGAGGCCTGCCGCATCGCCGCGGCCGAGATGGCGGAGGAGGCCGTGCGGCTCGCCGCCCTGCGGAACCGCCTGCTGGCCGGCTTGGCGGAGCGGCTGCCCGGCCTCCGCGTGAACGGCAGCATGGCGCGCCGGCTGCCCGGCAGCCTCAACCTCACCCTGCCGCACGGCAACGCGCTGGACATCATGCGCGCCAACCCCGGATTGTGCGTCTCCACCGGCTCCGCCTGCTCGTCCGCCGAAGCGGCGCCGTCCTACGTGCTGACCGCCATGGGTCTGGACGCCGCCGCCGCGGCGCGGACCTTGCGGATAGGGCTCGGGCGCTTTACTTCCGCAGCGGACGTGGATTGCGCCATCATGGCCCTGTCCGCCCCGCAACTTGCCGAGGCCTGATCCCCGATGCCCAAGATGACCTTCGTCGAGCGTAACGGCACCCCCCGCGAAGTCAGCGCCCCGCTCGGCCTGTCGGTGCTGGAAGTGGCGCACAAGCACGGCGTGGACATCGAGGGCGCGTGCGAAGGCTCGCTCGCCTGCTCCACCTGCCACGTAGTCGTGGACCCGGCCTGGTTCGGCAAGCTGCCCACGCCGACCGAGGACGAGGAGGACATGCTGGACCTGGCCTTCGGGCTGGAGAAGACGTCCCGCCTCGGTTGCCAACTGGTGATGACGGAAGCGCTGGACGGGCTGGTGGTGCGCTTGCCCGCCAGCACGCGCAACGCCCAGGGCTGAGGCAGGGTTCATGCGAATCCTCGCCGCGATGTCCGGCGGGGTGGACAGCAGCGTCGCCGCAGGGTTGCTGCACGAAGCCGGGCACGAGGTCATCGGGGCGACGCTCCAGCTTTACGACCACGGCGCGGCGTCCGCGCGCAAAGGCGCTTGCTGCGCCGGGCAGGACATCCATGACGCCCGCCGGGTCGCGGACCAGCTCGGCATCCCGCATTACGTCATCGACGCCGAGGCACGGTTCCGCTCGGCCGTGATCGACGATTTCGCCGCCAGCTACGCGGCCGGGCGGACGCCGGTGCCCTGCGTCCGCTGCAACCAGACCGTCAAGTTCACCGACCTGATGCAGCTTGCCGGGGATCTTGGCTGCGACGCCATGGCCACCGGGCACTACGTGCAGCGGGTCGATGGGCCGGATGGGCCGGAGCTGCACCGCGCCGCCGATTTGCAGCGGGACCAAAGCTGGTTTTTGTTCGCCACCACCCGCGCGCAGCTGGCCCGCTCGCTGTTCCCGCTCGGCGCGATGCCGGACAAGGCGGCGGTGCGGGCGGAGGCGGCGAGGCTGCGGCTGGACGTGGCGGCCAAGCCGGACAGCCAGGACATCTGCTTCGTGCCGGCCGGGCGCTACGATGCGACGGTGGCCCGGCTGCGTCCGGACGCGGTGATTCCGGGCGAGATCGTAGACGTGCTCGGCGTCGTGCTGGGGACGCACGACGGCGTGGGCCGCTACACCGTGGGTCAGGCCAAGCGGCTCGGCGACGCGGCGAGCGTCGCGGGGGAGCGGCAGGTCGTGGTGGCCCTGGACGCTCCGGCCCGGCGGGTGGTGGTCGGCCCGCGCAGCAGCGGCACGTCGCATTTGCGGTTGCAGGAGCTGAATTGGCTGATCGACCCACCAGCCTCGCTGCGTTGCGCCGCGAAGCTGCGGGCGCGGGACAGCCTCCATGCTGCCACCGTCACGCCGGATGGCAACGTCACGCTGGACGACCCGGCGCTGCCGGCGCCGGGGCAGGCCTGTGTGTTCTATAAAGGTGACAGGATTCTCGGCGGCGGCTTTATCGCAGGGCTCTGCTCTGCGCCCGCAAGGGAATAGTCATTCCCTTGATCCTACGATTACAGGTGTCCAGAGGACGACTGTCCTCTGGCGGGGTGGGGGGGCGCGCCCCCCCCCCCCCCCCCGGGTAAATACACCCCCCCGGTTTTGGGGGCGCGCCC
>CAXTPP010000013.1:0-39698 GCA_964246185.1 uncultured Acetobacteraceae bacterium
AATCACCGGCTGGAATGAATCGGAATCGCCGGCTGGTTTGCGTCGGAATACGCAGATGGCGGCCGGCCCGGCGCTGCTGCTGGGGATCGCCGCCGTGGTCGTGCTGGCCATCGCGGCCAGCTACGGGCTGGGCCGGGCGCTCGGCCTGCCGCACCGCATGGCCGTGCTGGTGGCGTGCGGCAACTCGATCTGCGGCAACTCGGCCATCGCCGCGGTGGCACCGGTGATCGGCGCGGATGGCGAGGACATCGCCGCCTCGATCGCCTTCACCGCCGTGCTGGGCGTCCTCGTCGTACTGCTGCTGCCGCTGGCAGCGCCGCTGCTGTCGCTCACCGGGCTGCAATACGGCGTGCTGGCGGGGCTGACCGTCTATGCCGTGCCGCAGGTGCTGGCGGCCACCGCGCCGCTCGGCATCGTGGCAGTCCACATGGGCACGCTGGTCAAGCTGGTGCGGGTGCTGATGCTCGGCCCGGTCGTGCTGGGGCTGACCCTGCTGACCCGGCGCATGCGTGACGAGACGGACGAGCCCGCGTCCCGCCTGACCGCCGGCGACCGCCCGGCGCCGGGCCGCCTCGCCCTGCATAAGCTGGTTCCGTGGTTCATTGTGGGCTTCCTCGGCCTTGCCGCGCTGCGGTCGGCCGGGTTCGTGCCGGCAGCCGTGCTGGCGCCGGCGGCGACCGTGGCCAACCTGCTCACCATCGTGTCCATGGCGGCCCTCGGGCTGGGCACCGACCTCAAGGCCGTGGCCCGCGCCGGCGGCCGGGTGACGGCGGCGGTCACGCTCTCGCTGGTCTCGTTGGCCGGCGTCAGCCTCGGGCTGATCTGGCTGCTCGGGGTCAGGTAGCCTTCAGCAGCTGCAGCAGTGCCTCCCCTGCCCGGCTGCAGTAGCGCTGCGAGTGCCGCAGGACGTGGAAGTCGCGCTCCGGCAGCTTGATCCGGACCTGGCGCAGCAGCCCCGCCTCCAGGCTGGGCGCAGCGACCGAGGCGGAGATCGCCGTGGCGCCCATGCCTGCCTCCACCGCCGCCCGCACCGCCTCGTTCGACGGCAGCTCGAGCGCCACGCGCAGGCCGGATGCAGGCATGCCCAGCCCGGCCAGCGCCTCTTCCAGCACCGAGCGGGTGCCGGAGCCGGCTTCCCGCAGCACCCAATCGCCCATCGCCAGCTCCGCCGCGGACAAGCCGGCCCGCCCGGCCCAGGGATGGTCCGGGGCGACCACTACCACCAGCTGGTCCTTCGCCACGGGCTGGCTGGTCAGCGCCGGGTCGCTGACTGCGCCTTCGACGAAGCCCAGCTCGGCCACCCCCTCGTGCACCGCGGCCGCGACCTGCGCCGTGTTGCCGATGCCGAGCCGGATGTCGATGCCGGGGTGCGCCCGGCGGAACGCGACCAGGTGGCGCGGCAGCCAGTAGCTTGCGATCGTCTGGCTTGCCTGCACCGCCAGCGTGCCGCGTTTCAGCCCGCCCAGCTCGGACAGCACCAGCTCCGCCGCGTCCGCGCGGGCCAGCACGGCGCGGGCTTCCACCAGGAACAAGCTGCCCGCCTCGGTGAGCGCGATGCCGCGGCCGGCGCGGTGGAACAGCTTGGCGCCGTGCCGCGCCTCCAGCGCCGCGATGGCCGCGCTGGCCGCCGATTGCGCCAGGTTCAGCGCCTCCGCCGCCCTGGTGACGTGCTGGCGCTCGGCGACGGCGACAAAGACCCGCAACTGTTCGAGCGTCATGCCCGCCACCATGCGGCCGTCTCAAGCCAAAGAGCCAGAACTGTTGAAAGAACCAGGTTGTTGACGGCGGCCGGGCGGTGATGGAGCCTGTCGGGCATGACCCTGCGCCCGCTCATTACCGCCCTCTGGGCCGCCCTTGCCCTCGTGGCCGCCCTTGCCGCCTGTTCCGGCAACGGCGTCGATCTTCACGACAACCCAGGCCGTGGCGTGTCGAAGGACAACGGGCCGCTCACCACGCCGCCGGCGAACCTGGAGCGCGGCACGCCTTAGCGGCCGTTTCCCTGGCGTCTTGGCAGGGTATCGGTCCGTGACAAACGGTGTCGCGCCATGAAAACACCATGGGTTGGGTTTGACTGGCGGACCCGGCGGTAGCAGGTGCATGAGCGGCTCGATGGCGCTCTTGGCGCCCTTGGCGGAGTTCCAACAGGATGGACGATCAGCTCGACCTTCGGCCCGCACCGGTCCGGATCGATACCAAGCCACCTGCCCCGCGCCGCCGCCGGGGGTGGGTGACCGGGGTCGGCAGCCTCGTGGTGATCGGCTTGGTCGCCTTCGTCGGCTGGCGCCTGTTCGGCCCCTCTGCGACCCAACGCACGGCGCGGCCCGGCGGCGGCCCGCCGCAGACCGTGGGCGTGGCCACGATCGCCACCGGGGACCTGGACGTGGTGCTGACCGGCCTGGGCGCGGTGACGCCGCTCGCCACCGTGACGGTGGTGACGCAGATCAACGGGCAGCTGACGCAGGTGGCCTTCACCGAGGGGCAGATCGTCCATAAGGGCGACTTCCTGGCCCAGATCGATCCCCGGCCCTACCAGGTGGCGCTCGAACAGGCCCAGGGCACCCTCACGCGCGACCAGGGATTGCTGGCGCAGGCCAAGGCGGACAACGCGCGCTACCAGGTGCTGAGCAAGCAGGACAGCATCGCACGCCAGCAGGTCGAGGACCAGGTGTACCTCATCAAGCAGTACGAGGGCACCGTGCTCGCCGACCAGGGCACGGTCGACAGCGCCAAGCTGAACCTCGTCTACTGCCACATCACCTCGCCGATGGATGGCCGGGTGGGCATCCGGCTGGTCGATCCGGGCAACTACGTCCAGACCAGCAACACCGCCGGGCTGTTCGTGCTGACCCAGCTGCAGCCGATATCGGTGCTGTTCACCCTGCCGGAGGACAACGTGGCCGAGGTGCAGGCGCAGATGGCCGGCGGGACGCTGCCGGTGATGGCGTACGACCGCACCAACACCAGGCTGATCGCCACCGGCACGCTGGCGACCACGGACAACCAAATCGACAACACCACCGGCACCGTGAAGCTGCGGGCGATGTTCGACAACGCGGACAACGCGCTGTTCCCCCAGGCCTTCGTGAACGCGCGGCTGCAGGTGCGCACGGTCAAGGCGGCCGTCGTGGCGCCGCAGGCCGCGGTGCAGCAGGGCGCCCCGGGAAACTTCGTCTACCTGGTCAAGCCGGACGGCACGGTGGCCGTGCAGGTGGTCAAGCTCGGCGTCACGCAGGGCGACCGGGTGCAGGTCGCCGAGGGGCTGCACCCGGGCGACAAGGTGGTGACCGACGGCCTGGACCGGCTGCGGGACGGCGCCAAGATCATTATTGCCGGGCAGAACGCGGGCGGGCAGGCTAAGCCGGGCGTCAAGCCGGAAGCCAAGCCGAGGGCTACCCTGGGGGAATGAGCCCCTCCCGCATCTTCATCCTGCGCCCGGTCGGCACCACGCTGCTGATGGCGGCGATCCTGCTGGTCGGCGTCATCGGCTACCAGTTCCTGCCGATCTCCGCCCTGCCGGAGGTCGATTACCCGACGATCCAGGTGCAGACCTTCTTTCCCGGCGCCAGCCCGGAGGTGATGACCACGTCCGTCACCGCGCCGCTGGAGCGTCAGTTCGGCCAGATGCCGGGCCTCGGGCAGATGTCGAGCATCTCCTCCGGCGGCGCGTCCGTCATCACGCTGCAGTTCGTGCTCAGCCTGAAGCTGGACGTGGCGGAGCAGGAGGTGCAGGCGGCGATCAACGCGGCCACCAACCTGCTGCCGTCCGACCTGCCCGCGCCGCCGATCTACAACAAGGTCAACCCGGCGGACGCGCCCATCCTGACCTTGGCGCTCACCAGCAGGACGGTGCCGCTGACGCAGATCGAGGATCTGGCGGACGTGCGGCTGGCGCAGAAGATCAGCCAGCAGGCCGGCGTCGGCCTGGTCTCGATCAGCGGCGGCAACCGCCCGGCGGTGCGCGTCGTGGTGAACCCGCGCGCCTTGTCAGCCTACGGCCTGGCGATCGACGACGTGCGGACCATCATCGGCACGCAGAACCTCGACACCCCCAAAGGCAGCTTCGACGGCCCGGCGCAGAGCACCACCATCAACGACAACGACCAGCTGACCAGCGCCGCGGGCTACCAGGACCTCATCATCGCCTACAGGAACGGCCGCCCGGTGAAGCTCGGCGACGTGGCGAGCGTGGTGAACGGGGCGGAGAACAACCAGCTGGCAGCCTGGGCCAACCGCACCCCGGCGGTGATCCTCAACGTGCAGCGCCAGCCCGGCTCCAACGTCATCGCGGTGGTGGACGGCATCAAGAGGCTGCTGCCCCGGCTGCAAGCGGCGATGCCGGCCGCGATCGACGTGGCCGTGCTCAGCGACCGCACCACCACCATCCGCGCCTCGGTGGCCGACGTGGAGTTCGAGCTGGGGCTGGCGGTGGCGCTTGTCGTGCTGGTGATCTTCCTGTTCCTGCGCAACCTGCCCGCGACGCTGATCCCGTCGCTGTCGGTGCCGCTGTCGCTCGTCGGCACGCTCGCCGCCATGTACCTGCTCGGGTTCAGCCTGGACAATCTCTCGCTGATGGCGCTGACCATCTCCACCGGCTTCGTGGTCGATGACGCCATCGTCATGATCGAGAACATCTCCCGCCACGTGGAGGACGGGGACTCGCCGCTGGAGGCCGCGCTGCGCGGGTCGGAGGAGATCGGCTTCACCATCATCTCGCTCACGGTGTCGCTGATCGCGGTGCTGATCCCGCTGCTGTTCATGGGCGACGTGGTGGGCCGGCTGTTCAACGAGTTCGCGGTCACGCTGTCGGTCACCATCGTGCTGTCCGCCGTGGTGTCGCTGACGCTGGTGCCGATGCTGTGCGCGCTGCTGGTGAAGCATCGCCCGGCCGAGACGCGCAACCGGCTGGACCTGGCCGCCGAGCGCTGGTTCGACCGGCTGGTGGCGGGCTACGGAGGCTGGCTGCGCTGGGTGCTGGACCACCAGGGACTGACCTTGCTGGTCGCGGCGCTCACCTTCGCCGCCACGGCGGGCCTCACCGTCGCCATCCCCAAGGGCTTCTTCCCCGTGCAGGACACGGCCGCCATCCAGGGCATCTCGCAAGCCGCGCAGGACACCTCGTTCGCCGCCATGGCCACGCACCAGCAGCAGTTGGCAGACGCCATCCTGCAGGACCCGGCGGTGGACAGCCTGTCCTCCTTCATCGGCGTGGACGGCGCCAACACGACGCTGAACGCCGGGCGCTTCCTCATCAACCTCAAGCCGAAGGACCGGCGCGCGCTGGGCGTGGCAGGCGTCATCGCACGGCTGCAGGACGAAATCCGCAGCGTTCCCGGCATCGGCCTGTCGATGCAGCCGGTGCAGGACCTGACCGTGGACTCCACCGTGAGCCGCGCGCAGTATCACTTCTTCCTGGAGAACCCGGACGCGTCGCTGTTCACCGAATGGGTGCCGAAGCTGGTGGCGCGGCTGGCGGAGACGCCCGCCTTCGCCGCCGTCACCAGCGACCTGAACACGGACGGGCGGGCGGTGGACATGGTGGTGGACCGCGCCACCGCCTCGCGCTTCGGCATCACGCCGGCCACCATCGACAACGCGCTGTACGACGCGTTCGGCCAGCGCATCGTCTCGACGCTGTACACCCAGTCCAACCAATACCGCGTCATCCTGCAAGCCGACGTCTCCGACCAGAAAAGCCTGCAGCAGGCGCTGAACGGCCTGTACCTGCCCTCCGCCACGGCCACCACCGGGCAGGTGCCGCTCGCGGCCATGGTCCGCGTGTCCACCCGCAGCGGCCCGCTGCAGATCGAGCACCTCGGCCAGTTCCCCTCCGTGTCGGTGTCGTTCAACCTGGCGCCCGGCGCGTCGCTGGACGTGGCGGCGGCGGCGATCGGGGAGGCGGAGCGCGGCATCGGCCTGCCCGGCAGCTTCACCACGGCGTACCAGGGCGCGCTGCAGGCGTTCCAGTCCTCGCTCGGCAACGAGCTGCTGCTGGTGCTGGCGGCGCTGGTCGCGGTCTATGTCGTGCTGGGCGTGCTGTACGAGAGCTTCATCCACCCGCTCACCATCCTGTCCACCCTGCCCTCCGCCGGCGTGGGCGCGCTGATCGCGCTGGACCTGACCGGGCACGACCTCGACATCATCGCGGTCATCGGCGTCATCCTGCTGATCGGCATCGTGAAGAAGAACGCGATCATGATGATCGACTTCGCGCTGGCCGCCGAGCGCACCGAGGGCAAGCCGCCGCGCGAGGCGATCTACCAAGCTTGCCTGCTGCGCTTCCGCCCCATCCTGATGACCACCATGGCCGCCCTGCTCGGCGCGCTGCCGCTCATGCTGGGCGCCGGCTCCGGCTCGGAGCTGCGGCAGCCGCTGGGCATCGCCATCGTCGGCGGCCTGCTGGCCAGCCAGGTGCTGACGCTGTTCACCACGCCGGTGATCTACCTCATGTTCGACCGGCTGGCCGTGCGCCTGACCGGCAGCGGTGCCAACCGCCTCGCGGGCGATGCGGGCGTGCCGGCGGAGTGAACATCTCCGCCCCGTTCATCAACCGGCCGATCGCCACCACGCTGCTGACCCTGGCCATCCTGGCGGCCGGCGCGCTGGCCTACTTCCAGCTGCCGGTGGCATCCCTGCCGGCGGTGGACTTCCCCACCATCTCGGTGCAGGCGCAGCTGCCGGGCGCCGACCCGGAGACGGTCGCCACCAGCCTGGCCAGCCCGCTCGAACGCCACCTCGGCCAGATCGCCGACGTGACGGAGATGACCTCGCAAAGCCAGGTGGGCCAGGCGCGCATCAACCTGCAGTTCGGCCTCAACCGCAATATCAACGGCGCGGCGCGGGACGTGCAGGCGGCCATCAACGCGGCGCGGGCGGACCTGCCGACCAACCTGCTGTCCAACCCGATCTACCGCAAGGTGAACCCGGCCGACTCCCCCATCCTGATCGTCTCGCTCACCTCCAGCACGCTCACCCGCGGGCAGATCTACGACGCCGCCAGCAACGTGCTGCAGCAGCAGCTCTCGCAGGTGCCGGGCGTGGGCCAGGTATTCCTCAACGGCTCCGCCCTGCCCGCCGTCCGGGTCGAGCTGCAGCCCCAGGCGCTGTTCAAATACGGCATCGGCCTGGAGGACGTGCGCGCCAGCCTGGCCTCCGCCAACGCCAACAGCCCCAAGGGGATCGTGGAGCTGGGACCGCAACGGCTGCAGATCTACACCAACGACCAGGCGGGCCACGCCGCCGACTACCGCCCGCTGATCATCGCCTACCGCAACGGCGCCGCCGTCCACCTGACCGACCTGGCCACGGTGGAAGACAGCGTGCAGGACTTGCGCAACCTTGGCCTGGCGGACGGCAAGCCTGCCGTGCTGGTCATCGTGTTCAAGGAACCCGGCGCCAACGTCGTCCAGACGGTGGACGCCATTAAGGCGATGGTGCCGACGCTCGTCGCCACCCTGCCCCGCGGCATCGACCTGCACATCGCCTCCGACCGCACCATCACCATCCGCGCCTCCCTGGCCGACACGGAGGCGACGCTGCTGGTCGCCGTGGCGCTGGTCACGCTGGTGGTGTGGGTGTTCCTGCGCAACGCCAGCGCCACGCTGATCCCGATGGTGGCGGTGCCGGTCAGCGTCATCGGCACGTTCGGCGCGATGTACCTGCTGGGGTTCAGCCTGGACAACCTTTCGCTGATGGCGCTCACCATCTCCACCGGGTTCGTGGTGGACGACGCCATCGTGGTGCTGGAGAACATCTCCCGCCACATGGAGGACGGCATGCCCCGCCGCCAGGCCGCCCTGCAAGGCGCCAGCGAGGTCGGGTTCACCATCGTCTCCATCACCCTCTCGCTGATCGCGGTGTTCTTGCCGATCCTGCTGATGGGCGGCATCGTCGGCCGGCTGTTCCGCGAGTTCGCGGTTACGCTCTCGCTGGCGATCCTGGTCTCGCTGGTGGTCTCGCTCACCACCACGCCCATGCTGTGCGCGCTGTTCCTGCGGCCGGGCAAGCCGCCCGCGGGATACCCGAGGCAGCGCCGCAGCTTCGGCCAGCGCGCGCAGGAGCTTTACGGCCGCACCCTGGCCTGGACGCTGCAGCATAACCTGCTGGTGCTTGCCGTGCTGCTGGCGACGGTGGCGCTGAACGTCATGCTCATCGTCGCCATCCCCAAGGGCTTCTTCCCCACCCAGGACACGGGGCTGCTGATCGGCAGCCTGCAGGCGGACCAGAGCATCTCGTTCCAGGCGATGAGCCGGAAGCTCACGCAGATGATGTCCATCGTGCAGCGTGACCCGGCGGTGGGCAGCGTCATCGGCTTCACCGGGGCGGGCGGCGGCGGCGCTGCCTCCCAGACCAACACCGGCAGCGTGTTCGTGACCCTCAAGGACAAAGGCGAGCGCGACAGCCTCGACGTGGTGACGACCCGGATGCGGCGCGCGCTGGCCAGCGTGCCGGGCGGCCGGCTGATCCTGGTGCCGGCGCAGGACATCCGCGTCGGCGGGCGGCAGGCCAACGCCGCCTACCAGTACACGCTGCAAGGCGACAGCACGGCCGAGGTGTTCGAGTTCGCACCCAAGCTGCTGGCGGCGCTGCAGCGCGACCCGGCGCTGACGGACGTGAACTCCGACCAGCAGGAGGCCGGCCTGGAGTCGCAGATAACGATCGACCGTCCGACCGCGGCCCGCCTCGGCCTCACCACCCAGCAGATCGACAACACGCTGTACGACGCATTCGGCCAGCGCTCGGTCTCGACGATCTACAATCCGCTCAACCAGTACCACGTGGTGATGGAGGTGGCGCCCGAGTACTGGCAGAACCCAGACATCCTGCAGCAGGTCTGGGTCAGCACCTCCGGCGGCACGCCGACCGGCACCGCCGCCACCAACGCGCCGTCCGGGACCGTCAAGGGCGCCAAGGCGGCCGCGGCCACGGCCAACGGCATCAATAACTCGGAACGCAACGCGGCGCAGAACGCGCTGGCCGCCAGCGGCAGCAGCACCGCCTCATCCGGGGCCGCGGTCAGCACCGGGCAGGAGACGATGGTGCCGCTCTCGGCGGTGGCGCGCTTCTCGCACGGGCACACGGCGCTGTCGGTCAACCACCAGAGCCAGTTCGTGGCGGCCACCATCTCGTTCAACCTCGCGCCGGGCCGCTCGCTGTCGGACGCGCAGGCCGCCATCGCCAGGGCGGTGGCGGATTTGCACCTGCCCGGGGACCTCACGGGCGGCTTCGCCGGCACGGCGCAGGTGTTCCAGCAGTCGCTGGACAGCGAAGGCGTGCTGGTCGCGGCTGCGCTGCTGGCCGTGTACATCGTGCTGGGCGTGCTGTACGAAAGCTTCGTCCACCCGGTCACCATCCTGTCCACCATACCCTCGGCCAGCGTCGGCGCGGTGGTAGCGCTGATGCTGCTGAACACCGAGTTCTCCATCATCGCGGTGATCGGCGTCATCCTGCTGATCGGCATTGTCAAGAAGAACGCCATCCTGATGATCGACTTCGCGCTCCACGCCGAGCGCCATGACAACGCATCCAGCCGGGACGCGATCTTCCAGGCCTGCCTGATGCGGTTCCGCCCCATCATGATGACCACCGCCGCGGCGTTGCTGGGAGCGTTGCCGCTGGCGCTGGCCTACGGCAACGGCGCCGAGCTGCGCCGCCCGCTCGGCATCTCCATCGTGGGCGGGCTGCTGCTCAGCCAGGTGCTGACGCTGTATACGACGCCGGCGGTCTACCTGCTGCTGGACCGGCTGCGCCTGCGGCGTGCCGCACCGGCGCCCGGCCTGGCCGAATGAGGCTGCGCCTATGCCGCCTTTTTCTTACGCCGTCAGCGGCGGGGCTGCTGCTCGCGCTCGCCGCCTGCATGGTCGGGCCTGACTACCACCGCCCGCGTGCGATCGGCGCCGGGCTGCCGTTCAAGGAAGCGCCGCCCGGCTGGATCGTCGCGCAGCCGGAGGACGCGGCGGACAAGGGGGCGTGGTGGACGATCTACCATGACCCGCTGCTGGATCAGCTGGAGCGGCAGGTCGCGGTCAACAACCAGAACGTGAAGGTGTTCGAGGCGCAGTTCCGCCAAGCCCAGGCGACCGTGGACATCGCCCGCTCCGCCCTGTTCCCGACGCTCAACGGCTCTGCCACGGTCACGCGGTCGTTCAGCGGCTTCGGCGGCGGTGGCGGGAGTGCAGCTGGTTCCGGAACCACGGCCACCGGGCTCGGCGGCGTCACGGGCACCGCGCTGGGTGGCACCGCCGCCAACACCCTGACCAGCACCGGCCAGACTACAGGCGCGGCCACGGGCACGACTGGCGCCGGCACGGCCGTCGGCAGCAGCGCCGGCAGGGCCAGCACACTTTACTCCCTGGAAGGCGCGGCCAACTGGGATTTGGACGTATGGGGCCGCATCCGCCGCCAGATCGAGAGCAACGTGGCCGCGGCCCAGGTCAGCGCGGCCGACCTGATCAACGCCACCCTATCTGCGCAGGCCCTGCTCGCAACCTACTACTTTGAGCTGCGCAGCCAGGATGCGCTGGACCAGCTCCTGTCCGACACGGTCAAGGCCTACGCCGATGCGCTGCGGATCACGCAGAACGAGTACGATGCCGGCATCGTCAGTTCGGCCAACGTGTCGGCGGCGGAGACGCAGCTCGACAGCACGAAGGCGCTGCTGGTGAACGTCGGCGTGCTGCGCGCGCAATACGAGCACGCCATTGCCGTGCTTGTCGGCGCCCCGCCCGCCGCGCTCAGCATCGCGCCGGGCAAGCAGCCGGCCGACGTGCCGGTGGCGCCCGGCGTGCTGCCGTCGCTGCTGCTGCAGCGCCGCCCCGACATATCGGCGGCTGAGCGCGCGATGGCGGCGCAGAACGCGTTGATCGGGGTGCAGGTCGCGGCCTTCTACCCCAACATCAGCCTCTCGGCGTTGTATGGTTACTCCGGCAACCCGCTCGGCTCGCTGATCCAGGCGGCGAACCGGTTCTGGTCATTGGGCGCCTCCGCCACCGAGACGCTGTTCGAGGGCGGGCTGCGCAACTCCGAGGTTGCGGCCGCCAGCGCGGCCTATGACGCCAGCGTCGCCGCCTACCGCCAGACGGTGCTGACCGCGTTCCAGCAGGTGGAGGACGAGCTTGCCGCGTTGCGCATCCTGGAGCAGCAGAAGGCGGCGACGGATATCGCGGTGCGTTCGGCGCAACGCTCGGTGGACCTGGCGATCAATACCTACCGTGCCGGCACCGCCGTTTATACCGCCGTCATCATCCAGCAGACGGCGCTGCTCACCGAGCAGCAGATCGACCTTGCCTTACAGGAGCAGCGCCTGGTTTCCAGCGTCCTGCTGGTGCAGGCCCTGGGCGGCGGCTACAGCACCCGGGACCTGCCATCCAGGGATTCGTTGCAGGAGGGATTGCCGTTCCTGAAGTATTAGGTTGCGCGCAACGATGGGTCCATCGAGAATGACCGTCGAGCGAGCAAGGCCAGAAGCTCCGCCTCTGGACTCCGCCAAAGGCGAGCCTTTGGAATCCTTTTGTTTAATGAAACGGTTTCCAAAGACCCCAGGTCTTTGGCGGGTCTGGGCGGAGTGGCCTCAAGGTTCCGATTGCCTCCTTCAGGCAATTGGAATGGCTACGGAGGGAGAGCCCAGCCTTGCTCTCTAACCTGATAGGCTTTGGCGGCGCACGGCGGAGACGGTGGAATGAGCGAGTTCGCAAGCTACCCCAGCCTGCATGGCCGGGTCGTGTTCATCTCCGGCGGCGCCACCGGCATCGGCGCGTCCCTGGTGGGGCATTTCGCCCGGCAAGGCGCACGGGTGGCGTTCGTGGACGTGGCGGAGGCCGCCGGGCACGCGCTGGTTGCGAGCCTTGCCGCCGAGGGTGCGCCCGCGCCGCTGTTCCTGCCAGTGGACCTGCGAGACATCGCAGCTTTGCAACGGGCGGTGACGGAGACTGGCGAGCGACTGGGCGCGGTGACGGTGCTGCTGAACAACGCCGCGCACGACGAGCGCCACCGCATCGAGGACGTGACGGTGGCGTTCTGGGAGGACCGGATGCAGGTCAACCTGCGGCACCAGTTCTTCGCGACCCAGGCGGTGCTGCCGATGATGCGTGCGGCGGGCGGCGGCTCGATCATCAACATGGGCTCGGTCAGCTGGCACATCGGCCAGGGCGGCATGCCCGCCTACACCACGGCGAAGGCGGGCATCGAGGGCCTGACCCGCGGGCTGGCGCGCGACCTCGGGCCGGACCGCATCCGCGCCAACTGCATCATCCCCGGCTGGATCATGACGCAGCGCCAGGTGGAGCGCTGGCTGACGCCGGAAGCCGAGCGGGAGCTGATGCTGTCGCAGTGCCTGAAGGAGAAGATCTACCCGGCGGACGTGGCTCGGATGGCCCTGTGGCTGGCGGCGGACGACAGCCGGATGTGCACGAGCCAGACGTGGGTGGTGGATGCGGGGCAGAGTTTCTAGGGGGGTGAAGACCCGCTTCCGGGTGCAGGGCGGAATCCTGCGAAGCCGCTGCGGCAGCATGGATTTGGGGCGGGAGGATTCGAACCTCCGAATGGCGGAATCAAAATCCGCTGCCTTACCGCTTGGCGACGCCCCATTGAGCCGCACCCGTCAATAGGGCGGCCGTAGGCGGTTCGTAAAGGGGCCGGCGCTGGACCACCACTGCGCAGGCAGCCTCCGTCGCGCCGCCACGGACGCTGCCGGGTCCGGGAACAAGCCGAAGCACGTGGCGCCTGACCCGCTCATCCGGGCCAGCAGGCAGCCTGGCAGCGCGGCCAAGGCGTCCAGCACCGCATGGATGACGGGCGCGATGCGGCAGGCAGCCTCCTGCAAGTCGTTGGGACAGGTCGCCAGCGCGGCTGCCAGCGCGGCGGCGTCGGGCCAAGCCGTCGGCAACCGGGCCGCCGTGGAGAAGCCCGGGCCACGCGCCCGGAACACCTCTGCCGTCGATACCGTCACGCCCGGGTTGACCAGCAGCAGCCCGCAAGCCGGCAGGGGCGGCAGCGGCGCAAGCTCCTCCCCCACCCCCGTCATGCGCGACGGGTGGCTGCTGAGGCACACCGGCACGTCCGCACCCAGGCGCAAGGCCATGGTGCCCAGCGCGTCCAGGTCAGGCTGCACCTGCCACAGCCGGCACAGCACCCGCAGCGCCGCTGCGGCATCGGCCGACCCGCCGCCGATGCCGGAAGCCACCGGCAGATGCTTCTCCAGAACCAGCGCGGCCCCGCTTGGCCGGCCCGCCCAGCCCGCCAGCGCGCGGGCGGCGCGCAGCACGAGATTGTCCGGCTCGGCCGTCAGCCCGGCGGCGAACGGCCCCTCGACGGCCAGCGACAGCTCCGCGGCCGGGCTGGCGTGCAGCACGTCGGCTGCCGGCCCGAATACGACCACGCTGTCGAGCAGATGGTAGCCATCTGCCTGCCTTCCCGTCACCGCCAAGCTCAGGTTGACCTTGGCCGGCGCCAGCTCCGTCAGCGCCGGCTCCGTCAGGGCGCTCATTCGACCCGGCGTGTCGCCGTGGCTGCTGTCCCGGCGCCGTCGAGCTTGGCCTGCAACGCCTTCTCGTCCTGCGGGTCCGGGTTGAGGATCAGCGCCCGCCGCCACTGGATTTCCGCCTCCTGCCGCCGGCCCGCGGCGAGGTAGGCGTCGCCGAGATGGCCGTTGATGGCCGAGTCCTCGGGCGACAGCTCGACCGCGCGTTCCAGCATACGGATCGCCCCGGCCTGGTTTCCTTGCCGCAGCAGCACCCAGCCCAGGCTGTCCACGATGGAGCCGTCATTGGGCCGCTGCGCCATGGCCCGCTCGATCATCTGCTGCGCCCGGCCCATGTTGCGGCCCTGCTCCGTCCAGGCATAGCCAAGGTAGTTGAGCACGTAGGGCTGGTCCGGCGAGAGGTCCAGCGCACGCAGGAAATCGGCCTCGGCGCGTGGCCAGTCATGCGCCCGGTCGTAGGCAATGCCTTGCTGGTAGAACAGCATCCAGTCCAGCCGCGCGGGCTGACGCAGCCGCGCGATGGCTCGCCCATAGGTCACGGCCGCATCGTCGAACTGCCCGTCCGCGCTCTGGATGGATGCCAGCGCCGCCAGCGGCTCCGGCCGTGACGGATACTGGCCCGCGATCTGCTCCAGCTGCCGCTTGGCCTCAGCCGTGTGGCCCTGGCGTTGGGCATACCCGGCCAGCCGCAGCTGCACGAGTGCGGCCAATGGATCGGAAGGGGGCACCGGGGCGAGGACGGCGGCTGCCGTGCCCCACTGCCGGCTGTTCGCTTCCAGGTCGGCCGACATGAGGCGGGCTGCCGTCAGGTCCGGACGCAACGCCAGAGCCAGCCGCAACAGCAGCAGGGACAGGTCCGAGGCGTCCTGCTGCTGCTGCAAGGTGCCGGCCAGGGCCAGGTAGGTTTCAGCCAACCCGTCCGCAGCAGTTGCCACTCTGGCGCCGGCCATGGACTGGAGAAGCGCCGGTTCTGCGATGGAGAGGTCCGGGTTTGCCTCCACCATCGCACGGATCGTGGCGCGCGCCTCTGCCGGCTGGCCGCTGCGCGCCTGCCAGCTTGCCTCGATGGTGCCAACCTCCAGGTTGGGTGCGCCATCCTCCGCCAGCGCCAAGCGGTAGAGCCGGGCTGCTTCCGCCTTGCGGCCCGCCTGGTCGTTGATCAGCGCCGCATGCAGGGCGAACACCCCGCGATACCGTGTGCCATCGATCAGCGGGCGCAAGGTGGCCAATGCCTTGTCCGTGGTGCCGGCGCCCTGCTGCGCCCACGCCTGGAGCAAGGGCCGCAGCACCGCCATGGCGCCATGGCCCGGCAGGCTGGCGAACTTGGCTTCGGCTGCGTGCCAGTCGCCCGATTTCACGTCGGCATCGGCCAGCAGCAGCGCAGCCGCAGGGTTGGACGGCAACTGGCGCGCCAGGTCCAGCGCTTGCGGGCGGCCAGCCATGACGGCCGCGGCGAACGCTTCCTGCCGCAGCTCGGCATTGGCCGGGTCAGACTGCAACGCGCGCATGAAATCGTCGGCTGCCGTGTCCACGTCGGCGCGGCCGAGCGCAAAACGTCCGCTCAGGATGGCCCCGGACGTGCCGCTGATCGGGCGGGAAGCAGGCCCTGGCACATCGGCGGGGTCTGCTGCCGCGCATGCGGAAAGCAGGCACAAGGCGAGCAGCACGGTGCGGCCAGGGACAAAGGCAAGCTGGGATGGATGAGCCATGGCCGCTAGTTCTACTGACCGGCCGGCGGCAAATCCAGCGCCGCCTGCCTGCTACATGCCGCCTGGGTAATTTGGCCCGCCGCCGCCCTCGGGCACGTGCCAGTCGATGTTCTGCGTCGGGTCCTTGATGTCGCACGTCTTGCAGTGAACGCAGTTCTGCGCGTTGATCTGCAGCCGCGGCTCGCCGATCTCCAGATCGACCGCCTCGTACACGCCGGCCGGGCAGTAGCGCGACTCCGGGCTGCGGTACTCGTCCCAGTTCACGCCCTTCCACCGCGCCGGGTCGCGCAGCCGCAGGTGCACGGGCTGGTTCTCCTCGTGGTTTGTGTTGCTGATGAATACGGAGCTGAGCTTGTCGAACGTCAGCTTCCCATCGGGCTTGGGATAGGCGATAGGCTGCGCCTTAGCCGCGACGGTCAGCGTCTGGTTGTCCGCATGGGTATGGCGCATCGTCCAGGGCGCCTTGCCGCGCAGCACGTAGGTGTCCAGCGCGGAGTAGGCGACGCCGCCGTATAGCCCGAAGCGCGCGAAGGCCGGCCGGAGATTGCGCGCCGACTTCAGCTCGTCCCAGGCCCAGCTCGCCTTCATCTTGTCGGTGAAGCTGGCCGGCTCGGCTGGCTTGCTGCCGGCCAGCGCTTCAGCGATGGCCTCCGCCGCCACCATGCCGGACTTCATGGCCGTGTGGGTGCCCTTGATCTTCGGCACGTTCAGGAACCCGGCCGTGTCGCCGATCAGCGCGCCGCCCGGGAAGGTCAGCTTGGGGATGGACTGCAAGCCTCCCTCGCTGAGCGCCCGCGCGCCGTAGCTTATCCGGCGTCCACCCTCGAAGTGCTTGCGCATCGCCGGGTGAGTCTTGAACCGCTGCATCTCGTCGAACGGCGACAGCCACGGGTTGGCGTAGTCCAGACCTACGACGAAGCCGTACGACACCATCCGGTCGCCCCAATGATACAGCCACGACCCGCCATAGGTCGCGCTGTCCAGCGGCCAGCCGATGCTGTGCTCGATCAGGCCCGGCCTGTGCGACTCGGCGGGGATTTCCCATAGTTCCTTGATGCCCAGCGCGTAGGTTTGCGGGTCCTTGCCGTCACGCAGCTTGAACCGCGCCATCAGCTTCTTGGACAGCGACCCGCGGCAGCCCTCGGCGAACAGGGTGTAGGTCGCGCGCAGTTCCATGCCGGGCTGGTAGTTGCCGCCGTGCTCGCCGCTCTTCTCGACGCCCATGTCCCCGGTGGCGATGCCGACGATGCGCCCGTCCTCCTCCAGCAGCTCGGACGCGGCGAAGCCTGGGTAGATCTCGACTCCCATCGCTTCCGCCTGCTGCCCCATCCAACGCACGACGTTGCTCAGCGACACGATGTAGTTGCCTGCGTTGTGCATCTGCGGCGGCGTCGGCAGCCGGATGGCGCGCTTGGCCGTGAGATAAAGGAAACGGTCCTCCCCGGCGGGCGTGGTCAGCGGAGCGCTGCGCTCCTGCCAATCGGGCAGCAACTCAGCCAGGGCACGCGGCTCGATGACGGCGCCGGACAGGATGTGCGCGCCCACCTCGCCGCCTTTCTCGACCACGCAGACCGATGCATCGGGCGCCAGCTGCTTAAGCCGGATGGCAGCTGCCAACCCAGCCGGGCCGGCGCCCACCACCACCACGTCGAATTCCATCGCCTCGCGCTCGGACATCGGTCATCTCCCTGTCTCAGAGATAGGTCGGAATGCCGCGGATGCCAGCTTTGGCAGTGTTGCGCAGGGTGCAAATGCGGCACAGAACGACGGCATGAATGATTTGGCCCTCCTGGCACTGCAGGTGGAATGGGGCGCCGACGAGGCGCTGGCCGAGCGCCCGGTCGACCGCCGGGCCGCTGCTGCCACGCCTGCACCGGCCTTCCCTCGGCTGGTGGTGCGGTCCGTGCCCGTGCCCGTGCCGATTCCTGCTGGCGTGGCTTCTGGCGTGGCCCAGGCCCAGGCGCTTGCCGCCGCGGCCGGCACGCCTGCGGAGCTGCGGGCCGCCTTGGCTGCGTTCGATGGCTGCGCCTTGCGGGCCACCGCCACCACCATGGTATTCAGCGATGGCGACGCCACGGCTGGCGTGGTGCTGGTGGCCGACGTGCCAGGGCCGGCAGAGGACCGGGCCGGAGTGCCGTTCGCAGGCCCGGCCGGCCTGTTCCTGGACCGCATGTTCGCCTCGGCCGGGCTGGACCGCGGCGCCTGTCTGGCCACCAGCCTGCTGCCCTGGCGTCCACCAGGCGACCGCAAGCCGGCTGACATGGAAGTTCAGCTCTGCCTGCCCTTCCTGCTACGCCACCTGCAGCTGCTGACGCCGCGTCTGGTGGTCATCCTGGGCGGGCTTGCCACCCGGACCCTGCTGCCCGCTGTTGGGCGGCGGCAACGCGGGGTGTGGCACGGCTTGGCCCTGCCAGGCCTGCCGAAGCCGGTTCCCACGCTGGCTTTGCCGTCGCCCGCCCATATCCAGGCGACGCCCGCCGCCAAGCGCGATGCCTGGGCAGACCTGCTGCGGCTGCGGCGCGCCCTCGACCTGCCATAAGGCATTCACGTTTAATTTATGGCCAGCGCCACCTGCAAAAAGCCGTCAGTTGGCGGACACGGTTGCGACAGCGGCAGCTGCAGCGCTTGTGCCCGCTTGGCGCAGCGTGTAGCGGCCCCCGCCATGCGAGGAGTCAGCCAGACGCTCTCCCGCCTTCCCGCCGCCCGGTTCCTGGTAGCCGGCGCTGCGATCATTGCCGGGTCATTGCCGGCGGGAAACCCGCGCGCTGCGTCCCTCAGCGAGGACACCGCATTCGCCAACCCGCGAATCGGCAGCGGCCTGGCGGGCGCCGACCTGCCGGAGCCGCTGGCGCCCAGCGATGCCGCCCGGCTGCGGCGGGTGTTCGCGCTGCAAGCCGCCGGCAGGCTTGCTGCAGCCGACGCGGAACTCGCCGAGACGCCGGACCCGCTGCTGAATGGCCACCTGCTGGCCCAGCGCTATCTCGGCCGCTTCACGCTCGCTCCCGCAGCTGACCTGGCGACCTGGCTGCGGCGATATCCCGACCATCCGGACGCCTCCGCCGTGCATGCCCTGTTGCTGACCCGGCTCGCGCCCGGCCGCCCACGCCCGGACGGGCCTGACTTGGCCATGCTGGAGCCGGAGTCGCCGGCTGCTGCGCCGCCCGAGGAAGACGAGCCGCCGCACGCCCGCCTGGTGCGCAACCCGCTGCTCGACCGCACGGTGCACGAGCGCGCCCATGCCGGGAACGCCGACAGCGCGCTCGACCTGCTGCGCCGGACCAGGGGCCTGGATGCGGTGTATGGCAACCAGCTGCGGGCAGAGATCGCCCAGGCGCTGTTCACCCAGGGCCGCGAGGAGCTCGCCCTGCGGCTCGCGGCCGGCGCGTTGCGCCAGTCGGGCGGGCGCGTGGGACTGGCCGGCTACGTGGCAGGCCTGGCAGCATGGCGGTTGCAGCGCCTCGGCGAGGCGCAAGGCATGTTCGAGGCTGCCTACCGGGCAGATCTCGCCTCCGCCAGCCTGCGGGCCGGAGCGGCCTTCTGGGCTGCCCGCTCCCACCTCCGCAACCGCGACCCGGCCGGCTACAGCCCTTGGATGTCGCTCGCCGCACGGTCGCAGCACACGTTCTACGGCCTGCTCGCCCACCGCACGCTGGGCCTGGGCAACGGCCTGCAGGACAGCCGCGAAACGCTCGGCGCCGCCGACACCGACGCGCTGATGGCCAACCCGAATGGCCGCCGGGCCTTCGCGCTGCTGCAGGTCGGGCAAAGCCGGCGCGCCGAGGCGGAGCTGCGTTGCCTGTGGCCGCAGGTGGCGTCCGACCCTGCGCTGAGCGGCGCGGTGCTCCGCGTGGCCGAGGCGGCCGGGCTGACCGACTTGGCGGCCCAGTTGGCCGGGCTGATCGAGACGGCGCAGGGTCGTCCGCACGACAGCGCGCGTTTCCCGCTCCCCATGCTGCGCCCTGCAGGCGGTTTCCGCATGGACCCGGCGCTGGTCTATGCGCTGACCCGGCTGGAATCGAACTTCGACCCGGACGCCATTTCCAGGGTCGGCGCGCGCGGCCTCATGCAGGTCATGCCAGCCACCGCGAGCTACATGAACGGCGACGGCGGCAACGCGGCCGGCCGCTACGCGAGGCGGCTGCATGACCCGGCGATCAACCTGTCCATCGGGCAGAGCTACGTGATGCACCTTGCCACGCTGGATGGCGTGGGCAACGACCTCATCCGCCTGCTCGCCAGCTACAACGCCGGACCCACCAGCTTCGGCCGCATGGCTGACGGCATTCCCGTGTCGGACGATCCGCTGCTGTTCATCGAGAGCATACCCAACGACGAAACGCGGGCGTATGTTCCCCGTGCGCTGACCTACAGCTGGATCTACGCTGCCCGCCTCCATCTGCCCGCGCCGAGCCTGGACACGCTTGCCGCGGGCGCTTGGCCCGCCTTCGAGCCGCAGGCGCCGAAGCGCGAGCAGGTCGCCCGCCTGCACTGAAGGAGCCTGTCTTGGGCATCGACGAGAGCCGCCGCTTCCTCCCCGTCCGCATCGCCGTGCTGACCGTGTCGGACACCCGGACGCAGGCCGATGACACGTCAGGCGACGCGCTGGCCGCGCGGGTGCTGGCTGCGGGCCACGTGCTGGCGGACCGCGGCATCGAACGGGACGACGCGGACGCGATCGAGGCCAGGTTGCGCGGCTGGATCGCTGACCCGGCGGTGGACGCGGTCATCACCACCGGCGGCACCGGCATCACCGGCCGGGACGTGACCCCCGAGGCGTTCGAGCGCGTCATGGACAAGCGCATCGAGGGCTTCGGCGAGTTGTTCCGCATGATCAGCTTCGCCAAGATCGGCACCTCGACCATGCAATCGCGCGCGATCGGCGGCGTGGCGGGCGGCACCTACCTGTTTGCGCTGCCCGGCAGCACGGGTGCGGTGAAGGATGGCTGGGACGGCATCCTGCTCTCCCAGCTGGACAGCCGCCATCGGCCCTGCAACCTGGTGGAGCTGATGCCGCGGCTGCAGGAGCACCTGTTGGGCGCTGCCTAACGCCGACAGCCCTTGAGCGTGAGCGTCGAGCAAGGCCAGAGGCTCTGCCTCTGGACTCCGCCGAAGGCAGGGCCTTTGGAACCCGTTTATGTAAACAGGTTGCCAAAGGCCTCAGGCCTTCGGCGGGTCTGGGCAGCGCCCAGCCTTGCTGTCCAGCAGGTCAGCGTCCGTGGCATAACCCTCCTGCGCACGCAGGTAGCGGTCGGCCAGGGTGGCATACAAAGGTTGGCGGCACACCAGCCGCGAGACGGCGAAGGCCAGCAGCGCCGCCGCCATCAAGGGCACCGTGACCCGGCCGTCATCGGTCATTTCCATGACGATGACCGTGGCCGTGATCGGCGCCTGCACCACGCCGCTGAAATACGCCACCATGCCCAGCAGGATCACCGCCCCGGCAGGAGCGGCAGGCAGGAACCCTGCGATGGCGTGTCCTAAGCCGGAGCCGACCGCGAGCGACGGCGCGAAAATCCCACCGGGGATGCCGCTGACGTAGGACACGACCGTGGCCGCCAGCTTGAGCAGGAAGAAGCCGCCGGACGCCGTGCCGTCATTCACCAGCGCGCGTGCCTGAGCATAGCCGGTGCCGTAGGTGCTGCCTTCGCTGAGCCAGCCGATCGCCGCGATTCCCAGGCCGCACAGCGCCGCGAACCCGACCGGCTGGCGTGCGATCCAGCGGCCCGCGACTCCCGGCATGCCGTGGGCGAACAGCAGCAAGGCACGGCTGAACAAGCCGCCCGCAAGGCCGCCGCATACGCCGCAGGCCAGCACTGCGAGCCAGCCTACGCCCCAGGGCAGCTCGGCGGAGGCCGCGCCGAAATAGCTGTAGTTGCCGATGGTGGCCGCCGTCGTGACGCCGGCGATGATGACGGCCGTCAGCACCGTGCCGGACGTGCGCGCCTCGAACGAGTGGCTCAGCTCTTCGATGGCGAACACCACCCCGGCCAGGGGCGTGTTGAACGCGGCGGCGACCCCGGCCGCCCCGCCGCCAAGCACCATGGCGCGGTAGGCGTCCTGGCGCGGCAGGCGCAGCGCTCGGCCCACGGCGTGCATGATGCTGGCGCTGACCTGCACCGTGGGTCCCTCCCGCCCGATGGACGCCCCGCATGCCAGGCCCAGCAAGGTCAGCACGACCTTGCCGCTCGCCACCCGCAGCGACAGCGTAGCGTCCACCCGGTCGGCGCGCTTCATGTGCAGGGATGCGATCACCTGGGGGATGCCGCTGCCCTGCGCGCCGGGGAACACCGTGCGGGTGAGCAGGACGCTCAGCGCCAAGCCGGCCGGGGCGAGCAGGAACGGCAGCCAGGGACGCCCGGCCGTCACGCCGTCGAACAGCCGCCCGGCGCCGTCGGCCAGGCGGGCGAACAGCAGCGCGGCGATGCCCACCAGCACTGCGCCGGCCCAGAACGCCAACCGCCGCAGCCATTCCTGGCGGGAGTGCTCCGGCCCGGCCGGCAACCAGCCCCGGGCGGTGCGGGCAAGCAGATTCATCACAGCGTTCATACCTTGTTCTTGACCAGCCTCTCGTGTCACGCCATGTTCGGTCTGAACAGACGGGGAACGATGCCATGCTCACGACCGCCCTGCCCTCCCGTTCCAGCCACCCGGTCCATGACGGGGCTGAGGCGGTGGCCATGCCTCCGCTCACCCGTCATGGCCGGGGCGCCACAATCAACCCGGCGGTGCGCTACGACAAGCTGCGGGCCGAGGCGTTCGACGATGGCTGGGGCACGCTGGAGGCGGCGTTCAGCGAGCTGCCGCTGTTGCCGACGACCTTGCAGCGGGACAGCAGCCGCACCGCCATCAGCTGGAACACCAGCCCGGACCTGGGTTTTGACCGCGCCGTGAATCCCTACCGCGGTTGCGAGCACGGCTGCATCTACTGCTACGCCCGCCCCAGCCACGCCTACCTCGGCTACTCGCCTGGCCTGGATTTCGAGACCAAGCTGGTGTTCAAGCCCGACGTGGCCGAGCAGCTGGAGCGGGAGTTCCGCAAGCCCGGCTACGTGGCACGGCCGTTGGCGCTCGGCTCCAACACCGACCCCTACCAGCCGGTGGAGCGCACGCTGAAGCTGACCCGCTCGGTGCTGGAAGTGCTGGAGCGGTTCGGCCATCCCTTCTCCATCGTGACCAAGTCCGCCGGCGTGGTGCGCGACGTGGATATCCTGCAGCGCATGGCCGATCGCGGCCTCGTGCGCGTGTGGCTGTCCGTCACCACGCTGGACGCTGCCCTGGCGCGCAAGATGGAGCCTCGTGCGGCAGCCCCGTCCCGCCGGCTGGCGGCCGTCACGGCCCTGGCGTCCGCGGGCGTTCCGGTCGGCGTGCTGGCCGCGCCGATGATCCCGGGGCTGAACGATGCGGAGATGGAGCGCATCATGAAGGCGGCCGCGAAGGCTGGCGCGAGCTCCGCCAGCTACGTCCTGCTGCGCCTGCCGCTCGAGCTGCAGCAGATGTTCGAGGCATGGCTGGTGCAGCATGTCCCCGACCGCGCCCGCCACGTGCTCAGCCTGGTGCGCCAGACGCGGGGCGGCGTGCTGAACGACGCCAAGTTCCACAGCCGGTTCAGCGGCTCCGGCGTGTATGCGGACCTGCTGGCCCGGCGGTTCGCCCGCGTCGCGCGCCAGCACGGCCTGCTGGAGCGGCCGCAGCTCGACTGCTCGCAGTTCTCGCCCCCGCAGGGCGTGCTCGGCTCGGCGGAGTCGCAGATGTCCTTGTTTTAGCTGGAAGCGGACCAGCGTAGGCAAAGCCTAATTTTACCTATGTGATGCGCTTATAGCGCTGATAGCTCACGCGCTTAGGAAAATCGTAAGCGTGTGCCATGCCGCGCCCGGCGGGCCTTTCATCCTGTCGCAGCAAGGGTTATGCCGTTCGCCATGCCGGACTACACCATCGAGACGCAGCATGGCGGCCGGGTCGCGGGGGTGGACGAGGCTGGGCGCGGGCCGCTTGCGGGGCCGGTCGTCGCCGCGGCGGTGGTGTTCCCGGCCGGCTTGCCGCCCGGGATGGCAGGGCTGCTGGACGACTCGAAGAAGCTCACGGCAGGGCAGCGCGACCTGGCATACGCGGCGCTGCTCGCCTCCGGCATGGCAGAGATCGGCATAGGCGCCGCGTCGGTCGCGGAAATCTCTCGCCTCAACATCCTGCGCGCGGCGATGCTGGCGATGCGCCGGGCCGTCGCCCGGCTGCCGATGCTGCCGGACCTGGCGCTGGTCGATGGCGACCGCCCGCCTGCCCTGCCCTGCCCGGTCCGCTGCGTGATCGGCGGGGACGCACTCTGCCTGTCGATCGCCGCGGCCTCCATCGTAGCCAAGGTGGTGCGGGACCGCGCGATGACCCGGCTGGCGGCGCGCTGGCCGCACTACGGCTGGCATTCCAACGCCGGCTACGGCACCGCCGCGCACCGGGCGGCCATCGCGCTGCACGGCCCGTCCCGCCATCACCGGCCCACCTTCGGCACGGTGCGGCTGCACCTCGCAAACGCAGGGCCGCTGCCCGCCGAACGCTGACCGGCTTCGATTGACGCGGCTTCGGGCGCGCCGCCAGAGTGCCGCCGCATTGCCAAGGAGGCCCGACCGCGTGGAAATCGTCCGCGAATTGCCGCTGGACCAAGTGTTGCGGGGCGACTGCGTGCGGGTGATGGGCATGCTGCCGCCCGCGTCGGTCCACTGCGTGTTCGCCGACCCGCCGTACAACCTTCAGCTGCGCGGCGAGCTGCGCCGCCCGGACGACAGCCTGGTCGATGGCGTGGACGACGACTGGGACCGCTTCGCCGACTTCGCGGAGTACGACGCGTTCACCCGCGCCTGGCTGGAGGAGTGCCGCCGGCTGCTGCGCAAGGACGGCACGATCTGGGTGATCGGCGCCTACCACAACATCTTCCGCATCGGCGCCATGCTGCAGGACCTCGGCTTCTGGATCCTGAACGACGTGGTGTGGCGCAAGACCAACCCGATGCCGAACTTCCGCGGCCGCCGCTTCACCAACGCGCACGAGACGATGATCTGGGCCGCCCGCGGCCGGGACAGCCGCTACAAGTTCAACTACCACGCCATGAAGGCGCTGAACGACGACCTGCAGATGCGCAGCGACTGGCTGCTGCCGCTTTGCACCGGGCCGGAGCGGCTGCGCAACCAGCACGGCCTGAAGCTGCACCCGACCCAAAAGCCGGAGGCGCTGCTGCATCGGGTGCTGCTGGCCTCCACCGCGCCGGACGACATCGTGCTCGACCCGTTCCTCGGCACCGGCACCACGGCGGCGGTGGCCAAGCGGCTCGGGCGGCACTTCATCGGCATCGAGCGCCACCCGGCCTACGTGGAGGCGGCGATGGCGCGGGTGAAGCAGGAGAAGGCGCTGCCGCTGGCTGGGCTCGCCACCGCGCCCTCCCGGCGGGACATGCCCCGGGTGCCGTTCGGCAGCTTCGTGGAGCGCGGCCTGGTCGCACCCGGCACCGAGCTGCGGGACCGTACGCGACAGGTGGTGGCGACGGTCAGCGCGGACGGCACGCTGGTGAGCGGGGCGCACGCCGGGTCGATCCACAAGGTGGGCGCCGCGGTGCAGAATGCGCCGTCGTGCAACGGCTGGACGTTCTGGCACATCGAGCGCGGGGGGGCCTGGGTGCCGATCGACGTGTTCCGCCAGGGTTGAGGCGTCGTAGCCTGGGCAGCGCCAACGGTGATACGCTCGGCGCAAGGTGGATGGAGATGCGCCATGGATGATGCCGCCCTCGCGCCGACCCGGCGCAGGTTGGACGTGAATGACTACTATCGGATGGCCGAAGCAGGCATCCTTGGCGAGGACGACAGGGTCGAGCTGATCGACGGGGGTTTGATCGACATGGCACCTATCGGGCAAGGCCACGCTGCCACTGTAGGCGGATTGAACGAAACCCTTGTCTTGGCCTGCGACGGCCACGCCATCGTGTGGCCGCAAAATCCCATTCAGCTGGACCAGTGGAATGCGCCGCAGCCCGGCCTCACCGTGCTGCGCCGCCGGGCCGATTTCTACGCCACCGGCGAGCGGCCCGGCCCTCCCGACGTGCTGTTGCTGGTCGAGGTGGCGGACAGCTCGCTCCGGTTCGACCGGACGGCGAAGCTGCCGCTCTACGCGCGGGCCGGCATCGCCGAGCTGTGGATCGTGGACATGAAGCGCCGCGTCCTCGAAGCGCACAGGACGCCCGCCGGGGACGGTTACCGCGACATGGCCACGCACCAGGCGGGCGACCAGCTCGCCCTCCTGCTGGCGCCCGAGATCGTGGTGCGACTCGACCTGATGTTCGCCTGAGCTCGGCGAGCAAGAGTCACTGGTCCGGGTAGCTGTGCGTCTCGGCCGCGCCGCCTGGCTGCGTCACCGCGCCGAGATGCGCCGGGCCCACCAGTTGCGCGTATTTCCAGATCGCCCCGCTGTTGTAGTCCGTGCCCCGCGGTGTCCAGGCGGCCCGGCGCGCGGCCAGCTCCGCGTCGGACAGCAGCACGTCCATCGTCCCCGCCACCGCGTCCAGCACGATGCGGTCACCGTCCCGCAGCAGCGCGATCGGGCCGCCCAGCGCCGCCTCCGGCCCTACATGGCCGACGCAGAAGCCGCGCGTTGCGCCGGAGAAGCGGCCATCGGTGATCAATGCCACCGACTCGCCCATGCCCTGGCCGTAGATGGCGCTGGTGGTGCTCAGCATCTCGCGCATCCCCGGCCCGCCGCGCGGCCCCTCGTAGCGGATGACGAACACGTCGCCGGCCTTGTAGGCGCGGGCCTGCACGGCGGCGAAGGCGTCCTCCTCGCAGTCGAAGCACAGCGCCGTGCCCTCGAATCGCTGCTTGGCCATGCCGGCCACCTTCACGATGGCGCCGTCCGGGGCGATGTTGCCGCGCAGTCCCACCACGCCGCCGGTGGGGGTGATGGGGCGGGACACCGGGTACACCACGTCCTGGTTCTCCGGGAACACCACGTCCTTTAGGTTCTCGGCCATGGTGCGGCCGGTCACGGTCATGCAGTCGCCATGCAGCAGCCCGCCGTCCAGCAGCGCCTTCAGGATGACGGGGATGCCGCCGATCTTGTGCACGTCGAACGCCACGTACTTGCCGCCGGGCTTGAGGTCCGCGATGTATGGGGTGCGGCGGAAGATCTCCACCACGTCGTCCATGGTGAAGCGGATGCCCGCCTCGTGCGCCATCGCCGGCAGGTGCAGCCCGGCGTTGGTGCTGCCCCCGGTGGCCGCCACCACCACGGCCGCGTTGTGGAACGCCTCGCGGGTGCAGATGTCGCGCGGGCGCAGGTTGCGCTCCACCAATTGCATCACCGCCCGCCCGCTCGCCGCCGCCCAGCGGTCGCGGTCCTCGTACGGCGCCGGCGCGCCCGCCGAACCCGGCAACGCGAGCCCGATCGCCTCTGACACGGTGGCCATGGTGTTGGCGGTGAACTGGCCGCCGCACGCCCCGGCGGAGGGGCACGCGACGCATTCCAGCTCGTGCAGCTCCTCATCCGTCATGTTGCCGGCGGCGTGCTGCCCCACCGCCTCGAACACGTCCACCACCGTCACGTCCCGCCCCTGGTAGCGGCCCGGCAGGATGGAGCCGCCGTACATGAACACGGAGGGCACGTTCAGCCGCAGCATCGCCATCATCATGCCCGGCAAGGACTTGTCGCACCCGGCCAGCCCCACCAGCGCGTCGTAGCAATGCCCGCGCATGGTCAGCTCCACGGAGTCGGCGATGCACTCGCGCGACACCAGGGAGGATTTCATGCCCTGGTGCCCCATGGCGATGCCGTCCGTCACCGTGATGGTGGTGAACTCGCGCGGGGTGCCGCCGCCCTCCGCCACGCCCGCCTTGACGGATTGGGCCTGGCGGGAGAGCGCGATGTTGCACGGCGCCGCCTCGTTCCAGCAGGTGGCGACGCCCACGAAGGGCTGGTTGATCGCGTCCTCGCCGAGGCCCATCGCGTAGTAGTACGAGCGGTGCGGCGCGCGGCCTGGCCCTTCGGTCACGTGGCGGGATGGCAGGCGGGACTTGTCCCAGCGTTTGGTCAGCAAGGTGGCGGTCTCCGTGTTGTTCAGCCGCAAGCGGCAAAGCGCCGGGTGCTGGGCGCAGGGTTTCGGTCACTGCCGCCTGTATATCGGCCCCGTCCGGTTTAGGGGCAACATGCAGGACGTGGTTGCCTGACAGTCGTCATTGCCGAAGCTGTTTGTCCGGCAGGACGGACGTTGAAGCTGCCTGGCCGAGGGGGGGGAACCTACCATGAACTCATAGGGAATCTCGGAGGACGGTCAACGAAAGCCGGGTCCACCAAGGACGCCAGGCGCACGGCCATTTCGGCAACGGGACCAGACCCAGGAACGACAGCGGCGCGGCCGGGGCGGACGGCCCGTTCCGCCCCGCCAACGCCAGCCAGCGGATCGACTACGCGGGATCCAGCCTCATCATGCACGCGCCCCACACGTCCTGATGCTCCCGTCGTATGCTGCTGGTTGTGAGTCGAAGCCTAGAAAACGCCACTACTGCCCCGGATGATGACCACTGGTCAGCGTTGCCTCGACCAGCCCATCGATGTCGGCATCCGCTATCCTGTCCGTCACCGGTCCGAGCCGTCCATCGATAAGCAGCATCGACAGGCCATGCGCCAGTGACCAACGCGCCGTCGTCATGGCAAGGTTTGCCATATTGGACGTTCCGGATTTGGATCCGACTTGCTGCTCCGTAAGCAGGGCGAACGCCTCGGCGCCCGCCGTAGCCAACGTCGGACGCGACCAATCCAGCCGCTCCGAGCGGAACATCAGCAGGAACAGCCCGGGGCTGGCACGTGCAAATCGGACATAGCCGCGGCCGAGTCCCACCAGACGCGCCTGCGCGTCGAGGCCGGGCACTCCAGCTTCGGCCCGCATGCATTCACGGAAGCGGACGAAACCGGATGCCGCCAATTCGCTCAGCAAGCCTGAAATGTCGCCGAAATGGTGGGCGGGCGCAGCGTGCGACACACCGGCTTCCCGGGCCGCTGCGCGCAGGGTCAAGGCTCCTATGCCGTCCCGCTCAAGGATCGACTCTGCCGCAGCAAGCAGGGCCTCACGCAGCGCGCCGTGGTGATAGGGCCGGATCATGCCTGAACTTTACAGCGGTAAGATATTGCTTGACCAGAGCCGCGGCGCCTCCCAGAGTATCTTGACACTGACAAAATAGGAGAGCCGTCATGCCGGATAACCTGGATGGGAACTTTGCGCCGCTGACCACTGAAACCGAGGTGTTCGACTTGCCGGTCGTCGGCGAGCTTCCGGCCGCCTTGCACGGCGCGTTGCTGCGAAATGGCCCCAACCCCCAGTTTCCGAGCAGCCACCCGGGCGCGCACTGGTTCGCGGGCGACGGCATGCTGCATGCCGTGCGCATCGGTGACAGTCGCGCGTCCTACAGCAACCGCTGGGTCCGGACGCCCAAGTTCCTTGCCGAGCGGGCAGCCGGACGCTCGCTGATCGCCGGTTATGCCGGGCCGATCGACGCAGCGGCGCCAGACGTTGGTTACGCCGGCGGCGTTGCGAACACCAACATCGTCTGGCATGGCGGTCGTCTCTTGGCGCTGGAGGAAACCCATTTGCCGGTTGAGCTCGACCCAGCGACCCTGGCCACGATCGGTTGCTGCGATTTCGGTGGGGCGCTGAACGGCCCCTTCACCGCCCATCCCAAGATCGACCCTGTCACCGGCGAGATGCTGTTCTTCGGCTACCATGTCGACGCCCCACGCGGCCCAGGCCTGTACTGGGGCATCGTCGATGCTGCCGGGCGTTTGTCCCGCTTGGAACACTTTGCCGCACCCTATGCGAGCATGGTGCATGATTTCATCGTCACCGCCGAACACATCGTGTTCCCCATCCTTCCGCTCACCGCGAGTCTTGCGCGCGCCCAGGCCGGGCAATCGCCTTATCTGTGGGAACCAGATGCCGGAGCCTTCGTCGGCGTCATGCGCCGCGACAAGGGGGCCGCAAGCCTGCGTTGGCACCGAGGAGAGGCCTGCTACGTTTTCCATGTGATGAACGCCTGGGAGGAGGGCGGGACGCTCGTCGCCGACGTCATGCAATACGAGGCGCCTCCGCTGTTCCCCCACGCCGAGGGCACTGCGCCACCTATGCGCCAGGGAGCGCAGCCCGTTCGGTGGACGTTCGATCTGTCCGGCATGACAGATCGCTTCACCGCCACGGTGCTGGACGACATCGAGGGTGAGTTCCCGCGCATTGATGACCGCCTGGCCGGCCGGCGCAACCGGCACGGTTGGCTAGCCGCCAACCCGAGCGACCAAGGCGGCGCAGCCATCGCGCACCTCGACCTGGCGCATGGCGCGCGCCGTCTGTGGTCGCTGCCGGAGGGGGACGGGGTGTCCGAGCCCGTGTTCGTCCCGCGCGGCGACGAGGAGGGCGACGGCTGGCTGCTCGCCATTGCGTGGCGCGCCCGGGAGGCGGCGAGCGACTTGGTCGTGCTCGATGCCCGCTCGGTGGCCGACGGTCCGGTCGCACGTGTGCGGCTGCCCAACCGGGTGCCTTTCGGCTTCCATGGCAATTGGATAGCTGCCTGATCGAGGCAGGTTGCTGCCACCTGTGATGCGATCAGGGATGGGCAGGACCTGAACGACGGCCAGGCCCGGTGAGATCAAGGGTAGCAAGCACTTGGATAAGACGAGCTTTCGACACAGGAGGAATGTTCCTCCTGTGCGTTCGCCCAGCCTCAAGACGACGACTCACTGCACGGGAAATGCGGAAGAACCAGTTTTCCATCGGTGGCGACACCAGAGGCCGCAGCAGCTCGTGTGCGAGAGCATCGTCCATCAGCAGGCTACCCACCATGAATGTCGGTGTCGCATGTATCGGTGCTGAGAAATCAAGGTTCCGGTGAACGATCATATATGATGGGCTGCGCCGCAGATGGCATAGGCGTCGCTCCCGCAGCGTGAAAGCCGCGCAGCCCGGCAAGACGGTTACTCGATCCGCCTCAACGCCGCCTCCAGCCGAACGATCTCCCCCCGGAAAGCCATCAACCGCTCCCGGTTCTCCGCCACCACCTCCGGCTTGGCGCGCGCCACGAAGTCCGCCTGCGCCAGCTTGCTTTCCACCTTGCCCGCCTCCGCCCGCGCCTTGGCCAGGTCCCGCTCCAGCCGCGTTCGCTCGGCCGCCAGGTCGATCAGCCCTTCCAGCGGCAGCACCACCACCGCCTCGTCCAGCCCCACCTGCGCGCTGTTGCGCGGCGGCTCGCCGGCCAGCGCCTGCACCTCGCTCGCGCGCGCCATGCGGCCGATCACCTCGGACCAGCGGGCGGCGCGGGCCATCGTCTCCGGCGCGGCATCCTTCAGCAGCAGCGGCGCCAGCACCGAGGGCGGCACGTTCATCTCCGAGCGCACCGCACGCACCTCGCCCACCAGCCGCACCAGCCAGCCCAGCTCCGCCCGCGCCGCCTCCGCACCCGGCGTCGCCACCGGCTCCGGCCAAGGCGCGCGGATCAGGCCGGCCGCCTCGCCGAAGCCGAACTCGCCCCACAGCGTGGCGGTGACGAACGGCATCACCGGGTGCAGCAGCCGCAGCAGCATGCCCAGCACGTGGGCGGCGGCGGCGCGCAGCTCGGCGTCGGCGGCAAGGGACGGCTTGGCGAACTCCAGGAACCAGTCGCAGAACACGTTCCAGGCGAAGCGGGTGCAGGCGCCGGCATACTCGTCGAAACGGAACGCCTCCAGCGCGGCATTCGCCTCCGCCACTGCCGCGCCCGCCGCGTCCAGCACCCAGCGGGCGAGCGGGCCTTGCACGGCAGCCGGGTCGAACGCCGGGTCAGGACGCACGCCGTTCAGCTCGCAAAGGCGGGCGGCGTTCCACAGCTTGGTGACGAAGCGGCGGGCCTCCTCCACCCGCGCCGGGCCGAGCTTGATGTCGCGCCCCGGGCCGGTCAGGGCGCAGATGGCGAAGCGCAGCGCGTCGGCGCCGTACTGGTCGATCATGGGCAGCGGGTCAATCACGTTGCCCTTGGACTTGCTCATCTTCTGGCCGCGCTCGTCGCGCACCAAGCCGTGGATGCAGACGGTGCGGAACGGCGCCTCGCCCATGAAGTGCAGCCCCATCATCATCATCCGGGCGACCCAGAAGAAGATGATGTCGAAGCTGGTGACCAGCACGTCGCCCGGGTAGTAGCGCGCCACGTCGGCGTTGCGCTCCGGCCAGCCCAGGGTGGAGAACGGCCACAGGGCGGAGCTGAACCAGGTGTCCAGCACGTCCTCGTCCTGCGTGAGCAGCTCGTCCCGGCCGTAGTGCGCGCGGGCCGCTGCCGCCGCCTCGGCTTCGGTGTGCGCTACGAAGACTGCGCCGTCGGCGCCGTACCAGGCGGGGATGCGGTGGCCCCACCACAGCTGGCGGCTGATGCACCAGGGCTGGATGTCGCGCATCCAGGCGAAGAACGTGTTCTCCCATGCCTTGGGCACGAACTGGGTCCGGCCGCTCTCGACGGCGGCGATGGCCGGAGCCGCAAGCGTCTTGGCATCGGCGTACCACTGGGTCGTGAGAAGCGGCTCGATCACCGCGTCGGACCGGTCGCCGTGGGGCACCTGGTGGGTGTGCGGCTCGGCCGACACCAGCAGCTCCAGCCTTTCCAGCTCAGCCACGATCGCCTTGCGGGCGGCGAAGCGGTCCTGCCCGGCAAGTGCGGACGTCCAGGCCGGGTCGGCGATGCCGGGCGACGTCGCCAGCTCCAGCTCCGCCAGCGTCACCCGGCCCTCGCGGTCGAGCACGGACGGCATCGGCAGGCCGTGCCGGCGGCCCACGGCGAAGTCGTTGAAATCGTGCGCCGGAGTGATCTTGACCGCGCCGGTGCCCTTCTCCGGGTCCGAATACTCGTCGGCGATGATGGGAATACGGCGGCCCGCCAGAGGGACGATGGCGTGCCGGCCTACCAGGCCAGCGAAGCGCGCGTCGGTCGGATGCACGGCGATGGCGGTGTCGCCCAGCAGCGTCTCCGGCCGGGTGGTGGCGACGGTGATCCCTTCCTCCGTTCCCTCCACCGGGTAGCGGATCGACCACAAAGTGCCTTTCACCTCGCGGCTCTCGACCTCCAGGTCCGAGATGGCTGTCTGGAACTTCGGGTCCCAGTTCACCAGCCGGCGGTCGCGGTAGATCAGGCCCTGGCGGTGCAGGGTGACGAACACTTCTCGTACAGCGTCCGACAGCCCGGCATCCATGGTGAAACGCTCGCGCGCCCAATCCAGGGACGAGCCGAGCCGGCGCAGCTGCCCGGTGATGGCGCCGCCGGACTCCGCCTTCCAGGCCCAGGCCCGGCGCAGGAACTCCTCACGGCCCAGCGCCTTGCGGGTGGTGCCCTCGGCGGCCAGCTGGCGCTCCACCACCATTTGGGTCGCGATCCCGGCGTGGTCGGTGCCGGGTTGCCACAGCGCGTCCCGCCCCTGCATCCGCCGCCAGCGGACCAGCACGTCCTGCAGCGTGTTGTCCAGCGCGTGGCCGACATGCAGCACGCCGGTGACGTTCGGCGGCGGGATCATGATGGTGAACGGCTGTGCGTTGCTGCCCGGCTGGGCCGCGAACGCGCCGCTTTGCTCCCAGGCCTGGTAGAGCTTGGCTTCGGCGGCGGCGGGGTCGAATGACTTGTCCAGCATAGGCGGGTCCTAGAGCGTACAGCCCCGGCAGCAAAATGAGGCTCTGCCCCATGCCCGCCAAAGGACAGTCATGCTTCGGCAAGGCATGGGAAGGTTACGGCGTGGTGCGGCTGGTCAGGCGTTCGATCTCCTGGCGGACCACGCGCTCCACCATGGGCGGCAGGTGCTCGTCCAGCCAGGATTTCAGCAACGGCCGTACTTCCTCCCGCACCAGGTCCTCGATCGTCGGCCCGCCGCGGTGCACCTGGGCGGTCCGCTCGCTGGACAGGGTGCGGAGCAACGTTCCCATCGAGGTTTTGGCGGCCGCCGCGCTGCCGGGGTCCATCAAGCCGCTCGGGCCACCCTCGGCGACAGGCTTGGCCGCCGGGCTGGGCGCTGGCGGCGGCAGGTCCGGCGACGGCGCGGCAACCGGCGGCTTGGAGACCAGCATGGCCTCGTCGAGCATGAACACGCCCTCGTCTGCTTCCGCCGGACCAGGGACGGGCTGCCGGCTTGGCGGCAAGGCCTCCGGTGCGGCGCCGGGCGACTCGTCCTCATTCAGGATGCGGCGAATCGACGCCAGGATGTCCTCCATCGAGGGATCTGCCCCGCCGGCCTCGGCGCCCTCGGCCAGCTTGCCTTTGGCAGACCCGGCGCCATTGGCGGGCGGTGCGCTGCCGCTCATCTCAGCGGCCCGGCTGGCTTAGTTCGTAGTCGCCGGTGCCGAACAGGCGGTCGTGGACGGCGGTGTAGTAGGCCGTTTCGTCATACAGCGGGACGTTGAGGTTCAAGTCCTGCGCCGTCAGCCGGCCGATGGCGGCCGCCAAGCCATAGGAGGAGGTCACCAGGGTCGCCAAGTTCTGCACCAGGGTGGAGCGGGACTGCAGCAGCGTCTGCTCCGCGTTCAGCACGTCCAGCACGGTCTGGCTGCCGACGATGGCCTCGCGCTGGGTGCCTTCCAGCGCGATCTCGTTGGCGCGGACCGCAGCGCGGGTGCTCTCGATGGAGGCGCGGGCCGCAACCAGCTGCTCCCAGGACGAGACGGCGGCCTGGATCACCTGCCGCCTGGTATCGTCCACCGTCTTGCGGGCTTGCTGCTCGGTTTGCCGCGCCTGGCGCACGCCGGCGTATTCAGCGCCGCCCTGGTAGATCGGCACTGTCACCGAGAGTGCGGCGGCAACGCCTTTGGTGTTGAAGTTGGACGACCCAGTGTTGTTCGACGTGAAAGCTGTGCCGACCGCGCTGACCGTCGGCAGGATCGCCGAGAAGGCAACATCCACGGCGTCCTTGGACGCTGCGGCGTCGAACATGGTGTAGATCAAGGTCGGGTTGTTCGCGCCAGCGACGCGTGAGGCATCCGCGGCACTCTTGACCGCCACGGCAAGCGGTTGTGGAACGGCCAGCTTATCCGGCAGGAAGCCGACGTCGCGTTGAAAGGCGGCGCGGGCGACTTGCACGTTGCCCTCAGCGGTCTGCCGGGTGGCGCGCGCGCCGGCGAGCGCCGCTTCCGCCTGCGCCACGCTCGTCCGGGTGATTTCGCCGACGCGGAACTGGTCGTTGGTGGCCTGCAGCTGCCGGGTCAGCACTTGTTCCTGGTTGATGTCGAGTTGGAGCAGCTGCGCCGTTTGGATGACGTTGACGTAGTCGGTGATGACGTTGGTGAACACGAGTTGTTCGGTGGCAATTAAGCGCCCCCGCTGGCTCAACACCCGGTTTTCGGCGGAATGCGTGGTGGCTTCCGTGCGCCCGCCGCGGTACAGCGGCTGCGTGACAGTGGCAGTGGCTTGATACTCTGGCTTGTTGTCTTGGGCGAAAATGTTGCTTGAGCTTAAGCCGGTGGCCCCATTTTGAACGCCAGCCAACCCGGCAATCGAAACGACAGGACGCCAGCCGGCCAGCGCCTGCGGCACCGTCTCGTCCACAGCGCGCAGGGCGGCGCGCGCGGCGAGCAAGGTAGGGTTTGAGCTGTAGGCGGCGACCAGCGCCTCCTGCAGCGTGTGCGGCTGAGTTTGCGCCGCCGCGGCGGTGGCGAAGCAGGCAGCCCCCAAGCCGAGCGCCGTCGTGATCCGAGCCTGCATGAGCAGAGCCTCCCTGTCCTTCAGGCAGTGTGCCACATCAGGATTATGTCAGCCAAGCATCCTGGCCGGCGCCGGGTTCGGCTAAAACACGAACGCTGGCGCCGGCCGCAATCCTGGAAGCAGCGGGGTGTTGCAATCGAACATGTCGCGCGAGCGCAGCCGCGAGCCGCCCTTCGCCGCGATCGGCTCGGCCAGGATCATCCTGCCGCCCACGCCGCCCACGGCCGCCACCACCGTGACCAGCCGCCCGCCCGGCGCCACCTGGTCAGCGAACCCGTCCGGGATGACGGTGACGGCGCCCTGGATGACGATGACATCCCAAGGCCCCTCGGATGGCAACCCGCTGGTCAGGCGGCCATCCACCAGGCGCACCGTCGGTGCCACCCGCGGCAGCACCCGCAGCGCGATCGCGGTCAGCGCGTCATCCTCCTCGAGCGCCACCACGTTGCCGCCGCAGGCCGCCGCGACCGCCGCGCCATAGCCGGTGCCGGACCCCACCACGAGCACACGGTCATTGGGCCGGATGCGCGCCATCTGCAGCAGCCGGGCCAGCACCATGGGCTCCATCAGCACGCGCCCGCCGCCGAGCGGCAAATCCTCGTCCAGGTAGGCCAGCGCCGCCAGCGCCGGGGGCACGAACTGCTCGCGCGGCAGGCTCCGCATGGCGTCCAGCACGCGCGGGTCGGTCACCCGGTTCGGGCGTATCTGGCAATCGACCATGTTGTTGCGGGCAGCGGTGTAGTCGGTCGGCTGTGGCATGCGCGGTCCGGATCGGGTCGGTGCCTTATAGGGCGCGCCCGAACCTCGCGGCAACCGGCTTGACCCGGCGGCGGCACGGCGCGAAAAGTGGGGTGAGAAGCGGTCACCTCCATGGTCCGGTGGCAGAGTGGTGATGCAGCGGACTGCAAATCCGCGTATGCCGGTTCGATTCCGGCCCGGACCTCGGGCTTTCCCCCGCTTGACTCTCAGGCGAGGGCTGCACCGTCCCTCACCTCGGGAACCAGGTTCATCGCCGCCGCCAGCCGCTCAATACGGCGCGTGACGCCATCGCCGGGGAACAAGCTGCCGCCGCTGGGCAGGGTCAGGCGCAGCTGTCCCCCAGCCATCGCCCCCCCTGGCATCGACAAGGCCGACCCGGCCAGCAAGGCGGCGGTTCCGGCAGACACCGTGTAAGCTAGACGCAGCGCGTGCCCCAGCGTCTCGGCGCGCGCGGCGGCGGCCGGGTCGAGCAGGCGGCGGGCGGGCAGCAGCATGGCCGCAGCCGGGTCCGCCTCGTAGCGGGTGGCGGCCGTGAGGGCGAGGAAGGCACGGCCGTGATGGTCCAGCGCTACCCCCGGCTGGTGCAGGATGCGGAGAAACGCCTGTTCCGCGCGGTACCCCGGATGATCCTGGCTGCCGCAATCCGACAGCAGGCACGACGCATGGCGCAGGCGGGCGGCGTCGGGCGTCTCGCCGGGGAACAGCGGCGCAGTCCAGGCCAGCAGGGCGGCAGGCAGGGCGGGGTCGCGCCCGGCGCGCTGCCCCAGTTCTCGGCTGCCGGCCAGCACCGGGTCCTCGGCGGCCAGCCCGGGCGGCAGCCGCCGCATGTACCACCCCTCGCGGATGCCGTTGGCGGTGAACACCACCCGGCGCGCCGCCGTCGCCCGCAGCACCCGGCGCAGCACCAGGGCGGCGTAAGGCAGGTCGTCCACCCGTCGCCGGGGCGCGCCCGGCAGCTTCTCCAGCACCCGTCGCGGGGCTGCGGCGATGACCCCGGCAAGGTCCCGGGCCTCCTCCCGGCCGATGGTGTAGTGGTGCACGATGGCGAGCGGGTAGCTGGTCTGCGCCATGTGGATGCGTGCCAGCGCCCGCCACGCGCCGCCGACAAGGTACAGGTCCCCCCCCGGCGATTGGGACACCCAGGGCACCGACCGCAAATCCGCCTCCGCCAGCGCACGGGCGCGCACCAGGTCGCCGGCCGCACGGTCCGCCAGCCGGATGACGCCGAGCGGCAGCGTCTGTGCCTTGTGCGCCGCCCCGCCGGACAGCTGCACCACCTCCAGCGAGCCGCCGCCGATGTCGGCCAGGATGCCCTCGGCCTGCGGGATGCCGCACAGTACCCCGGCGGCGGACAGGGCCGCCTCCTCCTCCCCGGACAGCACGCGGATGAGCGCGCCGGGCATCCGCTCGCGCAGGTCGGCGACGAAGCTGGCGCCGTTGCTGGCATCGCGGACCGCCGCCGTCGCCAGCACCTCCAGCGGCTCGGCCCCCATGGCGCGGGCGATGGCGGCGTAGCGGCGCATCACCGTCAGCGCCGCCGTCACGCCCGCCTCGTTCAGCTTGCCCGTGGCCTCCAGCCCGCGGCCGAGGCGCAGCACCGCCCGCTCGTTGAAGATGGCGGCCGGGTTGCGCCCCATGCCCTCGAACACCACCAGGCGGACGGAGTTGGAGCCGAGGTCCACCACCGCGCAGCGCGGGAGGGGCATCAGTCCTGGGTGACCCGGTCCGGCCTGCGGTGCGCCGGGCCGACGATGGCGGCGTGCCCGTGCAAGGCCGAGCCGCGGCCGGACAATGATGGGTTGGTCATGAAGTAGTCGTGCGCCGACACTGGTTTGGCTCCCGGCGCGATCCGACGCCATGCGCCGTGCCGGTCCAGCTCCCAGGATTGCAGGGTGTCCTTCAGGTTCACCACCATGATCTGGTCCAGCACCTGCGTGTGCACCGTCGGGTTGTGGATCGGCACCATGCTCTCCACCCGCCACTCCATGTTGCGCGCCATCCAGTCGGCGCTGCTGATGAACACCAGCGCATGGCGGGACGGCAGGGCGTGGCCATTGCCGAAGCAGAAGATGCGGCTGTGCTCCAGGAAGCGCCCGACCACCGACTTCACGCGGATATTCTCACTCAGGCCCGGCACGCCGGGGCGCAGGCAGCAGATGCCGCGAATGATGCACATCACCTTCACGCCGGCGCGGGAGCAGTCGTACAGCTTGTCGATCAGGCCGGCGTCGACCAGCGAGTTCATCTTGAGCCAGATCGCCGCCGGCCGCCCCGCGCGGGCGTGGGCGATCTCCGCCTCCATCAGCCGCATCAGCCGGGCGCGGGTGGTGAGCGGGCTGAACGCCAGGCTGTCCATGCGCTCGGGCCGGGCGTAGCCGGTCATGTAGTTGAACAGCCGCGCAGAGTCCCGCACCAGGTCCGGGTCGCAGGTGAAGAAGCTCAGGTCGGTGTAGATGCGCGCGGTGATCGGGTGGTAGTTGCCGGTGCCGAAATGCGCGTAGGAGCGCATCCCGCCGCTCTCGCGCCGCACCACCAGGCTGAGCTTGGCGTGCGTCTTCAGCTCCACGAAACCATACACCACCTGCACCCCCGCCGCCTCCATGGAGCGGGCGAGGCGGATGTTGGCCTCCTCGTCGAACCGGGCGCGCAGCTCGATCATGGCGGTGACGGACTTGCCCGCCTCCGCCGCCTCGATCAGCGCCTTGACGATCGGGCTGTCGCGGCTGGTGCGGTACAGCGTCTGCTTGACCGCGACCACGCTCGGGTCGGCGGCGGCCTGGCGCAGGAACTGCACCACCACGTCGAAGCTCTCGAACGGGTGGTGGACGATGATGTCCTTGGCGCGGATGGCGGCGAAGCAGTCCCCGGCGAAGTCCCGGATGCGCTCGGGGAAGCGCGGCGCGTAGGGCGGGAACAGCAGATCCGGCCGGTCGTCCACGATCAGCTGCTTGAGGTCCACCGTGCCCAGCAGGCCGGACTGCACCTGCACCTCCTCGCCGGGGATGTCTTCCTCGTCCACCTCCAGCTCGTCCACCACCAGGTCCCGCAGCTCGTCCGGCATCCCGGAGTCCACGGTCAGGTGGATCGCCACACCCCGGCGGCGGCGCTTCAGCGCGGTCTCGTAGGAGCGGACCAGGTCCTCCGCCTCCTCCTCGAACTCGACCCCGGTGTCCCGTACCAGGCGGAACATGCCGCGCCCCACCACGGCGAAGCCGGGGAACAGCGCGTGCAGGTTGAGCGCCACCAGGTCCTCCAGCAGCACGAAGCGGATCGGCGACCCGGCGGCGCCCGCGGGCAGCCGGATGAACCGCTCCACCTGGCCTGGCAGCGGGATCAGCCCGCTCATCGTCGTGTTGTCCTCGTCGCGGTGCAGCTTGAGCACCAGCACCAGGCCCATGTTGGGGATGAACGGGAACGGGTGCGCCGTGTCGATCGCCAGCGGGGTCAGCACCGGGAACACGCGGTCCATGAACCAGGCGGCGAGCCAGGCGCGGTCGGCGTCCGGCAGCGCCGCCGGGTCGCACACCACGATGCCGGCGTCGGCGAGCTGGCCGCGCAGCTCCCGCCACACCGCCTGCTGCATCGCCATCAGCGCCGCGGCGCGGACCTGGATCTCGCCCAGCTGCTGCGCCGGAGTGCGCCCGTCCGCCGACAGGGAGCCGATTCCCGCCTTGGCCTGGCCGATCAGCCCGGCGACGCGCACGGAGTAGAACTCGTCGAGGTTGGACGCGCTGATGGACACGAAGCGCAGCCGCTCCAGCAGCGGGTGGCGGGCGTTCTGCGCCTCCTCGACCACGCGCTGGTTGAAGTCGAGCCAGGACAGCTCGCGGTTGATGAAGCGGTCCGGGCTGTCCGACGCCATGGGAAATACCGTCGATGCCGTCTCTGGAACGGCCTCGACAGGACTGATTTTGTTCATGCCGCGCTCCTTACCCGAAGGACGGCCAAGGTGTCGAACGTTGCTCATGCCGGGTCCATCACGATGCTGGCGGCGATAGCTTGCGTCACCCGGTTGCCCGCAGCCAGCGCCGCGCGGTCCAGCCG
>CAXTPP010000014.1:0-38850 GCA_964246185.1 uncultured Acetobacteraceae bacterium
GGGCTCAAGGAGCGGGGCCGGTTGTGCCGAAGCGGTCCCGGCGAGCAGCAGGAGCGCGAGGCCGAGGAGCCGCTTCACGAAGCGATCCGGTACAAGGTCGTGCGGCGCATGTCGGTGTCTTCCAGCTCGCGTGTGGTGGGCACGTCGTAACGGGCGAACGGGTGCAGCCCGGCGGGCAGGTAGGCGCGGCCGGGGTCGGCGATCCACACCTCCGCGCCGGCCGCCGCCATGGCCCGCAGCCAGGGCATGATGCGGCCCGTCATGGCGGCTTCGTAGCACACGTCGCCGCACAGGATCAGGTCCCACCGGTTCGGCGTGCCGGTCAGGTCGGCGGTGAAGGCGTTGATGGCCACGGCGTTGGCGGCGGCGTTCAGCACGGTGGCCGCGGTCGCCACCGGGTCGATCTCGACGGCGTCCACGCAGGCCGCGCCGGCCAGGGCGCAGGCGATCGCGGCCAGCCCGCCGCCGGCCGCGAAGTCCAGCACCCGGCGGCCGGCGACGCAGCCGGAATGGTCCAGCACGTGGCGCGCCATGGCCTGGCTGCCGGGCCAGGCGAACGCCCAGAACGGCGGCTCCAAGCCGTGGCATCGCAGGAAATCCTCCGTGGCCTGCCAGATCGGGGTGATCTCGGTGGCGAGACGCAGCAGGATTTCGGGCACGAGGGGAGCGCGCGCGAGGGTGGTATGGGCGGCGATGAAAGCCTGCGTCACAGCCGGCCGAGCAGAAAGGCCAACGCGACGGCGAGGCCGACCTCGCGGTTGAGGCGGAACAGGCGGAGGCAGCCCGCCGGGTCATGGATGTCCAGCCGCACGACCTGCCACGCCAGCAGGGCGGCGGGCAGCGGCAGGGCGGCATAGAACGGCGCGGACAGCCCCGCCAGCCAGCCGGCCAGCGCCAGCGCGCCGATGGCTGCGCCATAGCAGGCGAGCAGGAACGGCCGGGTCCGCTCGCCCCAGAGCCGGGCGGTGGAGCGCACCCCGGCCAGGGCGTCGTCCTCGCGGTCCTGGTGGGCGTACACCGTGTCGAAGCCGAGGTCCCACAGGATGGCGGCGGCGTAGAGCGCGGCGGCCGCGCCCTCCAGCCGCCCTGCCCCGGCCGCATAGCCCATGGGCGCGCCGAACCCGAAGGTGAAGCCCATCATCAGCTGCGGCCACCAGGTGAACCGCTTGGCCAGGGGGTATAGCCCCACCAGCGCCAGCGATCCCACTCCCAATGCCCAGCACAGCGGCGGCAGCTGCAGCAGCACGGCGAGCCCGGCCGCCAGCAGTGCCGCCAGCACCGCCCAGGCCTGCCGCATCCGCAGCGCCCCGGAGGCGAGCGGGCGGGCCGCGGTGCGCGCCACCTGCCGGTCCAGGTCGCGGTCCCACATGTCGTTGACGACGCAGCCGGCGCTGCGCATCGCCACGCTGCCCACGGCGAACAGCGCCGCCAGCCAAGCCGTGCGGCCGGCTGGGGCGTCCGCCAGCAGCAGGCCCCACAGCCCAGGCAGGAACAGCAGCCACGCGCCGACCGGCCGGTCCAGCCGCAGCAGCAGCACGTACGGCCGCCACCTCGGCGGCAGGCGGCCTACCCAGCCGTTGGCGACGATGTCGGTATGCGCGCTGGTCATGTGCGGACTGATTTACAGCGTCGGCCCGCGCCCGCAATGTCGCCGGCTTGTCGTCCGCCTGGCTTCAGCCTGGCGCCCGCTTGACGTTGCCGCCCCCGTTGCACCATCCCTGATTGCAACACATGTCCGAAAGCCGCGCCACGCATGTCCAACCCGTCCGACGCCGACGCGACCCCGATCGAATCGGTGAGGCAGTTGGTCGACTACCTCGCGGCCGGCGGCAAGCCCAGGGCGCAGTGGCGCATCGGCACCGAGCACGAGAAATTCGGCTTCCGCCACGGCACCCTGGCCCCGCCGCCGTACGAGCCGGACGGCATCCGCGCGTTGCTCGGCAAGATCGCCGGCCCGGACTGGGCGGAGATCACGGACGAGGGCCGGCCGATCGGGCTGACCGGGCTGGGGCTGCACAAGGGCGCGTCCATCTCGCTCGAACCCGGCGGGCAGTTCGAGCTGTCGGGCGCGCCGCTGGAGACGCTGCACCAGACCAAGGCGGAGCTGGACGGGCATTGCGCGGCCGTGTCCGCGCTCGCTGCAACGCTCGGCATCGGCTTCGCCCCGCTCGGCTTCCACCCGCTGATGACGCTGGCGGAGGCGCAGTGGATGCCCAAGAGCCGCTACGCCATCATGCGCCGCTACATGCCGCAGGTCGGCACTCGCGGCCTGGACATGATGCTGCGGACCTGCACGGTGCAGGTCAACCTGGACTACGCCGACGAGGCCGACATGCGCCGCAAGCTGCTCGTGTCCCTGGCGCTGCAGCCGCTGGCGACGGCGCTGTTCGCCAACTCGCCGTTCTACGAGGGCAGGCCGAACGGCCTGCTGTCCAACCGCGCCCAGGTGTGGACCGACGTGGACGCCGACCGGTCAGGCATGCCGGCCGTCATGTTCGCGGAGGATTTCGGCTTCGAGCGGCTCACGGCGTGGATTTTAGACGTGCCGATGTACTTCATTCAGCGAAATGATCGCTATATCGACATGGCGGGGTATTCATTCCGGGATTTCATGGCCGGCCGCCTGCCCCAGGCCGAGGGCCACCGCGCGACCATGGGGGACTTCGCCGACCACGTGACGACCGCCTTCACGGACGTGCGGGTGAAACGCTTTCTGGAGATGCGCGGCGCCGATGCAGGCAGTCCGGCCATGATGCTGGCCCAGTCCGCCCTATGGGTGGGTTTGCTCTATGATGAAGCAGCGCTTGCCGCGGCGGAGGCGCTCGTCCGCACTCAGCCGATCGCGGCGTTCACCGCCTTGCGCCCGCAGGTTCCCCGCACGGCCATGGCCACGCCGTGGGGCAAGGGCACGTTGCGCGACCTGGCGCGGGAGGTGCTGGCGATCGCACGCGATGGGCTGCAGGCCCGGGGATTCCAGTTCAACGGCGTCGATGAGGCGCACTACCTCGCGCCGCTTGAGGACATCGCCCATGGCGGCCTTACGCAAGCTGAACATTGGCTTTCTCGCAACCAAAGTTTGTGGCGAAATGATACTAGTCGCATTTTCCGAGAAGCCTTCATATAGTTAACATACAATTGTACTGGAATAGCCATGGACCTTCATCTGCACGCGGCACGCGACGACATGGTCGATGAAGGCCGCCTGGCCGGCGCCGCAGCCCGGGAGGCGAATCCGGCCACGTTGCTGCACCTGCGCCTTATCGGCCAGATGGATGCGAGGACGCCCAGCGGCCAGAGCGTGCTGCCGCTCGGCCGCAAGACCCGCGCCTTGCTCGCCATCCTGGCGCTCGCGGCGCCCCGCCCGGTCGCGCGGTCCCGCCTGGCGGAGCTGCTGTGGTCCCGCCGGCTGGAGGAGCAGGCCCGGGCCTCCCTCCGTCAGGAAATCCATCGTCTCGGAGAGGTGCTGACGCCGCTTGGCGGCGAGATCATCCGGGTGACGCGGGACCACCTGGCCCTGCGGCCGGAATTGGTATGGGTCGACGTGCAGCAGATCCTGAGCGCCACGACGGCGGAGCCGGCCTCGCTCGCGCTGCTGGACGGGGATCTGCTGGATGGGTTCGACAGCATCGACCCGGCGTTGGACCAGTGGCTGACCGGCGAGCGGGACCGGCTGCGGGACCGGGTCAGGGGCGTCGTGGAGGCTTTGTTGAGGGAGCAGTCGACCCCCGAGGCGGTGATCCCGGTCGCCCAGCAGTTGCTGGGCATCGACCGTGCCCATGAGGGCGCCTGGCGGGCGCTGATGCGGGCGCACGCCGAACGAGGCGAGCGCAGCCTGGCTGTCCAGGCCTTCGAGCGTTGCCGCCTCGCCCTGCTCGACAAGCTGGATGCGGCCCCCTCGCTCGAGACGCAACGCCTGGTGGCCGAAATCCGCGCCGGCAACCTGGCCGCCCCCATGCCGCGCCGCCCGGCCGGGCTGCGCGACGATGCCGCCCCTGCCGGGCGCAGCGGGGCCAGGGTCGGCGTGCTGCCTTTGCAGATGGTCGGCACGGAGGATGGCGAGACGCACCTCTCGCTCGGCTTGGCGGAGGAGGTCACGTCCGCCCTGGCCCGGTTCGGCGCGATGGTCCTGGTGTCGTCCTCCGCCATAGCGCAATTCGCCAGCCGGGACGAGATGGCCCTGCGCCGCACCTTCGGACTGGACTTCCTGCTGGACGGCAGCGTGCAGCGGATCGGCCGTCGGCTGCGCGTGACCATGCGGCTGCTGGATTTGCGCGAGGGCAACCACATCGTCTGGGCCAGGCGCTTCGATCGGCAGTCCGATGATCCGCTGGCGCTGCAGGACGAGGTGGCGGCAGAGATCGTGGCGCAGATCGACCCCGAGATCATGCAGGCGGAGAGCCGCCGCGCCGCCGCCCGCCCTGCCGCCGACAGCAGCCCTTACCACCTGGTGCTGCGCGCGCTGCCGCTGGTGTGGCGGTTGCGGCAGGATGAGTTCGTCCAGGCGGGAGAGCTGCTCGGCCGGGCGATGGAACTGGACCCGGACTACGCCGCGGCCCACGCCTGGAGCGCCTACTGCGGCATGGTCTGCATCGGGCAAGGCTGGAGCGAGGGATACGGCGGCCACGATGCCGTGGTGGCGCAGGCCAGCCACCACGCCGAGCGCGGCATCATGCTGGACCCGCAGGACGCGCGCAGCCTCACTATCGCCGGGCACGTGCGGGCTTTCCTCAACCGCCGCCCAAGGGAGGCGCAGGAGCTGCACGCGCAGGCCTTGGCGGTGAACCCCAACCTTGCGATGGCATGGGGCCTGTCCGCGGTCACCCACGTCTACCTTGGGGAGTTCGACGAGGCGGCGCGTCGGTTTGCCCGCTACAAGCGGCTCTCGCCGATGGACCCGAATTCCTTCTTCTTTGACTCGAGCATGGCCCTGCTTGAACTCTGCCGGGGAGATCATGCGGCAGCCGTGATGCTTGGTCGCCGGGCGAGCGAGCTGAACCCCCGCTTCTCGGCCGGGTTGCGGCATTACCTGTGCGCGCTGGGCCACACCGGGCAGCTCGGCGAGGCGGCCAGGGTGCGCGAGCGCCTGCTCGCCATCCAACCTGGGTACACGGTGCAGGAATCGATCCGCCGCAGCCCGTTCCAGGACGCGGGCCAGGCCGAGCGCTACGCGGCAGGCCTGCGGCTGGCCGGCCTGGGGGAAGGCGGCGGCGGATGATGCCGCCGCACAGCCTGGCTCCGTTCAGCCCGCCTTCCTGACCGGCGCCATGCAGGCGGCTGGCACGCCGGTTTTGCAACCAGGCCACCCTTTGCATTAAGTCAACGCGTGATCGAAGAGGGCGCACCATGGCAAAGGAAGAGGGTCCCAGCGCCGTTCTGCTGCTGACGTTGGCGACGGCCGGCCTGCTGATGGAGGGCTACCGCCGCGCTCGCGGCACGCCCAGCGGCCTGGCGAGGCTGCCTTTGGCAGAGGCCGGCAGAAAGACGCCGGACGGCCGCCTCCCGGGATGGACGGCCTCCAGCCCCGCGCAAGTGCCGCCACGCGGCTGGTGGGCGGTGATCAAGCGCGTGGCCAACGCGTTCAACGACGACCGGTTGATGACGGAAGCCGCCGGCGTCACCTTCTACACCTTGCTCGCGATCTTTCCGGCACTCGCCACCCTCGTCTCGATCTATGGCCTGTTCGCCGATCCCGTGGCCGTGAACGACCATCTGAGGGCGATCGGAGGCGTGATCCCCGGCGGCGGGCTCGACATCATCGAGCAGCAGCTCAAGTCCCTCACCTCCGGCGGCCGGCACGCGCTCGGCGTCGGCGTCGGCGTCGGCCTGGTGACTTCCCTGTGGACGTCCAACCAGGGCATCAAGGCGCTGTTCGACGCGCTCAACGTCGCCTATCACGAGAAGGAGAAGCGCGGCTTTATCTGGCGCACGTGCATCACCCTCGGCTTCACCCTTGGCGGCATCGTGTTCATCGTCCTCGCGATGGCCGGCATCGTGGTGGTGCCGATCGTGCTGAACTTGCTTGGCCTCGGCAGCTGGGGCGCCACGCTGATCGCTGCGGCGCGCTGGCCGGTGCTCATGGTGGCGCTTGGGCTGTTCCTCTCGGTGATCTACCGCTTCGGCCCAAGCCGCACCAAGGCGCAATGGAAATGGGTGAGCGCCGGCAGCGCCTTCGCCGCCGTCGCCTGGTTGCTGGCCTCCGTGGGGTTTTCCTACTACGTCGCGAACTTCGGCAGCTACAACAAGACGTATGGCTCGTTGGGCGCTGCAATCGGCTTCATGACCTGGATCTGGATTTCAGCCATGATCGTGCTGCTTGGCGGCGAGCTGAACGCCGAGCTGGAGCAGCAGACAGGCGAGGACACCACCGTCGGCCCGCCCAGGGCGATCGGCCAGCGCGGCGCGCAGGTGGCGGACGTCAAGGCCTGATCGCAGTCAGTGCACGTGCTGCCTGCTTCTTGCCGCCATGGCGTAGACCGGCTGGAACGCGGCCTCGTCAAGGGCGAACTCGACCAGTTCCAGCAACTGCCGCGCACCGAAAGGCTGCTTCAGGAAATGCTCGTGGCGGTCGAGCCGGCGCAACGGCCAGGCCTGCGTGGAAGTGAAGATCGCCGGGCGTCCGGGACGCGCGTGACGCCATTGCCCTGCAAGCCCGCCGCTCGAAGTGTCCGGCAAGTCCAGATCGGCCAGCAGCAGATCAAAATTGGGAACATCCTGCAACAATTCGACGGCGTCCTCGCAGCGGCACACGCTCTTGACTGCATAGCCGCTGTGCGAAAGCACCTCCGTCATCACCCACTGCGTCAAGATGTCATCGTTGGCGAAGAGAATGGATGGCCGGCGCATGCGTCGAACTCCTTACTGAGGAGCTTACTTGCCATCTTCAGGGCGGATGCAGCATAAAATAGTATTAATGCGCCAATCGCGTTAGCCCAGTCAAAGTGTCTATAAATTAGGACCGGAGACTTTCTTATTGACTAGAAGTGCGTCAAAATTGCGACCGGCAAGCAATATGACGGCTTTTGACTTCAATGGAGCATTCAGGCGCGCTTGCAGATGGCTTCCTGGCAGCGGCCGCAGTCACCTTGTTGCGCCCCGTCATGGCCGAACATCCGCCCGGACCGCTACGCTATGGCGCTACGGTCTCCGCCAGTTGCGGCAAGGACAGGTCCGTGCCCAGGTAGTGCCCCATCACCTCGCGCGCCGGCCCGTCCTCGCGCACCCGGCCGTGGTCCAGCCAGATCACCCTCGTGGCCCATTCCAGCACGATGTTCTGCATGTGGGAGGACAGCACCAGGATTTCCGCCGTCCTCACCAGGCTCTCCATGCGGGCGCGCGCCTTGTCCAGGAAGTTCGCATCGCCCGCCAGGAACCACTCGTCCATCAGCAGCACCTGCGGCTGGATGGCGGTCGCCATGGCGAAGGCCAGCCGCACCGCCATGCCGGAGGAGTAGAACCGCACCGGCAGCTCCATGAACTCGCCCAGTTCGGCGAAGTCGCACACGTCGTCGACCAGGCGGGCGGTGGCAGCCCGGGTCATGCCGTTGTAAAGCCCGCGCAGCATGATGTTCTCGCGGCCGGACAGGTCGCTGTTCATGCCGGAGCTCACGTCCAGCAGGGAGCCGACCGCACCCTCGACGCGCAGGCGGCCGGCCACCGGCTCGTAGATGCCCGCCAGCGCCCGCAGCAGCGTGGTCTTGCCGGCGCCGTTGCCGCCCACCAGGCCCAGGCGGTCGCCGGGCCGCAGGGTGAACGAGATGTCCCGCAGCGCCTGCACCACCATGCGGTGCTGCCGGTCCTCGCCGAGCCGGCCGGACGCCGCCGCCAGCACCGTCTTCTTCAGGCTGCGGCTGTTGCCGTGATAGAGCGGGAAGTCGATGCAGACGCCCTCCGCGCGGATGCCGGCCGTCATGCTCAGACCCAGAACGCCAGCCGGCCGCGCACCCGGGCGAACAGCGTCCAGGCGCACAGGCACAGCACCGCGCTCCACACGGCCGCCGCGACCCACAGGCCCAGCGCCGGCACGGTCCCGAGCAGCGGGTCCCGCACCAGCGCCAGCAGCGGGTAGAACGGGTTGAGCAGCAGGTACTGGGCGTTGTCCGTGATCAGCTCCGGCTGCCAGATGATCGGCGTCAGGAAGAAGGCGATCTGCATGATGCTGCCGACGATGGGGGCCACGTCGCGGAAACGGGCGCAGAACGCCCCCAGCAGCAGGCAGGCCGCGAGCGCGTCGATCACCCACAGGATGGCGCCGGGCAAGGCGGCAAAGGCAGTGACGCCGGGCCAGACATCGAACCAGGCGAACACGCCCACGATCACCAGCACGTTGTGCAGCAGCACCAGCGCGTTGCGCACCACCGCGCGCAGCGCGTGGATGGTGAACGGCATGCGCAGCGAGCGGATGCTGCCCTCGGCCGAGGTGAAGCAGGTGCAGGCGTCCCCCACCAGGCCGCCCAAGGTGTTCCACAGCACCAGGGACAGCGCCAGGTAGGGAAGGTACTTCTGCACCTCCATGTGGAACAGCTGGGAATAGAGCACGCCCATGGACAGCACCATGATGGCGGTGGACAGCGTGAGCCAGAACGGGCCGAGCACCGATCCGCGGTAGCGCAGCTTGATGTCCAGCCAGCCAAGGGTGAGAGCCAGCCGCCAGGCGGCCAGCCCGTCGGTCACGTCCTGCCACGCGACCCGATGCCGTTCCCGGGCGCCCACATTGGCAAGCAGATCAATCCCACGCTCACGCGCAGGCAAGGTTAAGCTCGGCATTGCCAGCGCGCGATAGCGTATCGGTGAGCAAGCCGCAACCGAATTGCGCCAGGGCGGCGCCAGGGCGGCGCCAGGGCGGCATCAGGCCGACGCCAGGGCGGGGTCAGGGCAGCGGCGGCGGCGCGGCTGCCCCGAAGCACGGCTGCTCCGCTTCCAGGTGCAGGTTGGCGCTCAGGAACGGGTCGTGCAGCACCAGGCGCCCCCAGTCGCGCACCAGCCGGTCAAGCTCCTCCCGGGTGTGGTCACGGCGCTCCGGCACATGGTCGGGCGGACGGGTCGCGAGTTCGCGGTGCTCCACCGAGGCCCAGGGCGTCCAGACGATGCGGTAGCCGTGCGCGGTCAGGCGCAGGCAGAAATCCACGTCGTTGTAGGCGACCGGCAGCGCCTCGTTCAGGCCGCCGACGGCGAAGAAGGCCTCCCGCGCGACGGCCATGCACGCGCCCGTCACCGCCCAGACCTGCCGGGCGGTGGCCATCAGCCCGAACGACCCGGCGCTGTCGCCAGGCGCGTAGCGGAACAGGTGGCGCGGGATGCCGGCCAGGTCCGTCGTGATGCCCGCGTGCTGCACCCGGCCGTCCGGGTACAGCAGCTTGGGGCCGACGGCGCCCACGCCAGGCTGGACCGCATGGGAGACCATGACCGAAAGCCAGTCGGGATGCAGCGCGGCCGTGTCGTTGTTCAGCAGCAGCAACACGTCGCCGGCTGCCTGCCGCGCCGCGGCGTTGTTCATCGCCGACCAGTTGAACCGCCCGGGGTGGCGCAGCACGCGGACCCGGCCATCCTCCGCCAGCCGGTCGAGCAGGGCCAGCGCCTCGGCTTGCACCGTTCCGTTGTCCACGATCAGCAATTCCAGCCGCCCGTAACCGGTTCGGCGCAGCACGGCGTCCGCGCACGCGGACAGCAGCTCGGCATGGTCCCGGGTGGGCACCACCACCGAAACCAGCGGGGCCGGCTGCGGCAGCGCATAGACGATGCGGTGGCCGCCCGCCCCCGCTGGCATAGACGCCGGCACCGACGCTGGCACAGCTTGGGCGGCGATGCCCTGCCGCCGCAGCTGCGCCGCCGCCGCACCGCGAAGGGCCTCCGCCGGGGCGGGCGGCGCGGCGCGGTGGCACAGCACGGCGGGGATGTGCCGGATGCTGCCGGGCCGGGCCGCGGCGGCGACCTGGCTGGCCAGGCCGTACAGCCAGGCCGGGCCGCTCTCCGGGGACGCTTCGCGCAGCAGCGCCGCCCGGAAGAAGGTGAACGGCCCGAGCAGGTCGCGGCCGCGCTGCAATTCTTCGTCCCACTCCGGCTTGAAGAACGGCTGCACCCGCCGTCCAGCCTCCAGCCAGTCCTCGTCGGCGAAGATTACGTCCGCGTCGGGATGCCCCGCGGCGAACCCGGCGACGAGCCGCAACGCCTCCGGCGCCAGCGTGTCGCGGGGATCGACGAAGCAAACAAGATCGACGTCGAGGGTCCGGGCGAAGGCGACGGCATCGGCTGGCTGGAACCCCGCCGGCACGGGCTGGACCGACAAATTGGCCGGGGCAGCCGGCAAGCCGCCCTCGCCAGCCAGGGCGAGGATGCGGCACTCCGGCGGGCACGCCTGCAGCAGCCGGGCAAGTGCCGCGCCGAGCGCCGGCCCGGGAAGCAGCACCACTCCGAGACGTTGCGGCGCCACGGCCTGGCGGCCCGGCTGCACGGCTGCCAGCTCGGCGAGGCAGGCAGGCTCGCACCCCTCGATCCAGGACTCGTAATCGCGGGGCTTGGCCGAGGCAGGCGGCTCGGGCGGCGGGGGGGCCGGAAGCGGCCTCGACGGCCGAAGCCAGATGATCGCCCGGCGCAGCGGCGCAGTGAGCCGCCAGATCGTGCTTGTCTCCAAGGCGCGCAGCTGGGTGCGCAGCAGGTCCGCATCCGCGCGCATTGCGGCCAGCGCCGCTTCCAGCGCGGCGGCCTGGTGCTGCGCCATGCCGGGGGACGGCAGCGGGGAGTCGAAGCTGGCCCAGTTCGCCTCCTTCAGGCGCTGGACGGTCCGGCTGCTGCGAGCGGTTTGCGGGTCGGGCAGGGGCAGCGTCACGCAGGCGAAGTCCCGGGCGGTGGCATTGCGGGACCGTTACAGCGGCGGGTCCCCGTTGTCACCAGCCTGCTCCGCCCCAGCCTGCTCCGCCCCAGCCTGCTCCGCCCCAGCCTGGGCCGCCGCGTGACGCGCCTGCCCCGCCGGGCACAGGTCGAGCAAAGGGCAGCGCGCGCAGGCGGGGTTGCGGAAGAAGCAGCACCGTTGCCCGTGCAGCATGAGGACCTCGTGGTTGTCGTAGATCTGCTGGGCGTCCCATTCGGGCGGCAGCTGCGCCTCCAGCACGCGGTGCGACGGGCCGACGGCCAGCCGCTCGGGGATCAGCCCGGTGCGCGCCGCGACGCGGTGGTGATGGCTGTCCACGGGCAGCGCCGGACGGCGTAGCGTGCTGAAGCTGAGCACGGCGGCGCTGGTCTTGGGACCGACGCCGGGCAGGCGCTCGAGCCAGGCGCGCGCCGCCTCCACCGTCAGCCCGCCCAGGAAATCCAGGTTCAGCTCGCCGCGGTCGGCCTCGATCGCGCGCAGGACCGCCTGGATGCGCGGCGCCTTCTGCTCCGGCCAGGTGGCGCGCGCGATCGTCGCCTCGATGTCCGCGGTGGGCGCTGCGGCGGCTGCGGCCCACTCCGGGAAGCGGTCCCGCAGCGCCTTGAACGCCGCTCCGCTGTCGGCGTTGCGGGTGCGGTGGGACAGCAGCGAGCTGACCAGCTCGCTCAGCGGGTCAAGGGAGTGGAAGTAGCCGATGGGGCAGTGGTACAGGTCGCACAGCCGGCGGTGGACCTCCAGCGCCTTGTCCCGCAGATCCATGATGCCTGCCCCCTTGCGGGACACAGCGCCACGAACCGCGGCAGGTTGCCTCAGCTGGGGAACCGCACCATCCGCCCGCCCTCCTCGTCCCACAGCGCGTAGCAGGGCGCCAGCAGGGCCTGCCACAACGTCAGCGTGGTCACGGCGCCCAGCTCGGGCCGGGCCTCGTGGCACTCCTGCAGGCGGTAGTTCGGCATCCGTGCGGCCAGGTGATGGACGTGGTGGTAGCCGATGTTGCCGGTGAACCATTGCAGGATGCGGGGCAGCTTCAGGTAGGAGCTGCCGTGCAGCGACGCCTGCAACGGGTTCCACTCCGCCTGCCGCGCCCACTGCGCTTCCTCGAACCGGTGCTGCACGGAGAACAGCCACACGCCGATGATCGAGGTGATCACCAGGATCGGCATCTGGACCAGCACGACCGGCCATATCCCGAAGGTCAGCACGAGGGCCGCCAGCACGCCGGCGATCACCAGGTTGGTGAGGTAGACGCTGCGGCGCTCCCGCTTCCAGCCCGCCGGCGCGTCGAACGGCACGCGGTAGAGCAGCAGGAACACGACGGGGGGCAGCAGCAGCTGCGTCAGTATCGGGTGGCGCGAGATGCGGTACAGCACCCGGCGGCCGCGCGGCAGGGCCTGGTACTCCGCCAGGGTGGCGCAGGTCGAGTAGATGTCGATGCCGGTGTCGCGGCGGTCGAGGTTGTTGAAGCTGGCGTGGTGGTTGGCGTGCTGCCGGCGCCAGAACGCGTAGGGCGTGAAGGTGATGACGCTGCAGAAGCGGCCGAGCAGGTCGTTCGCCCGGCGCGAATGGAAGAACGAGCCATGCCCGCAGTCGTGCTGGACGATGAACAGCCGCACCATCAGCCCGGCGGCGGGCACGGCGAGGGCGAGGGTCAGCCAGAGGGACACGCGGAGGCTGGCGTACATCGCCGCATCCAGGGCCACGAACGCGAGGAAGGTGGAGCCGAACTGCCACAGGCTGCGCCGGAGCGATGGCAGCTGGAACGGCGCCATGGCCGCCAGCAGCGTACGGCGTTCGAGGGGTGAAGCGTCCGTCATTCTGTTTCCATGAGTGGCTGTTGCGGCAGGAAGCTCGCGCAGCCGGATCGCCGGAGCCGGGAGTTCACGGCGAGACGGCACATCTGGCGCATCGTCATCGGCATGTCTCTCCCGGCCCTATGCGAAAGGCCGCTGGAGCTGCACGCTCACTTGGCAGCTTCATGGGGCCTTGTCATCCCCGATCTGCCGGATGAGTGGCGAGGATGCGGACGCCGCGCTTGCGTCAAGGTCGGAACCGGGCGTGCAGGCGCGCGCCGAGGAAGCTCACCGGCCCGCTATCGCGACTGCCCGGGTCTGCCTGGATGAGTGGGCAATGCCTTCACGGCGCCGCCCGCCATTGGAAAATGGCCGCCTTCAGGCCAAGACTCTGTCAGCTGCGGGCTGGGATGACGTCCAGGGCGTCGAAACCTTTGTAGCGGTAGACCAGCACCGAGCCGATCCATGCCGCGATGAAGATCCCGATGATGACGAAGCCCAGGCTGTTGAAGTTTTCGTTCAGCACGCCCACGCCGTCCCACACCCCGCCCGTCAGGCCGAGTTGGCCGCCGACGAGCCCGAGCGCCTCGATCCCGCCGATCAGCACTGCAACGATCACGGAGACCAAGGTGATCGTCATGTTGTAGTACAGCTTGCGGATCGGCTTGACGAACGCCCAGTCGTAGGCGCCCAGCATCAGGATGCCGTCCGTGGTGTCGACCAGGGACATCCCCGCCGCGAACAGCGCCGGGAACACCATGATGGACCAGATCGACACGCCCTGGCCGGCCTGCGTCGCCGAGATGCCGAGCAGCGCCACCTCGGTCGCGGTGTCGAAGCCGAGGCCGAACAGGAAGCCGAGCGGGAACATGTGCCAGCTGCGGGTGATCAGCTGGAACAGCGGCCGGAACAGCCGGGCCAGGAGGCCGCGCTGGTTGAGCAGCAGGTCGAGATCCTCCTCGACGTAGGCGCCGCCGCGCTTGACGTGCTGGAAGGTCAGCCAGACCGAGCGGAAGATGAGCAGGTTCATGGCCGCTATCACGAACAGGAAAATCGCCGAAACGCTCGTGCTGATCACGCTGCCGATGGTCTTCAGGCCGTCGAAATGCTCGGCAAGCGCGCTGGTCGTGGCGGCGATGGCGGCTGCCGCCAGGATCACGACGGTCGCGTGGCCCATCGCGAAGAAGAAGCCGACGCTCACCGGGCGCTTGCCCTCCTGCATGAGCTTGCGCGTCACGTTGTCGATCGCCGCGATGTGGTCGGCGTCCACGGCATGGCGCAGGCCGAAGCCGTAGGCCAGCAGCGCCGTGCCCAGCAGGACCGGGCGGTCGCGGAACACCATCGCCGCCCAGGCCCAGACCGCCAAGTTGCCCAGCACGAGGATGGCATAGATGCCGGTCACGGGCCGGCGCAGGCTGGTGGAGCGCTCGTCGAACACGTCTTTCAGGTAGGCGAGCATGATGACGGCTCCGCGATGTCGCAGCTGCGAGGGAGGGTGCGCGGCCACGCTGCGCGGGCCGGCTTGGCCGCAACGGCCGCCCAGTTGGCTGGGCCGCCGGCCATCGCGCCATTGCGACGGTTTCCTGCGACGCTTGAAAGCTAGGTTGCGCTGCGATGGCCGGTCAATGAAAAAGGCCCTCGGCATCGCTCTATTTTGCCAGGATGCGCGGTGGTCAACCGATATGGAGGGTTGTGCTGCCCAGGACTGCAACAAAGACCGGCCATCTCAGCCCTCCCCCGCCGGCTCGGCTGAATCAATGGTTGTGTTCCCGCCGCCGCAATGTGTAGCCTTTCCCTGGTGGGGGCTGGTCCGCTTGCCGCCGGCTCAGGCACCAACGTCGCTGCCAAGCTTGATCGGAAACCAGGCTGGATTGAATACCAAGCTGGATCGAAACCGAACAGGCGTCCGCCGCGGGGCGCCTCACCCTCCGCTGCCTGTCCTAGCGTGCCGCACGGACAGGTCCGTGCGCCACCCTAGCCCTGCCTGCCCGCGTGCGCCCGCCGCGGTTGAAACACTTAGGAAGGAGATCAGCCGTGCTGCATGGCGATATTTCGAGTAGCAAGGACACCGTCGGCGTCGCCGTCGTCAACTACAAGATGCCGCGGATGCACACCAAGGCCGAGGTGCTGGCCAACGCGCAGAAGATCGCCGACATGGTGACCGGCATGAAGACCGGCCTGCCCGGCATGGACCTGGTGATCTTCCCGGAATACTCGACCCACGGGATCATGTACGACAGCAAGGAGATGTACGAGACCGCCGCCACCGTGCCCGGCGACGAGACGGAGATCTTCGCCGAGGCCTGCCGCAGCGCGAAGGTGTGGGGCGTGTTCTCGCTCACCGGCGAACGGCATGAGGAGCATCCTAACAAGGCGCCCTACAACACGCTGATCCTGATGAACGACAAGGGCGAGATCGTCCAGAAATACCGCAAGATCATGCCTTGGGTGCCGATCGAGGGCTGGTACCCCGGCAACTGCACCTACGTCTCGGACGGGCCGAAGGGCATGAAGGTCAGCCTGATCATCTGCGACGACGGCAACTACCCGGAGATCTGGCGGGACTGCGCCATGCGCGGGGCCGAGCTGATCGTGCGCTGCCAGGGCTACATGTACCCGGCCAAGGAACAGCAGATCATGATGGCCAAGTCGATGGCCTGGGCCAACAACTGCTACGTCGCGGTCGCCAACGCCACCGGGTTCGACGGCGTGTACTCGTATTTCGGCCACTCCTCGATCATCGGCTTCGACGGCCGCACGCTCGGCGAGTGCGGCACGGAGGAGTACGGCATCCAATACGCCGCGCTGTCCACCTCGCTGATCCGCGACGCGCGCTCGACCATGCAGTCCGAGAACCATCTCTTCAAGCTGCTGCACCGCGGCTACACCGGCATGATCAACTCCGGCGAAGGCGACAAGGGCGAGGCGTCCTGCCCGTACGACTTTTACAAGAAGTGGATCGCCGACCCTGAGGGCACCCGCGAGATGGTCGAGGCCATGACCCGCAAGACCGTCGGCACGGAGGAGTGCCCGATCGAGGGCATTCCCGCCGCCACCCACCGCTGAGGGCGGCCGCCGGGACGGCGCGCGCCGTCCCGGCGGCTACTTCTTCTTCGTCACGACGCTGATCCTGCCGCTTCTCTCCAGAGTTACCGTGCCAGCCTCCTCGAAGTCGGAAATCCTGCCCTCCGACCGCAATCCCTGGTGCAGGTCTTCTTCCGAGATGTGGTGCTTGCTCAGCGCCTCCGAAACGCGCTTTCCCTCCTCGACCAGGACGATGCTCCTCCCTTTCACGACGACGGAAAACCAGTCGGAGTGATAGGCCAGCCTGCCGAGGGCGCGGTGCAGCATCACCAGCAGAAAGGCCGCGAACAGCGTCGGCCCCAGCGGAGAGGGCCCGTTGATGGCGCGGGACAGGATCGAACCCAGCATGATGCCGAGGATCACGTCGAAGGCGGTCATGTCGGACAAGAACCGCCGCTTGGCCATCCGAACCATGGCGACGGCGAACACGAACACGACGACGGATCGAACACAGATTTGGAGCGTGTTGCGGTGGGCGGCTTCAACTCCGCTGCCAAGAACATCGTGCAGCAACTGGGTCATTCTTTCTCCGAGAGCATGCCGATGCCTTCAACCAGCTTCGCAGGGAACTTCCATCTCACCCTATTCACAAAGGTGTCCAGAGGACGACCGTCCTATGGCGGGGTTCGGGGCAGAGCCCCGATCTGCTCTTCGCAACGAATTGCAGCACTCTCCCGCAAACCAAGCTCACGCCTCGCCAGCCCGCCCATAGAGCAGCAGCATGGCCAGGATCACCACGCCGTAGATGATCTGCCGGCCGGCTTCCGGCATCTGCGCCACCGACAGGATGGATTGCAGCAGCGTGATCAGGATCACGCCCGCGACGGTGCCCAGGTAGGTGCCTCGGCCGCCCAGGATCGACGTCCCGCCCAGAACGACGGCGGCGATGGCGGGCAGCAGGTAGGGTTCGCCCATGCCTTGGTAGGCCTTGTTCGAGTATCCGGCGAGCAGCACCCCGGCGGACGCCGACAAGCCGCCGGACAGGGCGAAGCCGAGCAGCACCACGCGCTGCGTCCGGATGCCGGACAGGTAGGCCGCCCGCTCGCGGTTGCCGATGCCGTAGACCGACCGGCCGAAGGTCGTCCGGTTCAACACGAAGACGGCGGCAGCGCCGACCCCGACCCAGATCCACACCGCGTTCGGGATGCCGCCGACGGCATGGCCGGTTGCCAGCCGGTGCATCAGATTCGTGGCGCTGTCCTGCGGGGCTGCGCCGCCGGTCCGCAGGATCATCAGGCCCTGGGCGACCGCGTTGACCCCGAGGGTGAAGATCATCGAGGGCACCCGGAAATAGGCGACGCCGATTCCGTTCACCACGCCGAGCGCCACGCCCGCCAGGATGCCGGCGGGGATCGCCAGCGCCCCGCCCGCCGGGCCGGCGGCGGCGGTCGCCATCATGCCGCCCACCGTGATCAGCCACGGGACCGACAGGTCGATCTGGCCGAGCAGGACCACGACCATCATGCCGGTGGCGGGCAAGGCCAGGAAAGCGCCGACCTGCAATTGCTGGAGCAGGTAGCGTGGCGAGAGGAAGTTGGCCGAATACAGGCTGCCCACCACGAGCAGGGCCGCGATGCAGCCGAACGCCGTGAGCACCGCCGGGTCGGCACGGCGCAGGACGCTCATCAGGTGAACAGGTCGAGGCGGTTGCGCAGGCGCAGCAGCCGCAGCGAGCCGAGGCTGACGGCGAACAGCAGCACCAGCCCCAGGAACAGCGGCTGCCACAGCGGATCGAGGTCGAACACGAACAGCAGGTCGTTGATGGTGCGGAAGATCAGCGCGCCGAAAATGGCGCCGACGGCGCTGCCGGACCCGCCGAACAGCGACACGCCGCCGATCACCACCGCCGCGATCGAGTTGAGCGTGTAGGTGGCGGCGTTGGCGGAGGACGCCTCGCCCGAGTAGGTGAAGAACGCCAGCAGCAGCCCGCCCAGCGCGGCGAACAGCCCCGCCAGGCTGTAAGCCAGGAGCTTGGCGCGCCGCACCGGCACGCCGGACATGGCGGCTGACACCTCGGAGGAGCCGGCCGCATAGACCGCGCGCCCGAGCACCGAACGCCGGAACGGCAGCCACGCGACCAGCATGACGGCCAGCAACGCGGCGGCGCTGGCCGGCACGCCGCCGGGCAGCTGGCCGGTGACGGCGTCGGCCAGGTCGTTGTTCACGTCGCCGCCCGGGTTCGGCCGCAGCAGCAGCGCCAGCCCGAAGTAGATCGACCCGGTCGCGATCGTGACCACGATGGGCTGCAGGCGGCCCACGATCACCAGGGCGCCGTTGAGCGCGCCGCAGGCGAGGCCGGCGCACAGCACGCCCGCGACGCCGAGCGCCGTCATGGCGGGCGAGCCGATGACGATCCACGACGCCAGGCAGTTCGCCAGGATGAACACCGCCCCCACCGACAGGTCGATGCCGCCGGTGAGCACGACGAAGGTCTGCGCCACCGCGACGAGCGCCAGCAGCACGCCCTTGTTGGCGGCCGTCTGCACCACGTTCGCGCTGAGCCCGGCCGGGTGGTTGGCGAGATAGACGGCGAAGATGGCCGCGAACACCAGCGCCGCCGACAAGGTGGGAAGCTGCCCGCGCAGCCGGTGCCCCCAATCGCCGGTCAATGCGCCGCCCCGATGCTTGGCGCTCCGATGTTCAGGGCGCTAGAGACCAGCGCATGCTCGGTGACGGCGTCGCCCGCGAGCTGGCGCTTCACCCGGCCCTCATAGAGCACCAGGACCCGGTCGCAGCAGCCGATCAGCTCGGCGTAGTCCGTCGAGTAGAGCAGGATCGCGGCGCCCTCGTCGGCCAGCTTGCGCAGCAGCTGGTAGATCTCCTGCTTGGTCCCTACGTCGATGCCCCGCGTCGGGTCGTTGAGCAGGATGATGCGCGGCCGGGTCATCAGCCACTTGGCCAGCACGACCTTCTGCTGGTTGCCGCCCGACAGGGCTGCCACCGGCCCGTCGTTGCTGGCCGTCTTGATCGCGAGCAGCTTGGTCATCCCCGCGATCGCATCCCGCTCGGCGGCCCGGTCCAGCACGCCGCCATGCGACAGGCGCCCCAGCGAGGCGAAGGACAGGTTATCGCCGACCGACATCGGCAGCATGAGGCCCTCGGTCTTGCGGTCCTCCGGGATGAGCGCGATGCCGTCAGCCGCCGCGCCGTGCGGCCCGGCCGCCGCGCGCTCGCCGCCGACCAGCACCTCGCCAGACACCCCGCGCAGCACCCCGAACAACGCCAGCAGCAATTCCCGCTGCCCCTGCCCGTCCAGCCCGCCAAGGCCCACGATCTCGCCCGCGCGCACCCGCAGCGAAATGCCGGCCAGGGCGTCGCCCCAGGACAGGCCGCGCGCCTCGAGCACGGCAGCGGCATCGTCCGGGAGCGGCGGGGGCTTCGGCGGGAACACCTGGCTGTAGTTCCGCCCGATCATCAGGGTGACGATCTCGTCGTCGCTCCTGGTCCCGGCGGCGAAGCTCGCGACCCGGCGGCCGTTGCGGAACACGCTGCACTCGTCGGCCAGCTCGGCGACCTCGTCCATGCGGTGCGAGATATAGACCAGCGCCACCCCCTGCGCCCGCAGTTCCTTGAGCAGGCGGAACACCGGCGCCACGTCGCCCGCGGTCAGCGCGGAGGTGGCCTCGTCCAGGATCAGCAGGCGCGGCGCGCGGGCCAATGCCTTCGCGATCTCGACCAGCTGGCGGCGCGACAGGGGCAGGTCCTTGACCAGCGCCATGGGATGGATGCCCTCCGCGCCCACCCGGGCCAGCGCCGCCTCCGCCATGCGCCGCTGCGCCCGGCGGTCGATCAGCCCCAGCCGGCGGGGCGGGTTGCTGATCAGGATGTTGTCCGCCACCGACAGGTCCGGGATGAGCGACAGCTCCTGGAAGATGCACACCACCCCGGCGGCGTTGGCGGCGGCGGGCGAGGCGAACCGCACCGCCGCACCGTCCAGGCGCATGGCGCCCGCATCCGGCTGCACCACGCCCGCCATGCACTTGATGAGGCTTGACTTGCCCGCGCCGTTCTCGCCGAGCACCGCATGGATGCAGCCGGCCTGCACCGACAGGTCCACGTCCTCCAAGGCCAGCACGCCGCCGTACCGCTTGGTGATGCCCTGCATGTGGAACAGCGGCTCACCCGCTTCAGGCATGTGCGGCGGGACGGCTGAAACCCTTGAAGGCAAGCGTCAAGCAAGGCCAGAGGCTCTGCCTCTGGACTCCGCCAAAGGCAGAGCCTTTGGAATCCTTTTGCTCAATGAAACGGTTTCCAAAGGCCCTCGGCCTTTGGCGGGTCTGGGCAGCGCCCAGTCTTGCTTGCCAAGGGATCAGCGCCTGAAACCAATTTTACAAAACCTCACTGGTTGGCTTCGGACTGGCCCATGATCTCCTGCGCGGTGAAATTGATGCCGCAGCTTGGAAAGGAGTTGCCGACGAAGAAATTGTCGGTCTGGTCCGGGAAGGTGTTGTCGCCCGCCTTGAAGTTCGGGTCCTCGACATGGGCGAGCGGCAGCTTGATCGACTGCGGCACGACCTCCCCGTCCAGCGCCGCCAGCGCGGTCTTGACGGCGACCGCGACCTGCGCCGGGCCGGTGCCGCCGGAGGCGCAGCGCAGCCCCTCGGCCTGGTGCGCCAGGCACAGCTTGCGAAAGCCGTTCTCGGTTTCCGCGCCGGCCGGCACGAAAGGCTGGCCGGCATCCATGAACGCCCTCACCATGCCGGTCGAGCCGCCCTGCGCGGTCATGCCGTCGAAACGCCCGTGCACGGCGATGGCGTCGGCCGCCACCTTCTGCGCCGTGCCGTCGTCCCATCGGCCGATGACCTCGGTGGTGTCGAACGGCTTGCCCGACGCCTTCAGCGTGTCCTGCAGGCCCTTGTGGCGGTCGGTGTCGACCGTGGTGCCGGTGACGCCGCGGACCTCCAGGATGGAGCCGCCCTTCGGCAGCGACTTCACCAGCCAGTCGCCCCAGTACTGGCCGAGGCCGAGCTGGTCGACGTTGACGTTGATCGCCTGGTCGGTGTCGATCGTGTTGTCGAACGCGACCAGCACCACGCCCGCCTGCTCCGCGCGCCGGACCACCGACTTGAACGCCGTCGGGTTCTGGGCATCGACGATGACGGCGTCGTAGCCGGAATCGATGAAGTTGTTGATCGCCGAAATCTGCGCCGCGATGTCCTCGCCGGTCGAGACGACCTTGAACTCCTTGAGCTTGGCCTTCACCTCCGGCTGCTCGGCGTAGGCCTTGGCGGTGCGGATCATCTGGATGCGCCAGGTGTTGCCGATGAAGCCGTTGGCCAGCGCGACGCGGTAAGGGCCGGCCTTCTTCGGGTATTTGAAGAACTTGGTCTGCGCGGTCCACGGCACGTAGCACTGCGGGTCGGCCGAGGGACCGGCCACCACCTCCGGACCCGCTGCGAAGGCCGTCCCCGTGCCGGCCAAGGACGCGGCGAGGATCAATGCCGCGAAGGTCGGGGCCGCCAATTTCCGGTTCGCCCGCTTCGGCCGTGCTGGTCCTGTCTTCACTGCGCTTGTCCCTCCGCTGGATTCTTGCTTGTCCCCGGGAGGATGTAGCCTCGCCCCGCACCGTGCAAGGGCGGCAGCGCCTATCCGCCGCCGTTGATCGTCAGGATCGTCCCCGTCGTGTAGCCGGAGCGCGGGCTGGCCAGGAACACCACGGCGTCGGCGATCTCCTCCGGCGTGGCGGCGCGGCCGAACGGCATGGCGCGCGTCAGCTCCGCCCAGCGGCCGGCGTCGCCCAGGTCCCGTTCGGCCCGGGCGCGCAGCATCGTCTCCATCCGCTCCGTCGCCACCGGGCCTGGGTTGATGCCCACCACCCGCATCCCGTCCGCCGGGGCGGCGCGGCCGAGCGAGCGGGTGAACGCCATCAGCGCGGCGTTGCCCGTGCTGCCGGCGATGTAGGCCGCATCGAAGCTCTCGCCCGCCGAGCCGATCACGTTCACCACGGTGCCGCCGCGCGCCTTCAGCACGGGGTAGAGCGCCCGGGTCAGGTTGATGAAGCCGAACACCTTGAGGTCCCAGGCCGCGCGCCACTGCGCCTCCTCCACCTGCAGCAGCGTGCCCGGCGGGATCGCGCCCGCGTTGTTCACCAGCAGATCGACCGCGCCGGCGGCCTCCGCCAGGCGGGCCGCCTCGCCGCTTTGCGACAGGTCGGCCGGCACGGTCTCGACCTGCACCTGGTGGCGGCTGCGGATCAGCCCGGCGGCCTCGGTGAGCGCCGCCGGGTCGCGGGCGGCCAGCACCAGGCTGCACCCCTCGGCGGCCAGGGCCATGGCGCTGGCGCGGCCGATGCCCTTGGACCCACCGGTGACGAGCACGCGCTTGCCTGAAAGGTGCATGTCCATGGCAGCTCGCTTGAACCCGGCGCTCGCCTTTGTCAAAGTCCGGCCATGGCCACGAACCCGCCCACCACCCGCCCCATGACGGAGGCGCAGCGCGACTACGAACGCAAGCGCGCCGCCAAAGCCGGCATGCCGCTCGACAAGTGGCTGCAGCAGAAGCAGGTGCTGGAAGCGTCTGCCAAGCCGGCCAAGCCGGCGCGCCCGCCCGGCCTGCTGTCCCGCCTCATCGACCGGGCGCACCAGCCGCTGAAGAAGCCCTGATCGCCGCCCACGCCGATTGGAGCGTGGACGGGCGGAAGCGTTGGATGACGGTCGCTGCCGGGTCGCCCGGCGGGTGGTCGGTGGCCGCGCCCTGCCCCGTGGGCGAGGTCGGCAGCCTGCTGGCCCGCCTGGCCGCCGGCCTGGCCGCCGCTGGGGAGGCGGTGGCGCTGGGCGTGGACTTCCCGCTCGGCCTGCCCCGCGCCTACGCTGGCCGGCACGCCACGGCGGCGGACTTCCCCGCTTTCCTGCGCGGCCTGGACGCGCGGTCCAGCTTCTTCAGCGTGTGCGACACCCTGGCGGAGGTCTCGCCCGCCCGTCCGTTCTACCCGCGCCGGGGAGCTGCCGGCATGACCCGGCTGTCCCACGCGGCGGCGCTCGGGCTGGACGCCGCCGGGTTGTCCCGCGTCTGCGACCGCGCGACGGCGGAGCGGCCTGCCGGCGCGCCGCTGTTCTGGACGCTCGGCGCCAACCAGTCCGGCAAGGCCGCGATCTCCGGCTGGCGGGATCTGCTGCTGCCCGCCTTGGCCGGCCCCTGCCCGCCCGCGCTGTGGCCGTTCGACGGGCCGCTCCGCGCCCTGCTGCGGCCTGGCCGGGCCGTGGTGGCCGAAACCTACCCGGCGGAGGCGATGCGGCAGCTCGGGGTGCGGCTGCGCGGCAGCAAGCGCCGCCAGGCGGACCGGGCCGCGCTTGCTGTGCCGTTGCAAACGATGCTGAAAGGATTGCGCGCTAAGCCTCACCCGGCGTTGCAGGCGGCGCTCGCGGACGGCTTCGGCGCCGATGCCGCAGGGGAGGACCGGTTCGACAGCCTGCTCGGCCTGATGTGCGTCCTGGCGGTGCTGGACGGGACGCGGCCGGACACTGCGCCCGCCGACCCCTGGGTGCAGCGCTGGGAGGGCTGGGTGCTCGGGCAAACCACCCCGGCAAAGGAGTAGCGAGCATTGCAAGAAGCGGGACCCAAGCCGATGGACAAGGTTGCCGATCAGGGACTAGGCACGGCTCTCAGGATTGTTGGAACGACCATGGACGCGCCCGCCCTCCTTCCGGACTGGACCGCCGCAGCCGGCAACGCCGCCGGGACCGTCGTGCCGGTCATCCTCTCGGGCGGCTCCGGCACCCGGCTCTGGCCGGTGTCGCGCGAAAGCTTCCCCAAGCAGTTCTGGGGCCTGCTGAACCACGACCGGTCGATGATCGTCGAGACCGCCCTGCGCGGCGTGGCGCCCGGCTTCGCGCCGCCCGTGGTGGTGTGCAACCACGAGCACCGCTTCCTGGTGGCCGAGCAGCTGCGGCACGCCGGCGTCCCGGGCGCGCGGATCGTGCTGGAGCCGGTCGGCCGCAACTCCGCCCCCGCCATCGCCGCCGCGGCCCTGCTGGTGGCGCAGACGGACCCGCAGGCGGTGATCTGGATGACCGCCGCCGACTCCGCCATCGAGGATGTGGGCGCGCTGCACGCCATCCTGGCCCGCGCGGTGGCCGGGGCGCGGGCCGGACGGATCGTGACCCTCGGCATGAAGCCGACCGGGCCGGAGACCGGCTACGGCTACATGGAGATCGGCGGCGCGGTGGCGGGCGCTTCCGGGGTCCATGACGTGGCGCGCTTCATCGAGAAGCCGGACGCCGCCGGGGCGGCCAGCCTGGTGGCGTCGGGCGCGCTGTGGAACGCCGGCATGTTCGTCTTCACCGCGGAGACGATGATCGAGGAGCTGCAGGTCCACGCGCCGGACGTGCTGGCGGCGGTGCGGCGCGCCCTGGAAGCGGCGACCCGGGATCTCGACTTCATCCGGCTGCAGCCCGATGCCTTCGCCGCCTGCCCGAACATCAGCCTGGACTACGCGGTGGCCGAGCGCACCAGCCGCATCGCCGTGGTGCCGGCCGACCTGCGCTGGTCGGACGTGGGCTCCTGGGGCGCGCTGTGGGAGCTGGGAGGCAAGGACGCGGACGGCAACGTGGCCATCGGCGACGTGCTGCTGGAAGGCTCCTCGCACTGCTACGCCCGCAGCGACGGCATCATGACGGCCGTGGTCGGGCTGAAGGACGCCGTGGTGGTGGTGACCGAGGACGCGGTGCTGGCCATGCACCGGGACCGCGCGCAGGACGTGAAGAAGGTGGTGGACCGCCTGAAGGCCGCCGGCCGGCACGAGGCGGTGGCGCACAACCGGGTGTACCGGCCCTGGGGCTTCTACGAGAGCCTGATCCACGGCGACCGCTTCCAGGTCAAGCGCATCGTGGTGACGCCGGGGCACAAGCTGAGCCTGCAGCGGCACTACCACCGCGCCGAACACTGGGTGGTGGTGAACGGCACCGCGATGGTCACGCGGGACGGCGAGGAGGTGATGGTGCGGGAGAACGAGAGCATCTACCTGCCGCTCGGCACCGTGCACCGGCTGGAGAATCCTGGCCGCATCCCGCTGACCCTGATCGAGGTGCAGTCCGGCGCATACCTGGGCGAGGACGACATCGTGCGGATCGAGGACACGTATGGGCGAAGCTGATCGGTTAGCCTGCTACCCGTCGGCGCGGGGCACCCAGGGCATGCGCGAAACCTCGATGCCGTCGTCGGCCAGCCGCTCGGCCTCCTCCGGCGTCGTCTCGCCATAGATGCCGCGCACGCCGCTCCTGCCGTTGTGGATGCGGCGGGCCTCTGCGGCGAAGGCGTTGCCCACGTAGTCGCAGCGTTTCTCGACCTCGGCCCGCATCCGCTGCAGCATGGATCGCATCCCGTCCGGCAGCGCCCCGCCCATGGCCGGCTGCGGCGCGAGAGGCCTGGCTGCCGTTTCCGGCCCGGCTTCGACCGGGGCTTCAACGCCTGTTTCGACCCTGGCTTCAAGCTGGGCGGGAGCTGTGCGGGAGCGGCCCAGCGCCGGCGCCATCAGGGCGCGCTTCACGTCCGTGACGCCGCAGGCCGGGCATGACAGCAGCCCGGCGCCGGCTTGCTGGTCGAACGCGGCGCTGTCGCGGAACCAGCCATCGAAGGCATGGTCGCCGCTGCAGCGGAGCTGGTAGTGGATCATCCGGCGCCCAGCAGCGCATCGAGCCTGCCCGCCCGCTCCAGCGCCATCAGGTCGTCGCACCCGCCGACATGCTGGCCGCCGATGAACACCTGCGGCATGGTTGACCGTCCGGAACGCTGCTCCGCCCGGACCCGTTGCGCGGAGCCGTGCGGCGCGTCGATCTCGTCGAACGCCACGCCCTTGCGCTTCAGCAGGCTGACCGCCCGCGAGCAGAATGGGCACCATGGCTGGGTGTAGATCTCGATGCGCGGCACAGCGGCAAGGTCCTTCAAGGGATGCGGTGGTTCAGCAATGGCGACGCACGCGCCCCAAGGCAAGGCTTGCAGGCGCTTCAGGGCAAAGCCTCGGCAGGACCGGCCGAGCCGGCGCGCGCTCCCACGAGCAAGTCCACCCTGGCTGCGCCGCCGGCGAGCATCTCCAGGGTGCACGCCCCGGCCGTGGCCCCCGTGGTCAGCACGTCGTCGATCAGCACGACCCGGCGTCCCACGATCGCCGCCTCCCGGCCTGGCCGGATGGCGAACGCGCCAGCGACCGTCCGCGCCCGCTCCCGCCGGGTCAGGCCGGCCAGGGATTGGGTGGGGCGGGTGCGGCGCAGCCCGTCGGCCACCACGTCCCGGCCGGCGGCGCGGCCGATGGCGTGCGCCAGCAAGGCCGATTGGTTGTAGCGCCGGGTCAGCAGGCGGCGGCGGTGCAGGGGGACGGGGATCAGGATGTCGGCGTCCCGCAGCAAGGCGGCGCCGGCGCGCGCCATGTGCTGCGCCAGGGCGGCGGCGATCTCCAGCCTGTCCCCATATTTCAGCGGCAGCACAATGCGGCGGGCCTGGTCGTCGTAGCGCAACGCGGCCCGGCCCATGCGCCACGGCGGCGGCTCGGCCGTGCAGGCATCGCAGGACCGCGCCAGCCCGCCCTGGGCCGCGTGCCGGAACGGCATGCCGCAGCGCTGGCAGCACGGCTCCGTCACGAAGCCGGTCGCCCGGAAGCAGATGGCGCAGAGCCGGCCTGGCGCCTCGACGCCCGCGTCGCACGTGAGGCACCGCGGCGGCAGCGCCAGGTCCAGCGCGGACCGGGCGGCGGCCGAAAGCCATGAACGGCCCATGGCGAGGGCGTGGGCAACCGTCTGCATGGTGTCAGGTTACGACTGTATGGCAGGACGCGTCCACTTGGCTTGGCCAAAGCATCCTTGGCAGCTTGATGAAGTGCGTTTGCCACGCGCATGATACCGAGCCCAGGAAGCAGGTTCTGATATGCCCAGTGCAGGCTCCCCACCAGCATCGCCGCGGCGTGCAACGAACGTGACGCTACCAGAGACGCTGTTGCAGGACGCGCGCAGGCGGCACTGGCTGGAGGACAATCGAGAGGCGATGCACGCTTGGAATGATCATGTCGCTGAACACGGCTTGCCGCTCGATACCTACCTGCAGTTCTGACGGCACGCCACGACATGCATCCAAGCCCAGGTGCCGGAAACGAAAACCATATGCTCGATCACGACCGCATCACCCGCGCGCTTGACATCCTGCTGGTCGGGTTCTGAAGGGACCATCTGCAGAGCGGCAACCAGAGGCTCGCCCATGACCGAGACCGTGTTCGACCGCCGGGCGGTGCGCCTGCACCGGGACCGTGCCGCCAGCCGCATCGCGGAGGTGACGCCGATCCTGGCAGAGGTGGCGGACCGGCTGCTGGACCGCCTGGACGACACGACCCTGCGGTTCGGCCGCGCGCTGGATCTGGGCGGGCGCGGCGTCGTGGCGCCGCGCCTGCGCCAGCGCGGCATCGAGACCGTCAGCTGCGAGCTGTCGCCGGCGATGGCGCGGCTGGATGACGCCATGGTGGGCGACCCGGAATGGCTGCCGTTCGCCGCCGGCAGCTTTGACCTCGTGGTCGCCAACCTGTCCCTGCACATGGTCAACGACCTGCCCGGCGCGCTGGTGCAGCTGCGCATGGCGCTGCGGCCGGACGGGTTGCTGCTCGCATCCATGCCGGCGCTCGGCACGCTGGCGGAGCTGCGCACGGCATTGACGGAAGCGGAGGCGGCGCTGAGCGGCGGCGCCAGCCCGCGCGTGTGCCCGTTCGCCGGCCTGGCCGACTGCGCCGCCCTGCTGCAGCGCGCCGGCTTCGCGCTGCCGGTGGCCGACGCAGATTCGCTCACGCTGCTCTATGCCGACCCGCTCACCCTGCTGCGGGAGCTGCGCGCGGCCGGGGAGGCGAACGCCGTTTCGCTGCGGGATCGCCGCACGCCGCCCCGCACGCTGTTCCCAGCCGCCCTGAGCACGCTGCCGCAGCAAGACGGGCGGGCGGTGGCGACGCTGCGGCTGGCCATGCTGACAGGCTGGGCGCCAGGCCCCAACCAGCCGCGCCCAGCGCCGCGCGGCAGCGGCACGGTCAGCTTGACGGAGGCGCTGCGCTGACCGGTTCCTGAGCCAGCCAGCAAGGCCAGAGGCTCTGCTTCTGGACTCCGTCAAAGGCGGGGCCTTTAGCGGGTCTGGGCGGAGACCAGCCTTGCTCCCCAAGCGGCTTCAACCGCCCGTCAGGCTCATCGTGCGGCCGACGGAGGCTGCCGGGCGGCGGCGGTCTATGATGAAGTCATGGCCCTTCGGCTTGCGGGCGATCGCCTCGCGGATGGCGGCCTCCAACGCCGCCTCGTCGCCGCCGCTCCGCATCACGCTGCGCAGGTCGGCCGCGTCGTCCTGGCCCAGGCACATGAACAGCGTGCCGGTGCAGGTCAGCCGCACCCGGTTGCAGCTCTCGCAGAAATTATGCGTCATGGGGGTGATGAAGCCCAGCCGCTGGCCGGTTTCCGCCACGTCGAAGTAACGCGCCGGCCCGCCGCTGCGGTAGGCCGCCTCGGTCAGCGTCCAGCGCTGCCGCAGCCGCGCGCGCACCAGGGAAAGCGGCAGGTACTGCTCGATCCGGTCCGCCACGTCGCCCATCGGCATGGTTTCGATCAAGGTCAGGTCCAGCCCTTCGCGGCCGCACCAGGCGAGCATGTCGTCGAACTCGTCCTCGTTCACGTCCTTCAGCGCCACGGCGTTCAGCTTGACCGCAAGCCCGGCCGCCTTGGCGGCGCGTATGCCGGCCAGCACCGGCTCGATCCGGCCGCGGCGGGTGATGGCGGCGAACTTGTCCGCAGACAGCGTATCCAGGCTCACGTTCACCCGGCGCACGCCGGCGGCATGCAGGTCGGACGCGAACCGGGCAAGCTGGGTTCCGTTGGTGGTGAGCGTCAGCTCCTCCAGGCCCTGGCCCAGGTGGCGGCCGAGGGAGCGGAACAGCGTCATCACGTCCCGCCTCACCAGCGGCTCGCCGCCGGTGATGCGCAGCTTGCGGACGCCCAGGCGTACGAAGCTGCCGCACAGCCGTTCCAGCTCCTCCAGCGACAGCACCTCGTCGCGCGGCAGGAACGTCATCTCCTCAGCCATGCAGTACACGCAGCGAAGGTCGCAGCGGTCCGTCACGGACACCCGGAGATAGCTGATGGATCGGCCGTGCGGGTCGATCATGGTTGAATAGGACGGCATTGCGGTATTGTCGGCGGGAGCGGCGCCTGGTTCAAGCCCCGCGCGGCGGCTCACTCCCGCGGGGCAGCCTCCACCACCTCCAAACTCACCACCTGGGCGTTGATGACGACCTTGCCGGCATGCGGGAAATTCACCGTGATCCGGTCGCCGATGGTGGACTGCACTTGTCCCACCCCCCACTCCGGCTGCTGCGGGTGCCGCACCCGTTGGCCGGGCTCGATGTGCGAATGGGACGGCATGGCGATCCTAACGTGTCCGATGACGGGGGTTTGACACCAGATGCCCACATAGTTTTTGCTCAGGTTGCCGCAGCGTGCCATTTGAAGGCGCAACGATGGGAGGCCGCGATGCCCCAGCCGCAAGCGACCTTCACGCAGCTTGCCGAAGCCCTCTGCGCCCGGCTGTGCCATGACCTGGCCGGCCCGCTCGGAACATTGATGAACACGCTGGAGCTGATGATCGAGGACCCGGCGACCACGCCGGACGCGCTGCCGCTGGCGAGCGAGGCGGCGCTGGGCATGGCGCGCCGGGTCAGGCTGCTGCGCGCGGCCTGGGCTGGCGACTGCGGCCCGCTGGACGCGGCCGGACTGGCCGAGCTTGCCGCCGGGCTGCCGCCGCGGGTGACGGCGGAGCTGGGCGGCCTGCATCCAGGCAAGCACGAAGGCCCCGCTGCCCGCGTGCTGGTCAACCTGCTGCTGCTGGCGGCGGAGGCGCTGCCGCGCGGCGGCGCCGTGAGCCTGTCCGGGCAGCCCGGCGGCGACATCCTGGTCGCGGTGCAGGGCGCGTCCGCCGCCTGGCCTGCCGCGCTGTGGACGGCTTTGGCCGACCCGGCAGGCGCCGCGTTCGAGCCGCGCGACGTGCAGCCGCCTTTCGTGGTGATGCTGGCGCGCGCCGCCGGGCTACGGCTGTCGGCGCTGATGCCCGCTGGCAGCGCCTCGCCCTCGGCGCCGCCGCTGCTGCTGGGACCGCTGCTGGCGCCCGGTTAACCTAATCTTCGGCAGTGCGCGGCCATTATGGCTCCAAGCGCCGGAGCTTGGTGAATGGACGAGTTGCTGACGGAGTTCCTGGCCGAAACCGGTGAGAGCCTGGCCGCGCTGGACGATGCGCTGTTGAAGCTGGAACGGGAGCCGGACGATGCGGCGCAGCTGTCTGACGTGTTCCGCCTGGTGCACACCATCAAGGGCACCTGCGGCTTCCTCGCCCTGCCCCGGCTGGAGCGCGTGGCGCACGCGGCCGAGGACCTGCTCAGCGCCGTGCGGGACGGGGAGCTGCAGGCAAGCTCCAGCCTGATCACGGTCGTCCTGGCGGCGCTCGACCGGATCAAGCTGATCCTCGCAGGCATCGCCGCGGCTGGGACGGAGCCGGCGGGGGATGACACGGCGTTGATTGCCGGGCTGGCCGAGGCCAAGGCTGCCCCAGCCGTGTCGAAGGCGAAGATTTCCGGACAGGCGGCGGCGGAGGCCGCGAGCGCCGAGCCGGCGTCCCACAACATCCGGGTCGCGGTGGACGTGCTGGAGTCGCTGATGGTGCTCGTCAGCGAGCTGGTGCTGACCCGCAACCAGTTGGTGCAGCTCGCCCGGGGCGACGCGGACAGCCGCTATGCCGCGCCGCTGCAGCGCCTGTCGCACCTCACCTCGGACTTGCAGGAAGGCGTCATGAAGACGCGCATGCAGCCGATCCGCCATGCCTGGAGCAAGCTGCCCCGCATGGTGCGGGACTTGTCGGCGGACCTGGGCAAGCGGATCGAGCTGGTCATGCTGGGTGAGGACACCGAGCTGGACCGGCAGGTGCTGGAGCTGATCCGCGACCCGCTGACCCACATGGTCCGCAACAGCGCCGACCATGGGCTGGAGAGCCAGGCCGCCCGCCTGGCTGCCGGCAAGCCCGCCACCGGCACCATCACGCTCAACAGCTTCCACGAAGGCGGCCACATCGTCATCGAGGTGCAGGACGATGGCGCAGGGCTGCCGACCACCCGCATCCGGGAGCGGGCGCTGGCGCAGGGCCTCGCCACGGCAGCGGAGCTGGCGGCCATGTCGGACCAGCAGATCCAGCGGTTCATCTTCCACCCAGGCCTGTCGACCGCCCGGGCCATCACCGCCGTGTCGGGCCGCGGCGTCGGCATGGACGTGGTGAAGACCAACATCCGGCGGCTCGGCGGCTCGGTGGACCTGCGCAGCGCCGCCGGCCAGGGCACCACCTTCACCGTCAAGATCCCGCTCACCCTGGCCATCATCTCCGCCTTGATCGTCGAAACCGGCGGCCAACGCTTCGCCCTGCCGCAGACCTGCGTGGCAGAGCTGGTGCGGGCGGAACGGGAGGGCACGCCCGCCGAGGGCAACCTGGTGATCGAGCAGCTGGATGGCGCCCCCGTGCTGCGGCTGCGCAAGCAGCTGCTGCCGCTCGTGCCGCTGCGCGACCTGCTGCGCCTGCCAGCCGGCGAAGCAACGCTTGGCGGAGCGCTCACGGTCGTGGTTGCGGTGCTCGGCGGCCTGAAGCTCGGGCTGGTGGTGGACCAGGTGTTCGACACCGAGGAGATCGTGGTCAAGCCGGTGTCCCCGCTGCTGCGCCACCTCGGCATGTTCAGCGGCAACACCATCCTGGGGGACGGCTCCGTCATCATGATCCTCGATCCCAACGGCGTCGGGCGGGCCGTCGGCACGGCCATGCAGCCAGCCCAGGACCAGCAACCGGACATGTCGATGACTGCGGCCGAGCGGCCCGGCGATCGGACGGCGATGCTGCTGGTACGGCTGTCCGGCGGGGGCATCCCCGTGGCGGTCCCGCTCGGCCTGGTGTCCCGCATCGAGAGCATCGCCGTGGCCGACATCGACTGCAACGGCGGCCGCGACGTGATGCAGTACCGTGGCCAGCTGATGCCGCTGGTGAACATCGAGCGCCACGCGCCGCAGGGCAGGGTGCCGGTGCTCGTGTTCTCGGACCGGGGGCGCTCGGTGGGCCTGATGGTGGCGGAGATCGTGGACGTGGTGGAGGACCAGCTGACCATCGAGCTGGCGGCAGGCCAGCTTGGCTTCCTGGGCACAGCCCTCATCGCCGGCCGGGTGACGGACGTGCTCGACACCGGCCATTGGCTGCAACAGGGCGCCAACGACTGGTTCACCGACGACCAGGGCACGGATCGGCAAACGCTGCTGGTGGTGGAGGACTCGGCCTTCTTCCGCCAGCTGCTGGTGCCTACCCTGTCCGCCTGCGGCTATCTGGTCACGGCGGTGGACAGCGCGGCCAAGGCCTTGGAAATACGCGATGCAGCGCTTCCGACCCGGTTCGACGCGATCATCTCCGACGTCGAGATGCCTGGCATCGACGGCCTGCAGCTCGCGCGCATGCTGAAGGATGGCGGACCCTGGCGGCAGACGCCGCTGCTCGCGCTGAGCAGCCGCGCAAGCCCGTCCGACATCCGCCGGGGCAACGCCGCAGGTTTCAACGAGTACGTCGGCAAGTTCGACCGGCCTGCCTTGCTGGAAGCGCTCCGGCGGCAGCTCTCGCCCGCCGAACGGCAGGTCGCCTGATGGCCCCTCAACAGAACACCATGCAGAACGCCATGAGCCAAAGCACCGTGTTCGTCACGCTGAGCCTGGCCGGGCAGCTCTGCGGCGTGCCGGTCAGCAGGGTGCGGGACGTGCTGCGCCATCAGCCGATCGCGCCGGTGCCGCTGGCCCCGCCGGAGGTGGCGGGCAACCTCAACCTGCGCGGCCGCATCGTGACCGCCATTGACCTGCGGCGCCGGCTCCACCTCGCTCCGCCGCCCGCCGGCCTGCAGCCGATGGCGCTCGTGACCGAGAACGACGGCGAGCTGTATGCGCTGCTGGTGGACCAGGTGTGCGAGGTGCTGTCCCCGGACCCTGGCTGCTACGAGCCGAACCCACCCACGCTGCCTGAGCAGTGGGCGCGATTCAGCGCCGGGCTCTACCGTCTGGAGGCCAGGCTGATGATCGTGCTGGACCTGCACAGCCTGTTGGCTTTCGAGGTTGAACCGGCATGACCGTCGCACCGGCTGCGGCAGCCCCGGCAGCCCCGACACTCTCGACAGCCCTGGCAGCCCCGATCTGCCTGGTGGTCGATGACAGCCGGGTTGTCCGCAAGGTCGCCCGGCGCATCCTCGAAGCGCACGGCTACGAGGTGGCGGAGGCGGAGGACGGCCGGGAGGCGTTGAACTACTGCCGCCGCGGCCTGCCGCGCTGCGTTCTGCTGGACTGGAACATGCCGGTGATGAACGGCCTGTCCTTCCTGCGGGCGCTGCGGGCGGAGTTCGGCGCGGCCGGCCCGGTCGTGGTGTTCTGCACGACGCAGAACGATGCGGCGCAGATCGCCACCGCCGCCGAATGCGGAGCGCAGGACCACATCCCAAAGCCTTTCGACGATGCGATCCTGTCAGGCAAGTTCATGCAGCTTGGCCTTTTGTAGAATCCTGGTTTGCCCCAGCTCCGTGTCGCATCCTGCGGAAGCCTCTGTCTGGCTTAGGCTGTCGCATCCGGCTACTGCTGTCAGCGCCTGCCGATAAGGTTGGCGATCGGGACCTGATAGGACACGATGGCCGCTTCCGTGCCCGGGTTGCGTCGGCTGATGCCCGCGTTGGAGGTGTGGCCGAACGAGGCAAGGAGGCGGGAGCCACCATCGAACACGTAGCCGCCCTCGAAGTCGGATCGGATTTCGAACACCGAGCCCAGGTTCTTGCCGTTGCTGCGGCCGTAGGCGCCGATGCCGATGTTGGGCGTCAGCACCCAGTGCGGGCCGAGCGGGATTTCCAGGAGGATGCCGCCGCCGCCGTAGATCGACTGGCGCGAGGTGGTTTCGAAGCCGGCCCAGGGCTTCACCTTGAAATAGCTCTCGAAGAACGGCACGAGCGAGATGCCAGAGCGGTATTCCAAACGGAAATCCGCGGCGGCTCTGGCCTGCTGGTTCAGGATGTCGGTGGCGCCGACGCCGATGCTGATCAACGCCGGGTCGGCAAGCGCGGGCGCTGGCAATGCAAGGCAGCCGATGACTAGGCAAGAAAGCGCGCGCAAGGGCAACGGACGGCCTCGTGTGAAGGTGCGGCAATGTTGCTGATCGCACCCAGCCCAGCAAGTCACACGGACTGCTTGATCTTCTTGCCTTCCTCCGATGCCCGCCAGAGATACCACGCGGCGATGGAGCGGTAGGGCGCCCAGGCCGCGCCCAGTTTCGCCAAGTCCCGCGGGCGCGGCTGGGCGGGGAGCTTCTGGATCAGCCGCCAGCCTTCCCGCACGGCGAAATCGTCCACCGGCAGCACGTCCGGCCGGCCCAGGGTGAAGATCAGCAGCATCTCCACCGTCCAGCGCCCGACGCCGCGGATGACCATGAGCCGTTCGATCAGCGCCGCGTCGTCCAGCGCCGCGGCCTCGGCGGCGGTGGGCACGGCGCCGGACAGGGCATGGGCGGCGATGTCCCGGATGGCCGCCACCTTGCCGCCGGACAGGCCGCAGCCGCGCATCGCCGCCTCCTCCGTGGCAAGCACCAGGCCGGGAGTCGGGAACGGCACGCCCGGGTGCAGGGCGATGAACCGGCCCAGGATCGCCTGCGCCGCCCGGCCGTGCAGCTGCTGGTGGCCGATGGCGCGGACCAGCGCCTCGTAGGGGTCCCGCGGGAGCACGGTGAGGCGGCACGGCCCGACCCGCACGATCAGGGCGGCAAGCGCCGGGTCGGCGGCGGACAGATGGGCGAGGGCGGCATCCATGGGCGGCCACATCACCACGGATCGGCAGGAGCCGCGAGGCTGCGATGCGCGAGCTGGCCTCAAGCCTGCATCAGCCCCGGCCTCAGCGGCGCGTCGCGTCCGTTCGGGAACACCGTGGCCATGGCTGCCGGGCTCAGCCCCAGATGCGACACCAGCAAGCCTTTCGCCAGCGACCGCAGATCCATCGTCGGCTGCAGGTCTCGCCCGTCCAGCAGGTTGGACAGCCCCGGCCAGTCGGCCAGCACCCGGCCGCCCGCCACCCGGCCGCCCGCGACGAACGCCACGGCGCCCGTGCCGTGGTCCGTGCCGCGCGTGCCGTTGACGCGGGCGGTGCGGCCGAACTCGGTGATGACCAGCACCGCCGTCCTGGCCCACGCGTCGCCCAGCGCGTCCTTCAACGCGGCCAGCCCAGCGTCCAGCTCACCCAGCGGGCCGGCCAATCGCCGCACCTGGTCCGCGTGCGTGTCCCACCCGCCCAGCTCCAGGGCTGCCACGCGCGGCCCGGCGGGGGGGGGCCCCCACCCGCCCGCCCCCCCCCCCCGCCCGCGGGAGGGCAACCCGGTAGCCCGCGCCCCCCCCCCCGCCCCCGCCCCCCCCAGCGCAGCCCCGGACACGGCGCGGTCCCGCATCCCTTCCGCCAGCGCCGGCCCGATGACCGGATCTGCCGCATTCAGCGCGGCGATGCGGCTGAGCAGGTCAGGCTCCGGCGCGTGCATCCCGCCTTGCGGCGCCCACGCGCCCACCGCCGCCGGGCCGCGCATCAGCAGCGGCGTGCTCAGCCCCACCGCCACCGCAGCCTCCGCCGCCGCCCCCGGCCCAACCGGCTTGGCCATGGCGAGCACGGCGCGGTTGAGCCAGCCGCTGGTCATGCGCTGGTCCGCGCCGCTCTCCATGTAGTCCTGCGCCTCGAAATGGCTGCGGCTGCGGTAGTGCCCGGCCACCGCGTGGACCGGCAGCAGCTCGCCGGCGCGGTAAAGCGCCGCCATCTGCGGCATCGCCGGGTGCAGGCCATAGAAGCCGCCGAGGTCGAACATGCCGTCCGGGGCGCCGACCGGCGGCGGCAGCAGTTCGCCGCGCAGGGCGGCTAGCGCCGGGTCGCCGTACGGGACCACCGCCGCCATGCCGTCCAGCGCGCCGCGCATGATGACGACGACCAAGCGCCTCTCGGTCGGCGCGGCGGCCACCGCCATGGATGCGCGGCCGAGCGTGAACGCGACGCCCAGCCCAAGCAGCGCGGAACGCCGGGTGATGGATGGGTGCATCAACGCCTCTGGAACTCGGGGGAGGTGAACAGCAAGGTCAGCGCGTCGCGGCGGGACCCGGCGCCGCACATGGCGGAGGCCGTGGCGGGGGCGAGCAGCGGGCCGAGGCTGGCCTCCGCGAGCGCCGCCGGGTCGAGCGACGCCGCCCGGCCGCTGAACCCATAGGCCCATTCCACCCGGCGCATCATCGCCTCCGGCCCGGCCCAGTCGGCGGCCTGGTCCGGCCAGCCGATGGGGAACGGCGCGCCGAATACCGGCTGGCCCAGCGCGCGCATCACGGCGGCGGCGTCTGGCCGGTTGTCCGCCGGAAGGTCGGCTGCCCGCAACGCCGCCAGCACGTAGTCCTGCGGGCTGCGCAGCTTGGCAAGCGGCTGCCATGCGCGGGGCAACCCGACCAACGCGCCCGCCGCCTGTCCGAGATCGCCGTCGGTGTCGCGCAGCACCGCCGCGACCCGGCCCACGTCGGCGGCCGCCGGGTCGTCGGCGACGAAGTGCCGCACCAGCTTGGTGGCGAGGTGGCGGTGCGTCGCCGGGTGGGCGGCGAGGAAGGCGAGCGCCGCGATGCCGCCTGCCTCGCCGTCCGGGAAGTCCTGGCCGAGCACCGCCTGCCCGCCCGGCTCGTGGACCTCCGCGCGGAAGCGGAACCCGGCCGGCCCCTGCTGCCCGTTGGACACCGACCATCCGGTGATCAGCCGGGCGAAGTTCGTGACATCGGCCTGGGTGTAGCCGGACGCGGGGCTGAGCGTGTGCAGCTCCAGGCACTCGCGGGCCAGGTTCTCGTTCAGCCCCTTGCCGGTGCGCAGGCCGGCCGGGCTGTTCGGCCCGACCGAGCCCGCGTTGTCCAGGTAGGTCAGCATCGCCGGGTGGCGCATCACCGCCAGCAGCATGTCGCCGAACCGGCCGGTGACGTTTGGGCGGATGGCGGTGCGGACGAAGTCGCCACCGAACGCCGCCGTGCGGCCGCCGCGCAGGCTGACGCTGAAATGGTTGGCCCAGAACCACGCCAGGCGTTCCCGGAACGGCGTCGGGGTCGCTGCCGCGTGATTGACCAGCGCGTCCACCTCGCCCTTGAACAGCAGGCCGACCTGGCGCGGCGCACCGGGCGGCGGCCGGTCCATGCGGTCCTGCTGCAAGGCGGCGAACCCATCCGCGAGGGACGGCCCGGGCGGCCCAGGGTCGGCTGCGGCAAGCTGGCCGCGCAGCCAGGCAGCGGGATCGCCCGGCAACGGCTGGGTCCCCTGGCGGCCGAGGCCGAAGCGGGTCAGGGCTTGAATGGCGCTGTTGTCCATGAACAAAGCCTAGTGCCGTTCATGCAACTTGGTTGTTACGAAAGGTGAGATTGCACGGGTCCTTTGCCCTGTGGGCAAGAGCGGCCACCGCTTGCAAAAACGGCCTGGCTGGCGCATTTGCAGGCTGCAATTATCACCCGGCGCCAGCCGGAGCGTGGTGGGCGGTTCGGGCAAGGGCCTGCACGGCCCGCCACCGCATGGAGGAAGACCCCTGTGGCCGACAACACGCTCGACCGTATCCGCAACATCGGCATCACCGCGCACATCGACGCGGGCAAGACCACCACGACCGAGCGCATCCTGTACTACACCGGCGTCTCGCACCGCATCGGCGAGGTGCACGACGGCAACACCACGACCGACTACATGGAGCAGGAGCGCGAGCGCGGCATCACCATCACCTCCGCCGCGGTGACGTGCGAGTGGAAGGACCACCGCATCAACATCATCGACACGCCGGGCCACATCGACTTCAACATCGAAGTGAACCGCTCCCTGCGCGTGCTGGACGGCGCGGTGTTCATCATCGAGGGCGTGGCCGGCGTGCAGCCGCAGTCCGAGACCAACTGGCGCCTGGCCGACCGCTACAACGTGCCGCGCATCATCTTCATCAACAAGCTGGACCGCACCGGCGCAGACTTCTACCGCGCGTTCGACACGCTGAAGGAGAAGCTCGACATCATCGCGCTGCCGTTGCAGCTGCCGATCGGCGTCGAGGACGGGTTCATCGGCGTGGTGGACCTGGTCGAGATGAAGGCGATCATCTGGGAAGGCGGCGAGTTGGGCGCCAAGTTCCATGACGAGGCGATCCCTGCCGACCTGATGGAAAAGGCCAAGGAGCATCGCCAGACTCTGCTCGACACGGCGCTGTCGGTCGATGACGCCGCCATGGAGGAGTATTTCGACAAGGGCGACGTCGAGGTCGCAACGCTCAAGCGGGCCATCAAGACGGGTACCATCTCCGGCGCGTTCCGGCCGGTGCTGTGCGGCACCGCGTTCAAGAACAAGGGCGTGCAGCCGTTGCTGGACGCCGTGCTCGACTACCTGCCCTCGCCGGTGGACGTGCCCGGCATCTCGGTCGCGGCCGAGGAGGGCGAGGAGGACGGCGAGCACAGCGACCGCCGCCGCATCAAGGCCGACGTGAACGCGCCGTTCGCAGGCCTCGCCTTCAAGATCATCAACGACAAGTATGGCACGCTGACGTTCGTGCGCGTTTACGCCGGGTCGCTGAAGAGCGGCGACACGGTGATGAACACGACCAAGGACGGCAAGGAGCGCATCGGCCGCATGTTCCAGATGCACGCCGACAAGCGGGCCGAGATCAAGGAGGTCCACGCCGGGGACATCGCGGCGTTCGTCGGCCTGAAGGACACCGGCACCGGCGACACGCTGGCCTCCGCGAGCGACCCGGTGGTGCTGGAGCGCATGGCCTTCCCGGTCCCGGTGATCGACATCTCGGTCGAGCCCAAGACCAAGGACAGCGTCGAGAAGATGACGATCGGCCTGCAGAAGCTGGCCGGCGAGGACCCGAGCCTGCGCCTCAAGACCGACCAGGAGAGCGGCCAGACCATCCTGTCCGGCATGGGCGAGCTGCATCTCGAGATCATCATCGACCGGCTGAGGCGCGAGTACGGCGTGGAGGCGAACATCGGCGCGCCGCAGGTGGCCTATCGCGAGACCATCAGCAAGCCGCACACCGAGACCTACACGCACAAGA
>CAXTPP010000015.1:0-38174 GCA_964246185.1 uncultured Acetobacteraceae bacterium
TGATCAGACCAAACCGGAATCCCTAGCCAACATCGCAAATCAAAAAATCCGCTCATCAGTATAAGCAGCTATTCGGGCGGCACGTCCTTGTCGGGGTTTAAGGAGCAGAGTGGGACTCTGTCTCAGAGCCTGTTTGACTGTCTGATCCAATGGCGCGTTATTCGTTGGCAAGGAGGCGTGCGATGTGGACTGACGCCGCGCGGGAGCGATACAAGGATGACGGGCGGCGCTACCCGAGCGATCTGACGGACGCGGAGTGGCACACGATTGAGCCGGTGCTGCGCAGCTACGCCACGCTGACGGTTGACCTGCGCGAGATGGTCAACGCCTGCCTGTATTTAGAGAAAGCGGGCTGCCCCTGGCGCTTCCTGCCAAAGGAGTTCGGCCCTGGCAAACCGTGCGGACCTGGCACGACCGCTTCCGGGCCGACAGCATCTGGTCCGACATCGCGGCCCTGCTCACGCGGGCTGTATGTGCGCAGCAGGGGCGCAAGCCTGAGCCGACGACGGCCATCCTGGACAGCCAAAGCGTTTTGTCCGGGCCGCAAACAGGGCCGCGGGGGGTCGATGGCAGCAAGAAGGTGCGGGGCATCAAGCGTCTTATGCTGACGTGTTCGCTGGGTTTCGTGCTGGCGATCCTGGTCACGGCGGCCAACAGGCACGACACGCAGCCGGTGAGCGCGCTGCCAGCGCTTGCGGCTCAGGACGGCTGGTCTATCGAGCGCGTCAAGGCCGATGGCATCTATGTCGGGCCACGCATGGCGCAGGCCGCGACCGACCACGGCGTGGATGTCCAGGTCACGACCCGCGAGCGGGACGAGACAAGCTTCAGGCCGTTGCCGCTGCGCTGGCGGATCGAGGCCACGTTCGGCACGCTGAGCAACCGCTGGCATCGACTCACCCGAAACCTGGAGCAAAGCCCGGCAGCAGCCGAGGACGCCGTGACTATCGCCAATTGCCACCGCCTGCTGCGCGCTCATCACCAACCCAAATACACCACCGCATAGCCAAACAGGCTCTAAAGCCCGCCATAGTGCATTCATTCTCTGGACAGTTTCATATAAGGGTAAGGAAATATTTGTCCCCTTTATAATTTAGGGCAAAGTCCTGCAAAGCCGATGATCACAGAGATGCCAAGCTGTTACCGCGTGGGCGTGGGCGGCGTCGTTCCATAGTCATAGAATCCACGCCCTGACTTGCGACCCATCCAACCGGCCTCGACATACTTTACCAGTAGGGGACAAGGCCGGTATTTGCTGTCCGACAAGCCGCTGTGAAGCACCTGCATGATGGCGAGGCAGGTGTCCAGTCCGATAAAATCGCCCAATTCCAGCGGGCCCATAGGGTGGTTCGCGCCAAGTTTCATTGCGGCATCAATGCCGGCGATGGTGCCAACGCCTTCATACAATGTGTAGACCGCCTCGTTAATCATCGGCACCAGCACGCGGTTGACGATGAAGGCGGGAAAATCCTCGGCGACAGCTGAGATCTTGCCGAGCCGCGCCACCAATCCTTGCACGGCCGCGAAAGTTGACTCGTCGGTAGCGATGCCGCGGATGACCTCGACGAGCTTCATCACCGGCACCGGGTTCATGAAATGCATGCCGATGAACTGCGCCGGCCGGTCAGTGACTGCGGCCAGCCGAGTAATGGAAATGGACGACGTGTTGGTGGCAAGGATGCAGCCGGGCCGGAGATACGGGGTCATCGCGCGGAATATCCCCCGCTTGACCTCCTCTTTCTCGGTAGCAGCCTCGATCACCAAGTCGCACCTGGCCAGGGCGGTATAGTCAGTCCCAGCAGCAATCCGGCCGATTGCCGCGTCCTTGTCAGCCTTGGTGATGCTGCTTTTGCCAACCTGGCGGTCCATGTTTTTGGCAATGGCGGTCAGCGTCCGCTGTACCGCCTCGGGTCTGGCATCGAGCAAGACCACTTCTAGGCCGGCGAGGGCGCAGACATGGCTGATGCCATTGCCCATCTGGCCAGCGCCGACCACGCCGACCCGCGTGATCTCCGGCGCTGGCACCGTCATCAAGCCCGGCTCAACTCCGCGTTCAGTTCCGGCAGGGCGGTGAACAGGTCGGCGACCAGCCCGTAATCGGCCACCTGGAAGATCGGCGCGTCCTCGTCCTTATTGATGGCGACGATGACTTTGCTGTCCTTCATGCCGGCCAGGTGCTGGATCGCGCCGGAGATGCCGATTGCCATGTAAAGGTCCGGCGCCACGATCTTGCCGGTCTGCCCAACCTGGTAGTCGTTCGGCACATAGCCGGCATCGACAGCTGCACGGGAGGCACCAACTGCCGCACCTAGCTTGTCAGCGATCGGGTTGAGTAGCTTGAAGTTGTCGCCGTTCTGCATGCCACGCCCGCCCGACACCACAATCCGGGCCGCGGTCAGCTCCGGCCGCTCGGATTTGGACAGTTCGGCCGACACGAACTTGGAAAGGGCCTGCTCGCCCGTTGCTGCAACGTCCTCGACCGTAGCGTTGCCGCCGTCGGCCGCGACTGGGTCGAACGAGGCAGCCCGTACTGTGAGCACCTTTTTGGCATCGGAGGACCTCACAGTCGCCAGGGCATTGCCGGCGTAGATCGGCCGCACGAAGGTGTCGGCATCAACCACGCCGGCGATGTCGCTGATCGGCTGCACGTCCAGCATTGCTGCTACCCGGGGCATGACGTTCTTGCCGGTCGCGGTGGACGCGGCCAGCAAATGGTCATGGTGGGGGGCCATGGACACGAGAAGGTCCGCCAGTGGTTCGGCGAGCGCGTGGGCATAGACGGAATGGTCCGCCTTGTGGACCTTGGTGACGCCTTCAAGCTTGGCCGCTGCCTGGGCGGCCGCATCCACGTCGTAGCCTGCGATGAGCACGTGAACCTCGCCGAGCTTGCGGGCAGCGGCCACCGCGCTGCGGGACGGCTGCTTGATAGTTGAGCCTTCAAAATCGAGTAGGACGAGCGATGTCATCTAGATCACCTTGGATTCGGTTCTGAGTTTGGCGACCAGCTCCGCAACCGAGCCGACCTTCTTGCCGGCCTGGCGTTTCGGCGGTTCCGCAACACTGACCAGATGCAGGCGCGGGGCCGGGTCCACCCCGAGCGCGTCAGGCTTGATCGTCTCGACCGGTTTCTTGCGCGCTTTCATGATATTCGGCAGCGACGCATAGCGCGGTTCGTTCAGCCGCAGATCAACGGTGATGATCGCCGGCAGGGTCAGCGCCAACGTTTCCAACCCGCCATCGACTTCGCGCACCACCGTCAACCCATCCCCGGCCACGTCCAGCTTGGAAGCGAAGGTGCCCTGTGGCCAGCCAAGCAAAGCCGCCAGCATCTGCCCCGTCGCGTTCATGTCGTCGTCGATGGCCTGCTTGCCCATGATGACCAGTCGTGGCTGTTCCTTGTCGACCAGCGCCTTAAGCATTTTCGCCACCGCGAGCGGCTGCAGCTCCACGTCCGTCTCGACCAGAACGCCGCGGTCAGCACCCATGGCCAATGCGGTGCGGATCGTCTCGGAGCAGGCGGGAAGGCCCATGGAGACCGCGATGACCTCGGTGGCAACGCCTTTTTCCTTCAGGCGCACGGCCTCCTCGACCGCAATCTCATCGAACGGGTTCATTGACATCTTCACGCCGGCCGTCTCAACGCCGGTGCCGTCCGCCTTGACCCGCACCTTAACGTTGTAATCGACAACCCGCTTGACTGGGACGAGGATTTTCATGAGTAGCCCAATGTTTCCTAGTGCGGTCCTAGCCTAAATGGCTGGTGTGCCGCCAGTGCCGCACCAGCCGACGGCTTGCGTCCCGCAACAACACAAACCTGTGAGCGCCGCAAAGTCGAGCGCCAGGTTCCCGCTATGCCAAGTTGCCGGAAAAGCGATCCACTCATGACCGGATTAGGTGCAGCAGCAGCATGAACAGCAAAAGCGTGCCCGCCTGCAACAGGACGCGCCACCGCATCAGCCGGTTGGACCGCATCGGGTCGCCGCCGCCGCGGGCCAAGCCGATCAAGCCGGCAGCGAGCACGCCCAACGTCGCCGCCATCATGAACACGACCAGGACTATGAGAACCGTCTTCATGAACCGGAAGTGGTGAGCTTGGCTGCTTTGTGCACCCTCCACGGCCACGCAAGGATGACCTGGTTGACAGGGCAGGCCGCGGCATGCCGTACCGCCTCATGCGACTGCTTGTCCTTCTAGTCCTGGCCGTCTGCCTCCTGCTTCCGCCAGCCGCGCTGGCTCAAGCGGGATTGGTGCCCGCACCGCCTTCCGCCGCCACCCTCACTCCGGCGCAGGCACAGGCCGTGCTGAACGTGCTCAAAGATGACAAGGCGCGCATCCAGTTTACCGCGGTACTGGAAGATATGGTGCATGCCGTCCCGGCCGTAGCGCCGGAGCACGCCGGTCCGTCGCTCGCGGCTGACAGCGTGGGTGCGGACCTTCTGCTGCAAGGCTCCCGCTGGGCGGACAATCTGGCCGGGCAGATGACAGGCATGGTTAAGGAAATCGGCAGCGTGCCGCTGCTGTGGCGCTGGTTGACCATTACCGTGCAGAGTCCAGGGTCGCAGGCCCGCATCCTGGATGCTGCCTGGAAGCTTGCCCTTGTGGTAGCGGTCGCCCGCGGCGTCGAATGGCTCACTCGCCGCCTGCTCGCGCCGGCCCGGGTCTGGCTGAATGCCAGCGCGCCCGCGGACGAGCCGACCATCGATGGGATGGAAGCCGAGAAGCCCGGCAGCCGCGGCTTCAGCGTCGCGTGGCGCATGTTGCGGCGGCTCCCACTCGTGCTGGCGGGCTTCCTGCTGGATTTGGTGCCGGTCGCAGTGTTTGCCGCCGCCGGCCATCTTCTGCTCACCACGCCGCTTGGCGATACGACCAACGGCCGGCTCGTGGTTCTGGCCGTGGTGAATGCCTACGTGATTTGCCGCGTCATCATGTGCGTCACCCGGATGTTCGTCTCGCCACGCAACCAACGGCTGCGCCTGATCCAGCTCAGCGATCATTGGGCGGCCTATGTCGAGCGGTGGATGCGCCGGCTCAGCGTCGTTGCCGTGTTCGGCTTCGCGGCAGGCGAGATCGGGCTGCTGTTCGGCCTGTACCGTTCGGCCTACGACGTCCTTCTCAAGCTGGTCGGGCTGGCCATCCACGTCATGCTGGTCGTCATGGTGCTTCAATCGCGCCGGGCCGTGACGCGCCGCCTGCGTGCCCGCCATTCCCGGACCGGCGTGCTCGCCAGCCTGCAGAACCAGCTTGCCGACCGATGGCACCTGATGGCCATTTTCTACATCGTGGCCATCTGGCTGGTCGCCGCCGCCGGGATCCAGGACGGCTACGAACGCCTGCTGCACTTCTTCATCGTGACCTCGGCGACGGTCATCGTCGCCCGCCTGGCCGGCATCATCCTGTTGGGAGCGCTGGACCGGGCTGCCCGCCTGGACCCGGACAGCCCTCCGCAATCCCCTGGACTGGAGCAGCGGATCGCCAACTACTACCCGATCCTGCGCACGGGCGTGATCGGGCTGATCTCTGCGGCAACCCTCGTGGCCCTGTTCGAGGTGTGGGGGTTCCGGCCGATCCTGTGGTTTTCCGGCGGGCAGCTGGGCGAGCGGCTGCTGTCGGCGCTGGGCACCTCGGCGGTGGCCGTGCTGCTGGCAGTGGTGGCGTGGGAGGCGGCCAACGCCGCCGTGGAGAACAAGGTCGCCAGCCTGACCCGGGCGGCGCAGATGGCGCGAGCGGCTCGGCTGCGCACGCTGCTGCCTATGCTGCGCACGGCGTTGCTGGTCACCATCCTCATCATCACCGGCCTGGTCGTACTGAGCCAGGTCGGCTTGAACATCGCGCCGTTGCTGGCCGGAGCCGGCGTGCTGGGCGTCGCCATCGGCTTCGGCTCGCAAAAGCTGGTGCAGGACCTGATCACCGGGCTGTTCCTGTTATTGGAGAACACGATGCAGGTGGGTGACGTGGTCGTGCTCGGCGGCCTGTCCGGTACGGTGGAGAACCTGTCCATCCGCACCATCCGGCTGCGCGCGCTGGACGGCTCGGTCCATATCATCCCATTCTCCTCCGTGACCACCGTCACCAACCAGACGCGGGACTTCTCATACGCGCTCATCGACCTGCCGATCGGGTTGAACGAGGAGCCGGACCACATCGCCGACCTGCTGCGTGGCGTGGTGGCCGCCATGCGGGCGGAGGCGCGGTGGAAGGATGCGATCACGGCGGATTTGGAGGTGATGGGCGTCTATGGCTTCTCGGACAGCATCTGGACCATGCGCATCCGCATTCGCACGGAGCCGGCGCAGCGCTGGGCGGTGAACCGGGAGTTCAACCGGCGCGTGAAGTACTGCTTCGACCAGAATGCCGTGCAGAGCCCGATTACGGCATACAAGGCGCAGGGCTGGATGCCGCCCGGCTCCGAGCGACCGATCCTTCAGCAGGCGCCCTTGGCTCTTCCCGGTCCGATGCAGGAGGCCGCCCAATGACCAATCCGGCCACTAGCCGCCCCAGCATCGCCGACCTGGTCGGGCGGGACGGCTTTGCCTTCGTGCACGATGCGGAGATGCGTGGCGCACTGAAGCAGAATGGGATGACGGGCTGGGACCGCTTCGCCGCCAGCTGGGACGATCTCGGCATGGACACCTACATGGCCGATGGCGGGCGCTACCGCCGCCGCCGGCATGCCGTGTTCGCCGCCACCGCCGCCGGATTCGCCCGGCTGGAGCACCGCCCGCACTACCAGAGCCGTGACTACAACCTGCTGAACGGCGGCGTCGCGCGCTGGTTCGATCCGGTGACGGAGGAAGTGGAGCAAATGCCGGCTTTTGCCGCCATCCTGCGCACCTGCCAGCGCGTGTTCGATACGCTCTCGCCTGGCGTGCCGGAGTGGGAGGCCGAGGTGCACCAGTTCCGCATCGAGGCGCAGCCGGGCCGGGCGGGGCAGCCGACGCCGGAGGGCATGCATCGGGACGGCGTGGATTGGGTGCTGGTGCTGCTGGTGCGGCGCGAGAACATCGCCAGCGGCGAGACCACCATCCACGACCTGGACCGCCGCCAACTGGGCGCGTTCACCCTGGCCCGGCCGATGGACGCCGCCTGGGTGGATGACAGCCGGGTCTATCACGGCGTGACGCCGGTGGAGCCGCGCGACCCGGCGCGGCCGGCCTTCCGGGACGTGCTGGTGGTGACGTTCCGGCACGCTGCCGCGGCATGAACGAGCTGCTCACGCCTGCCGAGATGGCGCAGGCCGACGCGCTCGCCACTGCCGGCGGCCTACCCGGCATCGGCCTCATGGAACGGGCCGGCTGGGCGGTGGCGCGGGCGGCCCGACGGTTCGGCCCATGCCGCACCCTAGTGCTGTGCGGTCCGGGCAACAATGGCGGCGACGGCTACGTCGCGGCCCGGCTGCTGGCTGCCGTGGGCTGGCCGGTCCGCCTGGCCGCTTCAGCCCCGCCCCGGCCTGGCAGCGACGCCGCCCTGGCCGCCGCCGACTGGTCCGGGCCCGCTGCGGAGTTCAGCCCGGACGAGGCGGCCCGGGCGGAGCTGGTGATCGACGCCGTGTTCGGCGCCGGGCTGACCCGGGACGTGGACGGCCTCGCCGCCGGGACTCTGGCCGCAGCCCGCCGCATTCTGGCAGTGGATGTTCCAAGCGGCGTCGATGGCGCAACCGGCGCCGTGCGCGGGCGGGCGGCGCAGGCGGCTCTCACCGTGACGTTCTTCCGCCGCAAGCCAGGCCATCTCCTGTTGCCTGGGCGGGATTTGTGCGGCGAGCTGGTCGTTGCGGATATCGGCTTGCCCGCCGCCGTGCTGGACACTGTCCGCCCCCTCACGGTTGCGAACAATCCCATGCTGTGGCGTTTGCCGGTGCTGCCCGCCGCTACCCAGAAGTACGCCCGCGGCTACGTGTCGGTGCTCGGCGGCGCCAGCATGACCGGAGCGGCCCAGCTGGCGGCGGCGACGGCGCGGCATGGCGGCGCGGGCATGGTGACCATCGTGGCGCCAGGTGGGGCTGCCCGTTACAGCCATGTGCCTGCCGGCCTCATCGTGAACGACGAGCCGTTGGACGTCCTGCTGCGCGATACCCGCCGCACCACCTGGGTCTGCGGCCCTGGCCTTGGCCATGACGCGGCCCGCGCCGACCTGCCCAAGCTGTTGGCGGCTGGCAAGCAGGTGGTCGCCGACGCAGACGCACTGAGCGCCCATGCCGGCCACCCGGAGGCTCTGCGGGGCGCTGCGGTGCTGACACCCCACGAAGGCGAGTTCGCCAAGCTGTTCGGCCCCCCTGGCGCCGACCGGCTGGCTGCCGTGCGGGCCGCGGCGCGCCTGGTCGGCGCCGTGGTGCTGCTGAAAGGCTCCGACACGGTGATCGCCGCCCCGGACGGCCGTGCCGCCATCAACGGCACCGGCACGCCCGCGCTGGCGACCGCCGGGTCAGGGGATGTGCTGTCAGGCCTGATCGCCGCGCTGCTCGCCGGCGGAATGCCCGCCTGGAAGGCCGCGTGCGCCGGCGCGTGGCTGCATGGGCTCGCCGGGGAGATACTGGGGATCGGGCTTGTGGCGGAGGATCTGCCGCCCGCCATCGCTCGCGCCGTGCAACAGGTTCGGCTAGAATCCAATATAGGCTTGGAGACTCGCCCGCATGAGTGAGACAACCGCCTCGATCGGCCTGTTCGACCGCGCGATCCGCCGCATCACCGGCGTTTGGCGGGACATGGCATCCAGCGTGGCAGTCGAGGGTGACGGCAGCGTCGCCGCCCAGATGCGCGCCTGCCTGGACGCCCGGGGCGGCGAAGTGAGCGCCCGCAACCGTGCCGCCAAGTTGGCGGAAGGCTACCTTCAGCTCGACGAGGCAGGCCGGACCGCTTTCCTGCGCACCTTGGCCGGTTTCGACAGCGACCCGGCCGCCCTCGCTTCCGCCTATGACCGGCTGCAGGCGACGGCGGACCCGGCGGAGCGCGCGATCGCCACCGCCGCCCTCCGCCGCGCCCTGGAGCCGCCTCGGGTCCGCCTGCTGACCCAGTTCACCACCATTCCGGATGGCATGAAGTTCCTGGTGGATCTGCGCGCCACCCTGCTGGCCCGGGTCAAGGGCGAGCCCTACCTCGCAGCGCTGGACAGCGACCTGCGCGCGCTGCTGGCCCAATGGTTCGACGTGGGCTTCCTCGAGCTGCAACGCATCGATTGGAGCAGCCCGGCCGTGCTGCTGGAGCGGTTGGTGGGCTACGAGGCGGTGCACGAGATACGCTCCTGGTCGGACCTCAAGAACCGGCTGGACAGCGACCGGCGCTGCTACGCCCTGTTCCATCCCCGCATGCCGGCCGAGCCGCTGATCTTCGTGGAGGTGGCGCTGGTGCGCGGGCTGGCCGGCAGCGTGCAACGGCTGTTGGACAAGAAGGCGCCGCTGCTGGACGCGAAGGAAGCGGACACCGCCATCTTCTATTCCATCAGCAACTGCCAGCGTGGGCTGGCCGGCATCAGCTTCGGCAACTTCCTCATCAAGCGCGTGGTTGCCGTGCTCAACGCGGAATACCGCAACCTCAAGACGTTCGCGACCTTGTCGCCCATCCCAGGCTTCCGTCGCTGGCTGGACGCCAAGCTGAAGGCGGACGAGGCCGGGCTGCTTTCGGCGGAGGAGACAGCGGCGTTGCTGCCGCTCTTCCCAGACGTGCTAAAACCTGAAAGCGGGGCGAAGGCGCTGGCGGCGCTCTTGGCACGCCGCGGCTGGGTGCGGGACAGCGCTGCGGTGAAGGCAGTCGAGCCGATGCTGACCCGGCTGGCTGCCCGCTACCTGCTCGTCGAATCCCAAGGCCGGCGCGCGCTGGACCCGGTGGCGCACTTTCACCTGACCAACGGCGCTCGGGTCGAACGCTTGATCATGCTGGCCGACACCTCCGACAAGGGCGTGAAGGAAAGCGCCACCCTGATGGTCAACTACGTTTACGATCCGACGAAGATCGAGGACTACCACGAGGAATACAGCGGTGAAGGCAAGCGCAACGCGACCACCGGCGTGCGTCGCCTGTCACGCGGCTGGAGCTGAGCCGGCGCGGCCAGTCACATCAACTTCCCTATCGCGGCCGCTGCTTCCAGCAAGGGTGCCACCAGCGCCTGGGGCCGCGCCCTGCGCATGCGGACGGCCGTAGAGACGAAGCTCAGCACGGCCACGACCTCGCCCGCTCCGTCCTGCACTGGCACACTGATCGTAACGACCCCCTCGGCCACGTCGTCTGTCGTGATCAGCCAGCCCCTGGCCCTGACGCGCGACAGGTCGGCGACGACCGAGGGGGCGTCGGTGTGGGTGGCGGAGGCGAGCCGGGACAAACGGCTGGCCAGCACGGCCCGCAGCACCGTCTCAGGCGCATAGGCCAACAGCAACCGACCCGGTCCGGCGTGAAGCGGCCCACGATCCCCTGCGGCGGCGATGGGTGGCATGCCGGGTGCGCCCAGGCATACTGCCAGCACCACGCTTTGCTCGCCGTCCCGCTTGGCAAACATGACGGTTTCGCCGGATGCCCGTGCCAAGACTGCCATCACGGGCATCGCCGCTGCTTGCACCGCTCCTTGGCGCATCGCTGCCTGGCCGACAGCCAGCCACCGGGCGCCCAGTCGCCACGGACCCCGTTTGACGGCTTGTTGGGCCAATTCCTGAACCTGCAACGTGCGGAGAATGCGGAATGCGGCGGCTGGGGTGCAGCTCACTTCGGCCGCCAACTGTGTCAGGGTGCTCGGTCCTAGCCGAGCCATCGCCAAGAGGACTGCAGCCGTCCGTTCCACGGCCGCGATCCCATAATCTGGTGGGTCGCCTTCCTCACGTGGCATGCGGACCCACCCTCAGGTCCCTCCCTTGCTTATCCTAAATATTACGTTGGCGGCCCGAGGCCGCACAACGCGTTCATTCGAGCAGGGAATATGCGCGAGGCGTTCCAGCCCGGCCAATTCCTGCATGACTCAGCAGCCTTGTGGCCTGGGGAAGCGTGGGGTAACACCCCGGGTTCGTGGCCACGCGGCAGGGCGGGCGTGGTGAAATTGGTAGACACGCCAGATTTAGGTTCTGGTGGCGAAAGCCGTGGGGGTTCAAGTCCCTCCGCCCGCATTCGCCTCCTATGACCGCCGCCTTTTGGACTCTGAGGAAACCCCGTTGCTATGCAGGTTACCGAGACGCTTTCCGACGGGTTGAAGCGCGGCTTCACCGTTACTGTCCCTTCTGCCGACATTGAGGGCCGCCGGTCCGCAAAGCTAGTCGAGATTGGCCGCTCCCTGAAATTGCCGGGATTCCGGCCGGGCAAGGTGCCAGATCGCGTGCTGCGCCAGCGCTATGGCGCTGCCGTCATGGCGGAAGTGTTGGAAGACAGCGTCAATGACGCGACCCAGCGCGTGTTGTCCGACCGCGGCCTGCGTGCCGCGACGCAGCCCAAGGTGGACGTGACCAGCCCCCTAGTTCCGGCAGCGGAACTGTCGGACCTTGAATTCACCGTCGAGGTGGAGTTGCTGCCGGAGATCACGCCGCCTGATTTCAGCAGTTTCTCGCTGACCCGTCTCAAGGCTGAGCCAGATACCGAGACGGTGGACAAGACGCTGGCCGACATCGCCATGCGCCAGCGCACGCTGGAGGTGGTGGAGGAAGCCCGCCCCGCGGTCAATGGCGAGACGTTGACGGTGGATTACACCGGCAGCATCGAAGGCACGCCGTTTCCGGGCGGCGCTGGCAAGGATGCGGACATCGAGGTGGGCGGCCCGAACTTCATCCCGGGCTTCACCGAGCAGATGGAGGGGATGGCGCCGGGCGAGACCCGCACCATCGGCGTGACGTTCCCCGAAGAATACGGCACCCGCGACCTCGCAGGTAAGGCGGCCCAGTTCGAAATCGTCGCCAAGACCCTGAAAATAGCCAATGTTCCAGCGTTGGACGACCAACTGGCCGAGAAGATGGGTTTTGACACCTTGGATAGCTTGCGCACAGCGATCGTTCGGCAGATGCAGCGCGAGTTCGACCAGATGAGCCGCATGCGGCTTAAGCGAGACCTGCTGGACCAATTGTCGAAGGCGGCCGACTTTGCCGTGCCGCCAAGTATGCTGGCAGGCGAGTTCCGCCAGATTTGGGACCGCGTCGAGGCCGACCAGAAAGCAGGCAAGCTGGACGAGGAAGATCAAGGCAAGGACGAGGCCACCCTGCAGGCCGAGTATCACGCCATCGCGGAACGCCGGGTGCGCTTAGGGCTGTTGCTGTCCGAGGTGGGGCGCAGCCAGGGAGTACAAGTCACTGCCGACGAAATGACCCGCGCCATGCGCGTGGAAGCGGGCAAGTACCGTGGCCAGGAGGTCGAGGTGATGGAGTTTTTCCGAAAGAATCCGCAAGCCGCTGAGTCTCTGCGAGGACCGATTTTCGAGGATAAAGTCGTGGACTACATTCTGGACCAGGCCAAGGTCGAGGACCGTATCGTCACTCCGGAAGAACTGGCCGCCGAGCCGCCGTCCGACGCTCCTGCCGAGGCGGCCTGACCGGGTGCTGGACTGGAAGCCAGCCACTGGCGCGCTATGTAGGGCAGACGCTCTTGTTCGAACACGTGCAATCCCAGCCTAAGGAAGCCTGTCCATGAGGGATCGCCATCCCGTCGAAACATACAGTTCGCTTGTTCCCATGGTTGTCGAGCAGTCGGCACGTGGGGAGCGGGCATTCGACATCTACTCCCGCTTGCTCAAGGAGCGGATCATCTTCCTGACTGGACCGGTTTACGATGAGATGAGCGCGCTGGTGTGTGCCCAACTCTTGTTTTTGGAAAGCGATAACCCCGGTAAGGATATATCGTTCTATATCAACAGCCCCGGTGGTGTGGTGTCCGCCGGACTCGCGATTTACGACACTATGCAGTATGTCCGCAGTCCGGTCAGCACGGTTTGCATTGGCCAGGCAGCTTCGATGGGCAGCCTTCTGCTGTGCGGCGGCGCCAAGGATAAGCGTTACGCCCTACCCAACGCCCGCGTGATGGTGCACCAGCCCTCCGGCGGCGCCCAGGGCCAGGCCGCCGACATCGAAATCCAGGCGCGCGAAATCCTTTTGCTGCGCGGTCGGCTAAACCAGATTTACGTGAAGCACACCGGCCAGCCGCTTGAGGTGATCGAGCGCAAGCTGGAGCGGGACAGCTTCATGTCGGCCGAGGAGGCGCGGGATTTTGGCTTGGTGGATACTGTGGTCGAGAATCGGCCGCCAGCCGCCGATCCCAACAAACCCTGACGAGGCTGGCGCAGCTTGTGTCCCTGCGTGAGCGGGGTTTAAGGTTCTAAGGTCGCCTGGGTTGCCCCAGGGTGGAGTGTTCATGAGCAAGGCCAGCGATTCAAAGAACACCCTGTATTGCTCGTTCTGCGGCAAGTCGCAGCATGAGGTGCGCAAGCTGATTGCCGGGCCTACCGTGTTCATCTGCGACGAATGCGTCGAATTGTGCATGGACATCATCCGTGAAGAGCATAAGACGCACCTAGTGAAGTCCCGCGATGGCGTGCCGACGCCGAAGGAGATTTGCAAGGTTCTGGACGATTACGTCATCGGCCAGGCGCATGCGAAGAAGGTTCTGTCTGTCGCGGTGCACAACCATTACAAGCGGCTGGCGCATGGAGCGAAGAACAGCGATATCGAAATTGCAAAGTCCAATATTTTGCTGGTCGGCCCTACAGGTTCCGGCAAAACGTTGCTGGCGCAGACGCTTGCCCGCATCCTCGACGTGCCGTTCACCATGGCAGACGCTACCACGCTGACCGAGGCAGGCTATGTCGGCGAGGATGTTGAGAACATCATTCTCAAGTTGCTGCAATCGGCTGATTACAACGTTGAACGGGCGCAGCGCGGCATCGTATACATCGATGAGGTGGATAAGATCAGTCGCAAGTCGGACAATCCATCCATCACCCGGGACGTTTCCGGCGAGGGCGTGCAGCAAGCCTTGCTCAAGATCATGGAAGGCACGGTGGCCTCTGTGCCGCCACAGGGTGGCCGTAAGCATCCCCAGCAAGAATTCTTGCAGGTTGATACGACCAATATCCTGTTCATCTGCGGCGGTGCTTTTGCCGGCCTGGAAAAGATCATCGGTGCCCGAGGCAAGGGCAGTGGCATCGGCTATGGGGCCGATGTGCGATCCCCGGACGAGCGGCGCACCGGAGCAATCTTGCGTGAAGTTGAGCCTGAGGACCTTCTGCGGTTCGGCTTGATCCCCGAGTTCATCGGCCGCCTGCCGGTCGTAGCCACCTTGGAGGATTTGGACGAGGCGGCACTGGTGGAGATACTCACGAAGCCAAAGAACGCCCTGGTGAAGCAATATGGCCGGCTGTTCGAGATGGAAGGCGTCAAGCTTTCTTTCACAGACGATGCGATGCGCTCTGTTGCCACCCGCGCCATTGCGCGCAAGACCGGCGCGCGTGGCCTCAGGTCGATTATGGAAGCGATCCTGCTCTCCACTATGTTTGACCTGCCTGGGCTGGACAGCGTCGAAGAGGTGGTGGTGAACCGCGAGGTGGCGGAAGGCCGAGCTAACCCCCTGTTCACGTATGGCAAGGAGCGTGCAGAAGGTGCCTGAAACTTAATAGGGCATGAAAGGGACTTAACGCCGCTCTGTGGTTCAAGGCCTTGGCGCGCTGCCTTGGGACGCCGATATCATCAACGCGGCGAGGTTTTCATTCCGCCTTGAAGTGTGGCGCGCCATCTTGGGCGCTACGCCTATTCGACTGTCCAATTGGAGGTCTCTATGCCTGATGCCGACAAAGTCCGCCTTGCGGAAACGAATGGCGAGGCGCTGGCTGTGCTTCCGCTGCGGGACATCGTGGTCTTCCCGCACATGATTGTGCCGCTGTTCGTCGGCCGCGAGAAATCAGTCCGTGCGCTTGAAGCTGTCATGAAGGACGACAAGCAAATCCTGCTTGTGGCTCAGAAGAATGCTGCACAGGACGAACCGACGGCTGACGACATCTTCCGCATAGGCACCGTCTCCACGATCCTGCAGTTGCTCAAGCTGCCGGATGGCACGGTCAAGGTGCTGGTCGAGGGTGGCCGACGGGCGCGGATTACCTCCTTCAAGGAGACCGATGCATATTTCGAGGCGTTCACTGAGACGCTGCCCGATCAGGGTACTGACAAGACGGAACTTGAGGCTTTGGGCCGTACCGTGATCAGCCAGTTCGAGCAGTATATCAAGCTCAACAAGAAGATCGCGCCCGAGGTTCTTGTCTCTCTCAACGGTATCGACGAGCCGACCAAGCTGGCCGACACGATCGCCAGCCACCTGAATCTCAAGATTGCCGAGAAGCAGGAATTGTTGGAGACTGCTTCGGTAGGAGAACGGCTGGAGCGCGTGTTTGGGCACATGGAATCCGAGATCGGCGTGCTTCAGGTAGAGAAACGCATTCGCAATCGAGTCAAGCGGCAGATGGAGAAGACGCAGCGCGAGTACTATTTGAACGAGCAGCTCAAGGCTATCCAGAAGGAACTAGGCGAGGGCGAGGACGGCAAGGACGAGACCGCTGAACTCGAGGATCGAGTCAAGAAGACCAAGTTCACTAAGGAGGCTCGTGACAAGGCGATGGGCGAGCTGAAGAAGCTGCGCACCATGAGCCCTATGTCTGCCGAAGCTACCGTGGTGCGCAACTACCTCGACTGGATGCTTTCGATCCCTTGGAAAAAGCGCTCCAAGAGCCGCAACGACGTCGAGATCGCCAAGAAGGTGCTCGACGACGACCATTACGGCTTGGATAAGGTCAAAGAGCGTATTCTCGAATACCTTGCCGTCCAGGGTCGCAGCCCAAAAATCCGTGGCCCTATCCTGTGCCTGGTCGGCCCGCCTGGCGTGGGTAAAACGTCGCTCGGCAAGTCGGTCGCCAAGGCCACAGGCCGCAACTTCGTCCGCATGTCGCTGGGGGGGGTGCGGGACGAAGCTGAAGTACGTGGCCATCGGCGAACCTACATCGGTTCCATGCCCGGTAAAGTCATTCAAGGCATGAAGAAGGCTAAGACGTCCAACCCGTTGTTCCTTTTAGATGAAATCGACAAGTTGGGTGCCGACTGGCGGGGGGATCCATCCTCTGCCCTGCTCGAAGTGCTGGACCCGGAGCAGAACTCCACTTTTGCTGATCACTACCTTGAGGTCGACTACGATTTGTCGGACGTGATGTTCATCACCACGGCAAACAGCCTCAAAATGCCACAGCCGTTGCTTGACCGCATGGAGATTATTCGCATCCCCGGCTATACCGAGGACGAAAAGGTCGAGATCGCTAAGCGTCACCTTATCGCCAAGCAGGCCGAGGCGAACGGCCTCAAGTCGGAGGAGTGGTCGATCCACGACGAGGCGCTGCACGACCTGATCCGCTACTACACGCGGGAGGCCGGGGTGCGCTCGCTGGAGCGCGAGATTGCCAAGCTGGCGCGCAAGGCGGTGATGGAGATCGTCACCAAGAAGGCCAAGAAGGTCGCCTTCACCCGCAAGAACCTGGAGAAGTTCGCCGGCGTGCGGGTGTACCGCTACGGCGAGACCGAGGACGAGGACATGGTCGGCGTCGTCACCGGGCTGGCCTGGACCGAGGTGGGCGGCGAGATCCTGACCATCGAGAGCGTGCTGCTGCCGGGCAAGGGCAACCTGAAGTACACCGGCAAGCTGGGCGACGTGATGCAGGAGAGCGTGTCCGCCGCCCTCAGCTACGTGCGCAGCCGCGCCCCGCAGTTCGGCATCAAGCCGACGCTGTTCGAGCGGCGGGACATCCACGTCCATGTGCCGGAGGGCGCCACGCCCAAGGACGGCCCGTCCGCCGGCGTGGCCATGGCGACCAGCCTGGTGAGCGTGATGACCGGCATCCCGATCCGCCGGGACATCGCGATGACCGGGGAGATCACCCTGCGCGGCCGGGTGCTGCCGATCGGCGGCTTGAAGGAGAAGCTGCTGGCGGCGCTGCGTTCCGGCATCACCACGGTGTTCATCCCGAAGGACAACGAGAAGGACCTGGCCGACATCCCGGACAACGTGAAGAAGGCGCTGAAGGTGGTCCCGGTCGCCCACGTGGACGACGTGATCGCCCAGGCGCTGTCCCGCCGCCCGGAGCCGATCCATTGGGAGGAGCCGCCGGAGCCGGTGGTCCCGCCCGTCGCGGCCTCCGTGGCATCGCTGCCGCACTGAGGGAGCAAGCCTGGCCTGGGGATACCCGGGCCGGGCTTTTTCTTGTAGGCCTGGGGCAGGGCGGTTAGCTCAGCGGTAGAGCGTCTCGTTTACACCGAGAGGGTCGGCGGTTCGAAACCGTCACCGCCCACCAGGCTGAAGCGCATTCGTAACCGCTGATGCTGGCAGCAGGTTCTCAAGAAGCCAGTGTTTAGTCAGAAATCGAGAGATCCTGAGATCCTAGCTTAATGCTTTTTTCCTTGTCAGCACCTCCTATGTAATATCGAAGTCGAACATCTATTTCGTGCAAAGGAATCGATGCGCACGAATAACCTGGCTCGGGTCTCACATGAACCATGTGAGCCATTTCTACAGGGGTAAGAAAGAACACGCCGTCGATTCCTTGACCGGTCAGCTTCGTAATGTAGTTGGCATCGTTTGTAATGTTGATAAGCCAACCTGCAGGAATAGGCTCCAGATTTGAGAATGCGGCATGTCTCATCCTGATAGAGACGTGTGTTATTGAGTTGTCTTGGGGTATCGTCATAGGCAAGTTAATGAGCAGTGAGCAGGCAAGGGCAGGTGATACTGATTTTGCAAGAACCCCAAATAGGGCGAGGCAGTACCTGAAAGTCATTTCTGACCCAAGCTCCCATTGTTGGTTACAATGACACTGCCGACGCCTTGGCGGGTGCTTCCAAAAAGTTTAGTGAATACAGTTGGAGTAAGGTCGATGACCCTCCCGGTGACAAACGGTCCATAATCAGTCACTGTCACTTGGACCGATTTGCTCGGATCATCCAGCCTTGTGACGGTGACTCGCGTGCCAGTCGGCATCGCAGTCATGGCTGCTGTCATGGCATCTAGATCGTATGGCTGCCCGTTCTTCATCAAATGCCCAGTCGGAGGATAGTAGGAAGCCTTGCCTGTCACCTGCTTCGGCACTGGAGCAGCCTTTCCATCGCCAAAGTATCCATGCTGCTGACGCCCTTGATCCTGCCATGCCATGACCGTCTCCGCTTTGTCCAGGTGTTGAACATAACAGGAACGTGCTGGAGTATGAAGCACGATGGCCCGCTGTAGCTCATGGCATTAACTTGACGCCGCCTTTCGCTCCTTCTACACGCCCGCCCACTGCTGCGGGTGTAGCTCAGTTGGTTAGAGCGCCGGCCTGTCACGCCGGAGGTCGCGGGTTCGAGCCCCGTCACTCGCGCCACAGCAGCGTTCAGACCATGCCTTAACACTGTCCTGTCAAGGCCTTCCCCATGGCGGCGCGGTGCCAATATGCGTATGGTGCAGTGCGGGCAAGGCCCGCCGGGCATGGAAAGGCCACCACGGATGCAGTCGGTCGATGCGTTGCTGCTCAACTACTACCCCATCCTGCTGTTCCTGCTCATCGCGGGCGTGGTGGCGGGCGTGATGGTCGGCGGCTCGCGCATCGCGGCGCCGCAGCGGCCGTACCCGGAGAAGCTGTCGGCCTACGAGTGCGGCTTCGAGCCGTTCGATGACGCCCGCCGCCGGTTCGACGTGCGCTTCTACCTCGTGGCCATCCTGTTCATCATCTTCGACCTGGAGGTCGCCTTCCTGTTCCCATGGGCGGTGACGCTGGGCGACCTCGGCGTGTTCGGCTTCCTTTCCATGATGGGCTTCCTTGCCGTGCTGACGGTCGGCTTCATCTACGAGTGGAACAAGGGCGCCCTGGAGTGGGAGTGACATCATGAGTGCGATCACCGCCGACACGCTTTCACCGGGAGCGCTGGCCTGGAACCGCGATGCCCTGGCCCGCGGCCCGGAGCAGGACGCCATCATCAAGGGCATCACCGGCGAGATCACCGACAAGGGCTTCGTCGTGGCCAACCTGGACAAGGTGGTGAACTGGGCGCGCACCGGCAGCCTGTGGCCGATGACGTTCGGCCTGGCCTGCTGCGCCGTCGAGATGATCCACGCCTACATGCCGCGCTTCGACCTGGATCGCTTCGGGGTGATCCCGCGCGCCAGCCCGCGGCAGAGCGACGTGATGATCGTCTCCGGCACGCTGACCAACAAGATGGCCCCGGCGCTGCGCAAGGTGTACGACCAGATGAGCGAGCCGCGCTGGGTGATCTCCATGGGATCGTGCGCCAACGGCGGCGGCTACTACCACTACAGCTACTCGGTGGTCCGCGGCTGCGACCACATCGTGCCGGTAGACGTGTACGTGCCGGGCTGCCCGCCCACGGCGGAAGCCCTGGTGTACGGCATCATGCAGCTGCAGAAGAAGATCCGCCGCACCGGGACCATCTTGCGTGGCTGACGTGCTCGACAGCGCCGTCAGCCCGCTCGAAGCCCTGAGCCATGCCGCCGCCCTGCTGCCCGGCGTGGCGCGGGCGATGGTGGATGCGGGCGAGGTGGTGGTGCATGCGGACGCCGGGTCGCTGGTCGCGGTGCTGACGGCGCTGCGCGACGACGGGCAGTTCGCGTTCGAGCAGATGATGGACCTCTGCGGCGTGGACTTCCCCGAGCGCCCGATGCGGTTCGACGTGGTGTACAACCTGCTCTCCGTGTCGCGGAACCAGCGCATCCGCGTCATCGTGCAAACGGACGGCGTCAGCGCCGTCCCGTCGATCCACGAGCTGTGGCCCTGCGCCACCTGGTGGGAGCGCGAGGCCTGGGACCTGTTCGGCATCCTGTTCAGCGGCCAGCCCGACTTGCGCCGCATCGTCACGGATTACGGCTTCGACGGCCACCCGCTGCGCAAGGACTTCCCGCTGAGCGGCTTCGTCGAAGTGCGCTACGACGAGGAGCAGAAGCGCGTCATCAACGTGCCCGTGAGCCTGACGCAGGATTTCCGCAACTTCGACTTCGTCTCCCCCTGGGAGGGCATGGTCACGTTGCCGGGGGACGAGAAGGCGCACACCGACCGCCAGGCCGCCGGCACTGGCGCCAAGAAGCAGGCAGACCAAGGTAAGCCAGCATGAGCACAACACTGGACCACGTGCCTGGCGACAGGCGCATCGACATTTCCCCAGCCGCCGACCAGGCTGCCAACGAACGGGGCGAACTGCCGGCGTCGCTGTTGCCGGACGGTGACCGCAAGCTGACCAAAACGGTCGAGATCGGCTCCCACTCCATCAACTTCGGCCCGCAGCACCCGGCGGCGCACGGCGTGCTGCGTCTTGTGCTGGAGATGGACGGTGAGGTCGTGGAGCGTGCCGACCCGCATATCGGATTCCTGCACCGCGGCACCGAGAAGCTGATCGAGCACAAAACCTACCTGCAGGCTGTGCCGTATTTCGACCGGTTGGACTACGTTTCACCCATGTGCATGGAACATGCTTTCGCGCTGGGGACCGAGAAGCTGCTCGGCATCGTGGCGCCGGAGCGGGCACAGTGGATCCGCACGATGTTCGCGGAAATCACCCGTATCCTGAACCATATCTTGAACATCACGAGCTATGCGTTGGATGTCGGGGCGCTTACTCCGACCCTGTGGGGTTATGAAGAGCGCGAGAAGCTGATGGAATTCTATGAGGCTGCGTCCGGCGCGCGCCTTCATGCCAACTACTTCCGGCCAGGCGGTGTCGCAAAGGATCTTCCTGCTGGGCTGGAGCAGCGTATCGCCGACTGGGCTGAGGAATATCCGAAGTTTATCGACGATCTTGAGACGTTGCTGACCACCAACCGGATCTGGAAGCAGCGCACGGTCGACATCGGCGTCATGACGGCTGAGATGGCCCTGGCGTGGGGATTCAGCGGGCCTAACCTGAGAGCATCCGGCGTACCGTGGGATCTGCGCCGCTCCCAGCCTTACGACAAGTATTCCGAGGTCGAGTTCGGCGTGCCGGTTGCCCGCAACGGCGACTGCTACGACCGCTACCTTGTCCGTATCGCAGAGATGCGTGAGTCGGTCGGCATCATCAAGCAGTGCCTGGCCAAGATGAAGCCGGGCGCGATCAAGATACAGGACCGCAAGTTCACGCCGCCTAGGCGCGAGGAGATGAAGCGCTCGATGGAGGCGCTGATCCATCACTTCAAGCTCTACACCGAAGGCTATCATGTGCCCGCCGGGTCAACCTACTCGGTGGTGGAAAGCCCGAAGGGCGAGTTCGGCGTGTATTTGGTCTCCGATGGCAGCAACCGGCCATACCGGTGCAAAATCCGTCCGACCGGGTTCAGCCATCTGCAGGCCATGGAGGTGATGGCGCGCCGTCATATGCTGGCTGACGCCGTTGCGGTGATTGGCTCGATCGACATCGTATTCGGCGAAGTGGACCGTTAAATGGCTGAGAACGTTGGAGATGGCTCTACGGGCGAGAACCCTGACGTCGAGCAGCCCACGCATTTCGAGTTCGATGAGCAGAGCAGCAAGGCGATCGAAGGCTACGTACTGAAATACCCTCCTGGCCGCGAGGCGAGCGCGGTGATTTCGGCGTTGTATGTTGTTCAGCGCCAGATGAAGCGCCAGACCGGCAGCGCCTGGGTTCCACGGGTAGCGATGGACGCGGTTGCGGCGCGGCTGAACATGGCACCGATCCGGGTCTACGAAGTCGGGACATTCTACTTGATGTTCAACACGAAGCCGATCGGTCGCTACCATTTGCAGCTCTGCACCACGACCCCGTGCTGGCTGCGCGGCTCTGACGAGATCGAGGCTACCTGCCGCAAGCTGACCGGCATCCAAGGCTGGAACGAAACCAGTGCGGACGGAATGTTCACGCTGAGTTCCGTGGAATGCGTCGGCGCCTGCGTGAATGCCCCGGTGCTGCAGGTGGATGAGGATTATTACGAGGATCTGGACGGCCCAGCGACCGAGCGCCTGCTCGCCGCCTTGACTCGTGGCGAGCGGCCACAGCCTGGCAGCGTTATCGGACGTCAATGCTCGGCGCCAGTGGGCGGAGCCACAACATTGCTGACGGTGACGGAGTAACCACTGTGCTGGCAGATAAAGACCGCATTTTCACCAATCTTTACGGCTATCATGATTGGACCCTTAAGGGCGCACGCAAGCGCGGCGACTGGGACGGCACGGCAGCAATACTGGCGCGCGGGCGTGACTCCATCATTGAAGAGATGAAAGAGTCCGGCTTGCGCGGCCGCGGCGGCGCTGGCTTTCCGACCGGCATGAAGTGGTCTTTCATGCCCAAGACGTCGGATGGCCGTCCGTCCTACCTTGTGATCAACGCGGATGAGTCTGAGCCTGGGACGTGCAAGGATCGCGACATCATGCGTCACGATCCGCACAAGCTGATCGAGGGTGCCTTGATTGCCTCGTTCGCGATGGGTGCCCATGTTTGCTACATCTATATCCGCGGCGAATACTTCAACGAATCGAGTAACTTGGACACCGCCATCGCGGAGGCGTACGAAGCTGGGCTGCTCGGCGGCAACGCGTGCGGGTCCGGTTGGGATTTCGATCTGTTCCTGAGCAGGGGTGCCGGCGCATACATCTGCGGTGAGGAAACGGCGCTGCTTGAATCGCTCGAAGGCAAGAAGGGCATGCCACGCATGAAGCCGCCGTTCCCGGCGGCGGTGGGCCTGTATGGCTGCCCCACGACCGTCAACAACGTCGAGACCATTGCGGTTGTGCCGGCCATCATGCGGCGTGGCGGGGCTTGGTTCGGCGCGCTGGGACGCCCGAAGAACACCGGGTCCAAGATATTCTGCATCTCTGGTCACGTGAACAATCCTTGCAACGTGGAGGAGGAGCTTGGCATTCCATTGCGCGAGCTGATCGACAAGTATTGCGGTGGCGTGCGTGGTGGCTGGGACAACCTGCTCGCGGTCATTCCAGGGGGCTCTTCCGTGCCGCTGATCCCACGCAGCGTGTGCGATACGGTGCTGATGGACTTCGACAGCTTGCGGGACGCGCAGACAGCGCTCGGCACGGCAGCGGTGATCGTCATGGACAAATCGACCGACGTTGTCGCCGCCATCGCCCGCCTCGCGCATTTCTACAAGCATGAGAGTTGCGGCCAATGCACGCCCTGCCGCGAGGGTACAGGTTGGATGATGCGGGTGATGAACCGCATGGTGCAGGGCCGTGCCGAGTTGGACGAGATCGACACGCTACAGCAGGTGACCAAACAGATCGAGGGCCACACGATCTGCGCCCTGGGCGACGCGGCGGCCTGGCCTATCCAGGGCCTGATCCGGCATTTCCGCCCACTGATGGAAGACCGGATCCTTGCCTACAAGCATAGCCGCATGCCCGCCATGGCGATGGCGGCGGAGTGACGTCGTCCGGCTTTCCTCTCCCTCTCCCGCTGGCGGGAGAGGGCAGCTGCGCGGCATGACGAACCCCATCACGGCCCGCGACCAGGACTTGCACGGCAGCCATTTCACTGACGTGAATCTGAGCCGCGCCACCTTCCACCGGGTCGACTTATCGCACGCCGCCCTGTCGGACGTGACCTTGGCCGGGGCCGTGTTCCACACCACTTCCTTGGTGGGGGCAAGGTTCGAGGACGCTTCTTTGTCGGGGGCCATCCTGGTGGATGCCGACCTCTCCGGAATGACCATCAACGACTGCAACATCGCCGGGCTGCGGATCGACGGGGTCGATATCGCCGCACTTCTGGCGTCTCACGAGAAGAGCTGAGCCATGGCCAAAGTCACCGTTGATGGGCACGAGATTGAGATCGCGAATGGTTCCTCCGTTCTGCAAGCTTGCGAGGCGGCCGGCATCGAAATCCCGCGCTTCTGCTACCACGAGCGCTTGTCCGTCGCCGGCAACTGCCGCATGTGCCTGGTCGAGGTCGAGAAAGCGCCTAAGCCGATCGCGTCCTGCTCCTATCCGGTCGCAGATGGCATGGTGATCAAGACCGATACGCCGATGGTCCGCAACGGCCGCCGCGGAGTGATGGAGTTCCTGCTTATCAATCACCCGCTGGACTGCCCGATCTGCGACCAGGGCGGCGAGTGCGATCTACAGGACCAGGCATACTCTTATGGCAGCGACCATTCGCGCTATAATGAGAGCAAGCGTGCCATCAAGGACAAGTATCTTGGCCCGCTAGTCAAGACCGTCATGACCCGGTGCATCCAGTGCACGCGTTGTGTCCGCTTCGCAACCGAGATCGCCGGCGTGCCGGAACTTGGCGCGACCTCGCGCGGCGAGAATATGGAAATCACCACCTACATCGAAAAGGCGCTCACGACGGAGCTGTCCGGCAACCTGATCGACATTTGCCCAGTCGGCGCATTGACTTCCAAGCCATACGCCTTCGTCGCCCGGCCCTGGGAATTGCGCAAGACTGACAGTATCGACGCGCTGGACGCGGTAGGCGCCGCCATTCGGGTGGACGCCCGTGGCGCCGAGGTGCTCCGCATCCTGCCCCGCCCGAACGACGACGTGAACGAGGAGTGGCTTGGCGACAAGTCCCGCTTTTCGTTCGACGGCCTGAAGCGCCGCCGGCTGGACAAGCCTTGGATTCGGGAGAATGGCCACCTGCGTCCGGCAAGCTGGCCGGAAGCGTTCGGCGCCATCGCGGCCAAGCTGCACGGTCTGCCAGGTGAGCGCATCGGCGCAATTGCCGGGGATTTGTGTGACGCAGAGAGTATGCTGGCTCTCAAGGACTTGATGGCCTCCGTTGGATCGGCCAACCTGGATTGCCGGCAAGACGGCGCGCGCCTGGACGCGACCCGGCGTGATTTCTACATCTTCAACACGACCATCGCGGGCATTGAGGAGGCGGACGCGCTGCTCATCATCGGCAGCAACCCGCGCCGCGAAGCGCCGGTGCTTAACGCGCGCATCCGCAAGCGGCACCAGAATGGCGTGTTCCCCGTTGGCTTGATCGGTGAAAAGGTTGATCTGACCTACACGCACCATTGGCTTGGCGACACGCCCTCCCTCATCGGCGCGCTGCCCGAGAATTTCGCCAAGCTGCTGGCCGGTGCCAAGCGTCCCATGGTGATCGTGGGGCAGGGCGCATTGACCCGGCCCGATGGTGCCGCCGTGCTGGCGGCAGCTTGGAAGCTGGCTGCCAGCATCGAAGCACTGACGCCTGACTGGCACGGCTTCAACGTCCTCCATACCGCCGCCGGCCGGGTTGGCGCGTTGGACCTGGGCTTTCTTCCCGGGCCGGGTGCCAAGGCATTCGATGCCATGATGAACGGCGGCGTGGACCTGCTCTGGCTGCTCGGCGCTGACGAGTTCGATACGAGCCGCATCGCCGGCAGCACCTTCGTGGTCTACCAGGGGCACCACGGTGACCGCGGGGCAGCGCGGGCGGACGTGATCCTTCCCGGCAGCGCCTATGTCGAGAAGCAGGGCACCTACGTGAATACTGAAGGGCGAGTGCAGCGGGCCAGCAAGGCCATTATGCCACCGGGTGAGGCGCGGGAGGATTGGATGATCCTGCGGGCCTTCTCGACCATCATCAACAAGCCCTTGACCTACGACACGCTCGATGCGCTGCGGGTTCGTCTAGAGCAGGTCAACCCGGTATTCTCCCAGGTAGGCTTCTTGCCCCGCTTCGGAGCGAACGATCTCACTGCGCCCGCCGGTGACCCGGCGGCTGTCAGCGAGGCTTCATTCGTCCCTGCGGTGGTCGACTACTACCAGACCAACGTCATCAGCCGCGCCAGCGCCGTCATGGCCGAGTGTTCCGATATCTATGTCAGGCCGCCCGCTCCCGCCATGGCGGCTGAGTGATGCTGGAGACCTTCCTCGCGACTGGGCCTGGCCAGGTTTTGATCACACTGGTCGAGACCTTGGCCCTGCTGGTGCCGCTCCTGCTGTGCGTCGCCTATCTCACGGTGGCGGAGCGCAAGGTGCTGGGCGCCATGCAACTGCGCAAGGGTCCCAACGTCGTGGGCTTTTGGGGTATGTTGCAGGCATTCGCGGACGCGCTGAAGATGTTCATGAAGGAGATGATCATCCCGACCGGCGCCAACCGCGTCCTGTTTGTGATGGCGCCCATGCTGACCATGATCCTGGCCTTGATCGCCTGGGCCGTAATCCCGCTCAACAACGGCTGGGCCATTGCGAACATCAACGTCGGCATACTTTATCTTTTCGCGATTTCATCGCTTGGCGTCTATGGCGTCATCATCGCCGGGTGGGCCTCGAACTCGAAATACGCTTTTCTTGGAGCGCTTCGTTCGGCCGCCCAGATGGTCAGCTACGAGGTTTCGATCGGTTTCGTCATCGTGACCGTTCTGCTCTGCGCCGGCACGCTCAACCTGACGGGCATCGTGCTGGCGCAACGGACGATCTGGTTCGCCATCCCGCTGTTCCCGATGTTCATCATCTACTTTGTCTCCGCCCTAGCCGAGACGAACCGCGCGCCGTTCGACGTGGCGGAGGGCGAGAGCGAGATCGTCGCCGGGTTCATGGTGGAATACAGCGGCATCTCTTGGGCCATGTTCTTTCTCGGCGAATACGCCAACATGATCCTGCAATCGGCGATGATGACCATCCTGTTCCTGGGAGGCTGGCTGCCGCCCGTCTCCGTTGCCCCATTCACCTGGCTTCCCGGGCCGATCTGGTTTATCGCCAAGATCATCGGCGTCTTGTTCATGTTCATCTGGGTCCGTGCCACGTTCCCGCGCTTCCGCTACGACCAGCTGATGCGCCTCGGTTGGAAAGTGTTCCTGCCGCTCTCGCTGCTGTGGCTGGTGCTGACTTCGGGAGTGTTGGTGTTCGCGGGCTGGCTGCCGCACTCGGCTTGATGTAAGCCGCACTCTCTCAGAGGTTTTCCGTCATGGCATTCCTGGACCGCACTGCGCGCTCCTTTCTTCTTACCGAACTCCTGACCGGGCTCGGGCTGACCTTCCGCTACATGTTCAAGCCCAAGGTCACCATCAATTATCCCTACGAGCGCAATCCCTACTCGCCGCGTTTCAAAGGCGAGCACGCCTTGCGCCGCTATCCCAACGGCGAAGAGCGCTGCATCGCCTGCAAGCTGTGCGAGGCAGTGTGCCCGGCCTTGGCGATCACCATCGAGGCCGAGCCGCGCGAGGATGGCTCGCGCCGGACGACGCGATATGACATCGACATGACGAAGTGCATCTACTGCGGGCTTTGTGAGGAATCCTGCCCGGTGGACGCCATCGTCGAAGGGCCGAACATCGAGTTCAGCACCGAGACTCGCGAGGAGCTGCTCTACAACAAGGAAAAGCTGCTGGCGAACGGTGACCGGTGGGAGCCGGAGCTGGCGAAACGGCTTGAGCTGGACGCGCCTTACCGATGATCGGCGTGATCGCATTCTACATCTTTGCCGCGGTGCTGGTCGGTTCCGCGGCGCTGGTGGTGAGCAGCCGCAACCCGGTTCATTCCGTGCTGTTCCTGATCCTCGCCTTCTTCAACGCGGCGGCCCTGTTCCTGCTGGCCGGCGCGGAGTTCTTGGCGATGATCCTGGTCATCGTCTACGTGGGCGCGGTCGCGGTGCTGTTCCTGTTCGTCGTGATGATGCTGGACGTGAATTTCGACCAGTTGCGAGAGGGGTTCCAGCGCTACACCCCGATCGGCGCCGCCATCGGTGCGGTGCTGTTCCTGGAGGTCGTGGTCACGGTCGCAGGCTTGCGCTTCGTGCCCGACACGGCCCTTCACCTGATCTCGGCGACTCCCGCCGGCGTATCCAACACTGCCGCCTTGGGCCATTTGATCTACACGAACTATATCTTCATCTTCCAGGCTTCCGGCCTCGTGCTCCTTGTCGCCATGATCGGGGCCATCGTGCTGACCCATCGTGACCGGGCTGGCGCTTCCCGGCGGCAGAACATCACCCGGCAACAGGCGCGTACCGTGAGCGACACCATGCAGATGATGACTCTGTCGCTCGGCAGCGGCACCCGCCAGACCGGCTTCCTGCGCCCCCTGCCGCCTCCCGTGCCGATTGAAGAGCAGCAGGAGCAGAAGCCGGTCTACGCCCACCCGGGAGAGCACTGACAATGGTGGTGGGCGTCGGCCACTATCTCGTCGTCGGCGCCATCCTGCTGGTGCTTGGGGTGTTCGGTATTTTCCTCAACCGCAAGAACATCATCGTCATCATGATGTCGATCGAGCTGATCCTGCTCGCCGTGAACATCAACCTCGTCGCTTTCTCGGCGTCGCTGGGAGACATGGCGGGACAGGTGCTTGCAATGTTCGTGCTCACCGTGGCCGCGGCGGAGGCGGCGATCGGGCTGGCGATCGTGGTGGTATATTTCCGCAACCGCGGCTCGATCCAGGTCGAAGACGTGACGATGATGAAGGGCTGAGATGATCTACGCCACGGCTGTCCTCAGCCCCCTGTTCGGCTGCCTGCTCGCTGGCGTCTTCGGCCGCAAGCTGGGTGATCGCTACGCTTTCACCGTGACTATCGGCTTCATGTTGCTCGCCTCTCTCTGTGCTGAGGCCGCGCTGTTCGAGATCATCTACACCGATCCGCAGCCAGAGCCGGTCGTGCTCGGAAACTGGTTCGATGTTGGGGGCTTCCGGCTGGATTGGGCGCTCCGGCGGGACACGCTGTCCGCCGTCATGGTGGCCATGGTGGCACCTGTTGCGACGCTGATCCACATCTACAGCGTGGGCTACATGGCGCATGAACGCCGCTCATTCCGCTTCTTCGCCTACCTGTCGCTGTTCAGCTTTGCCATGCTGATGCTGGTGACGGCGAACAACCTGGTCCAGCTCTTCTTCGGCTGGGAAGGGGTGGGCCTGGCGAGCTACCTACTGATCGGCTACTGGTATGACCGGCCCAGCGCCTGCCGCGCGGCGATGAAGGCGTTCATAGTCAACCGGGTGGGCGACTTGTTCTTCGCCATCGGCATCGCGCTCGTGTTTTCGCTGTTCGGGTCGGTCGAGTTCTCAGTGATCTTCGCTACGGTGCCCCAGCACACCGATGCGTTCTACCGCCTTTTCGGGCAGGAACGGCATGCCTACGATGTCATCGGCATCCTGCTGTTCCTCGGCGCCATGGGCAAGTCGGCGCAGATCGGCCTGCATACCTGGCTGCCGGATGCGATGGAGGGGCCAACGCCGGTGTCCGCCCTCATTCATGCCGCGACCATGGTGACGGCCGGCGTATTCCTGATGGCGCGCATGTCCTGGATCATGGAGGCTGCCCCGGCTGCGCTGGACTTCGTGCTGTTCATCGGTGCCACAACGTGCATCTTCGCCGCGACGATCGCCTGCGTGCAGACCGACATCAAGCGCGTAATCGCCTACTCGACCTGCTCCCAGCTGGGCTACATGTTCATCGCCGCCGGGGCGAGCGCCTACCAAGCCTCGATATTTCACCTCATTACCCATGCGTTCTTCAAGGCTCTGCTGTTCCTGTGTGCCGGGTCGGTGATCCACGCCATGAGCGACGAGCAGGACATGACCAAGATGGGTGGCATCTGGCGCAAGGTGCCAATCACTTACGTTTGTATGTGGATCGGCAGCCTGGCCATCGCCGGCGTGCCGTTCTTCGCCGGTTACTGGTCCAAGGACGCGGTGCTTGAAACCGGCTATGCGGTCCATACTGCCATGGGACTGTACGGCTTCATCGCAGGCACCCTGGCAGCTTTCCTGACCGCGTTCTATTCCTGGCGGCTGCTGATCATGACGTTCCATGGCGCCCCCCGGGCGAGCGCGCGCACGATGGAGCACGTGCACGAAAGCACGCTCTGGATGACGGTTCCGCTGATGATCCTGTCCCTTGGCGCGATTTTTTCGGGATGGGCACTGCACGAGGACTTCATCGGCAACAACCAACTGGCTTTCTGGGCCGGGTCGATCCATTCCGGCCCGGATAACCACATCCTGGTCGATATCGAGCATGTGCCGTGGTACGTCTCATGGCTGCCGACAGTCACCAGCGGGCTCGGCATAGCATTGGCTTACGTGATGTACATGCTTCGGCCGGAGTTGCCGGCTCGCTTGGCCGGCGCGTTCTCGCCCGTGTACCAGTTTCTTCTCCACAAATGGTATTTCGACGAGCTGTATGACTTCATCTTCGTCCGCCCGGCGCTCTGGCTGGCCCGCACTTTGTGGCACGTGGGCGACGAGACGCTGATCGACGGCATGCCGAATGGCGCGGCGGCGCTCGCGGTCGGTGGATCATCTCAGGTCGTGCGGATTCAAACCGGGTCCATCGCCGTTTATGCTTTCACGATGCTGATCGGGCTCGTCGTGCTCATCAGCGTCTTCCTCCTGTTCCGGTGAACGCCCAGTGAGCTTGACAAAATGAGCTTGACCAACGCCGCCGGCTTTCCTGTTCTGTCGCTGGTGACCTGGCTGCCACTGGTCGGCTGCCTGATTCTCATGACGATCCGTGGCGATGACGCCGTCGTCGCTCGCAACGCCCGCTGGACCGCATTGTGGACCAGCCTTGTCGTCTTCGCCATCAGCCTTGAGCTGTGGTGGAGTTTTGACCCGGTGCAGGCAGGCTACCAGTTCAACGAGAGCTTGGAATGGTTGCCGCAGTTCAAAGTCGGCTATCGCATGGGCGTGGACGGCATCAGCGTGCTGTTCGTGCTGTTGTCCACTGCCCTCACGCCGATCTGCATCCTGGCGAGCTGGGAATCGGTCCAGACCCGGGTGCGGGATTACATGATCGCCTTTCTTGTCCTGGAGACCATGATGGTGGGCGCGTTCGCCGCCACCGATTTCTTGGTTTTCTACATGTTCTTCGAGGGATTGCTGATCCCGATGTACATCATAATCGGGGTGTGGGGTGGGTCACGTCGGGTTTACGCCTCGATGAAGTTCTTTCTCTACACGCTGGCCGGCTCGGTGCTGATGCTGCTGGCGCTGCTGGCGATGTGGTACACCGCTGGCACGACGGACATCGCGGTGCTGATGCAGACCGCTTTCGCGCCGCGCACGCAGATGTTCCTGTTCCTGGCCTTCCTGGCGTCATTTGCCGTCAAGGTCCCAATGTGGCCGGTCCACACCTGGCTGCCTGACGCCCACGTGGAGGCGCCGACTGCCGGGTCGGTCATCCTGGCGGGCGTGCTGCTCAAGATGGGCGGCTACGGCTTCCTGCGCTTCTCCGTGCCGATGTTGCCCTACGCGTCCCAGCAGTTCGCGCCGCTGATGTTCGCCTTGGGCGTCATCGCGGTGATATACACTAGCCTGGTCGCCATCGCTCAGTCCGACATGAAGAAGCTGATCGCCTACTCGTCCGTCGCCCACATGGGCCTGGTGGTGATCGGGACGTTCACCTTCAACATGCAGGGGATCGAAGGTGCGATCCTGCAGATGTTGAGCCACGGCATCGTCTCGGCAGCGCTCTTTCTATGCGTCGGCGTGGTCTACGACCGTATCCACACGCGGGAGATCGCGCGCTATGGTGGCCTAGGCGACCGGATGCCTGCCTATGCTTTCGTGTTCCTGTTCTTCACCATGGCCAGCATGGGCCTGCCCGGCACATCCGGCTTCATCGGCGAGTTTATGGTGCTGGTGGGGGCGTTGGAGGTGAATTTCTGGGTGGCCATCCTTGGCAGCACGGGCATGATCCTCGGTGCGGCCTACGCCCTCTGGCTTTACCGCCGCATCATCTTCGGCAGCATCACGCGGGATGATCTGCGGTCCATCCTGGACTTGTCGCCGCGGGAAGCCGCCATCTTTGGGCCGCTGGTCGGCCTCACGATCTGGATGGGCATCTATCCCAGCAGCTTCACCCAGTTCTTCGACGCGAGCGTGGGAGCGATGGTGGACCACCACGTCGCCGCGCTCGCCGCCGTGACCAAGGTGGCTGGAGCGCTGCCCGGAGTGGCGCCATGACCCTGATGAACTGGACGCTGGCCCTGCCAGAGATCGTCTTGGCGTTAAGTGCCATGGCGATCTTGATCTTCGGTGTGCTGTGGAAAGCCAATAACCCGGCATTTACCTGTTCGATGCTGGGGCTGGGTGCGCTGGTGCTGACGGCCGCTCTCGTCGTCACTGCCCCGCTTGGGACGGCTTACGCCGGGTTGTTCTCGGTGGACCATTTCGCAGTCTATGCCAAGTTGCTGATCCTGGCCGGATCTGCGCTCAGCCTCATCCTGTCCATCGACTACAACGTGAAGACCGGCATTGACCGTTTCGAGTTCCCGGTGCTCATCCTGCTGTGCACCACCGGCATGATGACCATGGTGTCGGCCACCAACATGATGTCGCTGTACATCGGGCTGGAGCTGCAGTCGCTCTCCATCTACGTGATGGCCGCGTTCAACCGGGACGACCTCCGTTCCTCCGAAGCCGGGCTGAAGTATTTCGTGCTGGGCGCTTTGGCATCGGGATTGCTGCTCTACGGCATATCGCTGGCCTATGGGTTTTCCGGCACGATGGATTTCGGCCAGTTGGCGCAAGCCTTCGGCAACGGCGTTCCGGCGGCTGGCCTGGTGGTAGGCGTGGTGTTCATCGTGGCCGGGCTGGCCTTCAAGATCAGCGCCGTGCCGTTCCACATGTGGACGCCTGACGTCTACCAGGGCGCTCCCACCGCCGTGACGGCCTTCTTGAGCACTGCGCCGAAGGTCGCCGCCATAGTCTTGCTGCTGCGGGTCTTGGAGGTGCCGTTCGGCCACATGACTCCGCAATGGACCCAGCTGATCGTGCTGATCTCCATCGCATCCATGTTGCTGGGCTCGCTCGCCGCCATCGGGCAGACCTCCATCAAGCGGCTCATGGCCTACTCCTCCATCGGCCACATGGGATACGCTTTGATCGGCCTCGCTGTCGGCACCCAGGCGGGCATCCAAGGCGTGCTGATCTACATGGTGACCTATGTCTTCATGTCGGCCGGCGTATTTGCCTGCATAATCGCCATGCGCCGCCGTGGCAGGCCGCTGGAGCAGATATCGGACCTGGGCGGCTTGGCTCGGACTGACCCGATGCTGGCTCTGGCATTTGCCATATTCATGTTCTCGATGGCCGGCATCCCGCCGTTCAGCGGCTTCTTCGGCAAGCTTTACGTGTTCTATGCAGCCGTGCAGGCAGGCTATTGGACGCTTGCCGTCATCGGCGTGCTGACATCCGTGCTCGGCGCCTACTATTATCTCCGTGTCATCAAGGTGATGTACTTCGATGATGCGCAGCCGGCTTTCGACCTGCGGGCGCCATCGCTTTCGTTCGTGGCCGCAGTCGGAGCGGTCGTGACGACGCTGTTCTTCGTCTTTCCGGCGCCGATCGTTGGCGCGGCACAGGCAGCTGCTGCGGTGCTGTTCGGGTGAGCAAGGCCAGGGGTTCTGCCCCTGGGCCCCGCCAGAGGGCGGTCGTCCTCTGGACGTTTCTTGGACATGCGCTGGTCTTGGCTTGATGCTGCTCGTTGTCGATGCGGGCAACACAAACATTGTTTTTGCCGTGCATGACGGCAACTCCTGGTGTGGCACATGGCGCATCCGCACAGATGCCCAGCGCACCTCCGACGAATATGCGGTCTGGCTGCTGGCTTTGCTGGAGCACCGCGGCCTGAAACCGTTGACGGTCAAGCGGGCGGTGATCGGCACCGTCGTGCCGGCCGCGCTGTATCACCTGCGGCGGCTCTGCCGTGACTGGTTCGACGTGGAGCCGCTGATCGCCCGATCCAGCCTGGACTGGGGCTTTGAGATTAAAGTGGACGACCCGGGGGAAGTGGGCGCTGACCGGCTGCTTAACGCACTGGCCGCGCACCAGCGCTACACTGGGCCGTTGATCGTGATCGATTTCGGCACCGCCACCACCTTCGACGTGGTGGACGCGGATGGCGCATACATCGGCGGGGCCATCTCGCCGGGCATCAATCTTTCCATCGAGGCCCTGCACCAGGCGGCGGCACGCCTGCCTCGGATCGGCATCGGCCGCCCTCAGGCCGTGATCGGCCGGGCGACCGTCCCAGCCATGCAGTCAGGTCTGTATTGGGGCTATATCGGCATGATCGAGGGCCTGGCGACCCGCATCCAGGCCGAGTTCGAGCGGCCCCTCAAAGTGCTGGCGACTGGCGGGTTGGCGCCTTTGTTCTCCGAAGGCACCACGATCATCGAGCACATCGACCCTGACTTGACCCTGGACGGCCTGCGGCTGTTGGCGCAGCGCAACCCCGCTCCCACATCTGCCAAAGATCGAACGAGACATTCAGAAAGCGAGTAACTTGGACGCAATGACAGACGACCTCGCCTTCCTGCCTTTGGGCGGGACCGGCGAGATCGGCATGAACCTCAATCTATACCGCTGCAACGGACGCTGGCTGGCGATCGATTGCGGCATCGGTTTCGGCGGGTCGGAAAACCCGGAGGTCGAAGTGATGATGCCCGACCCGGCCTACATCGCCGAGCGCCGGGACAGCCTGGTCGGGCTGGTGATCACCCACGCGCATGAGGACCATCTGGGCGCTGTGGCCCATCTCTGGCGCCAGCTCCGCTGCCCGATTTACGCTACGCCCTTCGCGGCGACCGTCCTGCGCCGCAAGCTGGGCGAGGCGGGGCTGGTGAACGAGGCCAAGGTCACCGTCATCAGGCCCGGCGGCGAGTTCGAGTTGCTGCCTTTCAGGTTGCAGTTCATGCCCGTCACGCATTCCGTGCCGGAAGCGCAAGCTCTCGTCATCCGCACGCCATACGGCACCATCCTGCACACCGGTGACTTCAAACTCGACCCGGAGCCGATGGTTGGCCCGCGCACCGACGAAGAGGCGTTCCGCGCCCTCGGCGATGAAGGCGTGCTGGCCATGGTTTGCGACAGCACGAACGCGATGGTGGAAGGCCACTCCGGATCCGAATCCGAGGTGCGCACCAGCATGGCGGCTTTGATCCGCCCGATGCGCGGCCGTGTGGCCGTGACGTGCTTCGCCAGCAACGTGGCCCGCGTCGAGAGCATCGCACTCGCCGCGCAGCAGGCCGGCCGTTCCGTCGCCTTGGTTGGCCGGTCGCTTCGCAACCTGGAAACGGCAGCGCGCGAGTGCGGCTATCTTCGCACGATCTCTGAGTTCGTACCCGAGGAAGCCGCCGGCGAGGTGCCGGACGACAATTTGCTGATCCTGGTCACCGGCAGCCAAGGCGAAGCCCGCAGCGCCCTCGCGCGCATCGCCAACGACACCCATCGCAACATCGCCCTGGGAAAAGGCGACACGGTGGTGTTCTCGTCCAGGGTGATTCCCGGCAATGAGCGGGCGATCGGCACGGTGCAGGATAACCTTGTCCGCCGTGGCGTCAGGCTGATGACGGCCGACGACCATATGGTCCATGTTTCCGGCCATCCGGCGCGAGACGAGCTGCGCCGCCTCTATGCACTGGTCCGCCCGACCTATGCCATTCCAGTGCATGGCGAGTGGCGGCACCTGGCGGCCCATGCGGCGCTGGCGAAGGAGGCCGGGTCAACCCCGGTCATGCTGGAGGACGGCGACGTGCTCAGCTTGTCCCGCAACCGTCCGTCCGTGACCGACTCTGCACCAGTCGGCCGTCTGGCATTGGATGGCAACCGGCTGGTGCCGCTGAATGGCGGCGTGATGGCAGCCCGGCGTCGCATGCTGTTCAACGGCATGGTGCTCGCAAGCGTCGCCGTGGATGCCAGCGGTAAGTTGCGTGGCCAGCCCGTGGTCAGCGCACCAGGCTTGTTCGAGCCGGAGGACGACGAGAGCATGCGTGTGACGCGCGAGTTCTCGGCCGCGTTCTCTGAACTTCCGGCAGAATTGCGTCGCGACGACGCGGCATTGCTCGACGGTGCCCGTGCGGCGCTGCGCCGCGCCCTGGGTCGGCGGTTGCAGAAGCGCCCGTTGGTGGATGTGCACCTGTTGCGTGTCTGATGGGCTGGTTCACGGCGCTGGTCTTGTACGTGTTGATCTGGTGGACTGTGCTGTTCGCCGTCTTGCCATTTTGGACGCGCCCGCTCTCGGAAGGGGATGAGGCGGCTGGGGGCTGGCGCGGTGCGCCAGAGCGCCCGTTGCTTTTGCGCAAGCTGGTCGCCACGACATTGGTTGCCGCCGTGCTATGGGCGGGAAGCGTCGCGTTGATTCGAAGCCCGTTCCTTAGCTTCCGGGAAATGGCGGCGAGCATGCCCGACGATTAAGCATCTGCTTGAAAAACTCAGCCTGTTGCTGTCATTTTAAGCAAACGCTGTTTATAACACCAAAATAGGCGTATAAACCTTCTATAATTTTGTGGATTGTTAGAGGATGCCCAAGCAATCATCACGTCAGAACGAGGACTCTCCCCGTTCTGACGTGTGACTGGCGTTTTCTCCCTAAACTTGGCCCGCTGCGCCTCACGGCGCGCGGGTCTTTTTGTTGCTTAATGTTTTCCAGCCGCTCTGTCACCTGATTTCATGCAAAGTTTCATCAGTATTTTGCCGATAATTGCGCTATGGTTTTGTGCGCCGCAGCAATCATGCGAGATCCTTGCCTATACCATGCTTCCGGTATGGCCGCTTGTTGGATAGCCTCAATGCCAGCAAAAAATGCCTGGAAGGGCAGGATTGGTCACCCTGAACCTGGCAGCATATGCAATGCCGGCTAAATCAAGTCAGCCATGTTCTCGGCTGTGCCCAAAGCACCTTGGCCACATGTTATATCAACCGCCCATGCTGTGACTGTTTGGGGCCATGATCGTGTTGCGATAGACCGGATACGGTCGGGTGCGTCCATGAGCCAGTTCCAGGCGGCGCAGCAACGGTCCACGATGGTCGTATAGTCGTCGAACACGCTGTTGCTGAGCTTGTTGTTACGCAAGTATTCCCACACGTTCTCGACCGGGTTCAGCTCAGGGCTGTAGGGCGGCAGATGTAGCAGGCTGATGTTCCCTGGCACGCGCAGATGCCCGCCCGTCTGGCGCCAGCCTGCGCCGTCGCAGAGCAGCAGCGCATGGGCACCCTCGGCCACGGCCTGGCTGATCTCGGCGAGATGGATCGTCATGGCCTCGGCGTCGCAGCGTGGCATCACCATGGCGGCGCCCACGCCGTGCTCGGCGCACACGGCCCCGAACAGGTAGCTCTGTGCTGGTATTCCACCTGCTTCACAGGCGGAACCTTGACCAGCTTCGCTCATTCGTAGCGCGGGCCCTTCGACTCACGCGGCCGGCTGCCCGACTCGGCCCATACGTGGGCCAGCGTCCCCTGCTGGCCCACGCGGGCGGAACTGGCCAAGATTTCGCCTGCAAAGCAGGTGGAATGCCAGTGGAGGGTTCGTCCTGGAACCAGACCTCGGCCGGCGTGCCCGCGCCACGCACGGCCTTGGGCAGGGCCGCGGTCATGAGGGCCTGGAACCCACTCCGAAAGACGCGTGCGCCGCCACGTCCGCTTTGGGATGTCGCGGGCGCACCGAAACATGGGAGAAGCGCAGGCGGCGCAACAGCTTGCCCACGCTGCGCTCGTGCAGGCTGACGTCAAACAGCGCCGCAAGCCGCGCCTGTATGTCCGCGCACCGCCAGCGCACGGCCTTGTCCGTGGCCAGGTCTGGCCCGACCCGCACCTAGCCCGCGATCTCGGCTTCCTGCTCGGCTGACAAGCGCCGTGCGACCCCGCCGCCATGCCGGTTGGCAAGGCCCACAACGCCACCAGCGTTGTAGCGGCGAACCCAATCGCGCAACGCCTGCCGGTCCATCCCAGACAGCCGCGCCGCGTCCGCGCGCTTGCGGCCGTCCAAGACCAAAGCTGGCCCCAGCCGCCGCCGAGCCACCGCCGCGTCACCAGACTGCCACGCCGGCCGCCACAGGTCCGCCGCCGTGTGCTCCGTTCGCATCACCGCAACCGTCATGTTCGCCCCGAGCATCACGCAGGCAGACCAAATCACAACCAATCGAGCCGCACCCACTCACGCTTGAGCCAGAGCAAAAGACGGTTGGTTGGAGTGCGCCCCTGGCGGTGGGCATTTTCAAGCGGCTGTTTTGACCGTCTGCCGGGCGTGTTGATCCTCGAGCTGCATGGGGCTGATATAGCCCAACGCCGAATGTGGGCGTTTTTTGTTGTAGATCTCGTCGATAAGGCGCGGAAGGTCGGCGGTGACGTCCTCGAATGTCTCGCAAGCGGCCAAGTATGCGGCCTTGACCTTGAGCGTCTTCATGAAGCTCTCTGCCTTGGCGTTGTCATGCGGGTTGCCGCGGCGGCTCATCGAGCCGACCAGGCCATGGGTTTCGAGCGGCGCGCGATAGATTTCGGACGCGTGTTGCTTGGTTTCAACCGGTTGTTGCAACGGTCATCTGGGCCAATTGCAGATGCTCGTC
>CAXTPP010000016.1:0-37382 GCA_964246185.1 uncultured Acetobacteraceae bacterium
CCCTGGCGGACGGGGACTTGGGGGTGACGGACCGGCTGCCCTCGGGGGCGGCGGCGCTGTGCGAGCGGCACGGGGGGGCGGTGGAGGCGGCGGGGGGGCCAGAAGAGGAGTGAGCGGAGGGATGAGCGGCATGGACGAGGTGGGCCATTGGCACGCGGCGAACCGCGCCATGTGGGACGAGAGCGTGCCCGTGCACCTGCGCTCCAGGTTTTACGACGTGGACGCGCTGCGGGCGGGCACGGCGCAGCTCTACCCGATCGAGCAGGCCGAGCTGGGCGACGTGTCCGGCCTCGACGTGCTGCACCTGCAATGCCATTTCGGCCACGACACCCTGGTGCTGGCGCAACGCGGCGCCAGGGTGACCGGGCTGGACTTCTCGGCCCCGGCGGTCGCGGCGGCGCGCGGGCTTGCGGAGGAACTCGGCCTTGCGGACCGTGCGCGCTTTGTCGAGGCGAACCTGTACGACGCCGTGCCGGCGGTGGATGGCGAGGCCAGCTTCGACCTCGTTTTCGTCAGCTGGGGCGCGCTGATATGGCTGCACGACATCCGGGGCTGGGCCGCCATCGTGGCGCACTTCCTCAAGCCCGGCGGCCGGCTCTACCTCGCCGAAGGGCACCCGGTCGCCTGGACCGTGCATGGCGCTCCCGCGGACGGGGAGGCCGGCTTGCGCTACGACATGCCGTATTTCGGCGCAGGCCCGATCCGGGACGACAACGGGCGCGACTACGCGGACGAAACCGTGGTCCTCGCCGCCGCCAGCACCACCGTGTTCCTGCACCAGCTGGGCACGGTGGTCACGGCGCTGATCGAGGCTGGCCTCGTGCTGGAATACCTGCACGAGCACGACGCCGTGCCATGGCGGATGTACGACGGGCTGCAGTGCGATGCCGACAGGATGTTCCGTTGGCCGGAGCAACGCTGGCTGCCGCTCGCGTTCTCGCTCTCAGCGCACCGGCGATAGCCGACGAAGGCTGGCCGTAAGTCGGATCATGTGTCATTGCATTGCATGAGCCGGACTGGATATCGACCCATGATCCGGTCATCCGATACGAAAGTGGCATCCTCACTGATGGCCTGGGCGATCAGCAGATGGTCGAACGGGTCGCGATGGTGCGCGGGAAGGCTTGCCAGAATATCTAGATGGGGCGGCGTGATAGCCAGGCGTTCAAGGCCATCAGAAACGAGTTGACGCTCGACAGCCTTGATGTCCGCCTTCAGCTTGCCGACACGGCGTTTCACGACGATTTCCCAGAGTGAAGCCACGCTGACCAACACGTTGTTTTCAGGACTGGCGACCAGCGACCGGACACGCTGGCCAAGTCGCCGATCATCGGACAGCCACCAGATCAAGGCATGGGTGTCGAACAGCAGCTTCACTCCTCCGGCGCCAACAGGTCCCCTTCCATCGCCGCCAATATGTCATCAGGCAAGGTATCGAAGTCATCTGCCATCCATATCTGCCCTTTGAGGCTGCCAGGCTGGCGCGGCGGGCGAAGCTTGGGGGCCGGCGGGCGGATCTCGGCGATCACGGCATCATGCGATGTGACCAGAACGGACGCTCCCTGCCTGGCCTCGCGCAAGTAACGTGTCAGGTTGTTGCGCAACTCCCTCACGCCGACGCGGATTTCTCGAACCGTTCCTGATGGCTGCTCCACGGCTGCACCATAACTTCTTGTGTCCACATAATGTAGCCATGAGGCGCATAATTCGTCAACGCTTTCGCTTTCCCATTCACTTTGTTCGCTTGATGCGCGCTTCCCAACGCGATAGCGTAACGTCAGCCAAGGAGGGCCAACCCGGCCCTGCAAGGGAACGCACCGAACCATGCCCGCCACCGCCGGCATCTACGACCTCGCGATCATCGGCGGCGGCATCAACGGCTGCGGCATCGCGCGGGACGCCGCCGGACGCGGCTGGTCGGTCGCGTTGTGCGAGGCGAACGACCTGGCCTCCGCCACCTCCTCCTCCTCCACCAAGCTGGTGCACGGCGGGCTGCGTTACCTGGAGCACAAGGAGTTCCGCCTGGTGCGCGAGGCGCTGATGGAGCGGGAGGTGCTGTGGGGCATCGCGCCGCACATCATCTGGCCGCTGCGCTTCGTGCTGCCGCATCACAAGGGCCTGCGCCCGGCCTGGCTGCTGCGGCTCGGGTTGCTGATGTACGACCACCTCGGCGGCCGCAAGCGCCTGCCGCCCACCCGCACCGTGCGCCTCCGCCGTGACCCGGTGGGCGTACCGCTCAAGCCCGAGTTCACCCTCGGCTTCGAATACTCCGATTGCTGGGTGGAAGACTCCCGCCTGGTGGTGCTGAACGCCATGGACGCCGCCGCCCGCGGCGCAGCCATCGCCCCGCGCACCCGCTGCGTCAGCGCCGAGCGCGCAGATGGGCTGTGGACGCTGCAATGGCTGGACACCGTCAGCCTGGAGCGCCGCACCGTGCGCGCCCGGGCCGTGGTGAACGCCGCCGGGCCGTGGGTGGGGGAAGTGCTGCGCGGCGTGGTGCGCGCCAACACCGCCGCCAAGGTCCGCATGGTCAAGGGCAGCCACATCGTCGTCCGCAAGCTGTACGACGGCGACCAGTGCTACATCTTCCAGAACGCCGACAACCGCATCTTCTTCGTCATCCCGTATGAGCGCGACTTCTCCCTGATCGGCACCACGGACGGCGACTACCAGGGCGATCCGGCGCTCGCCGCGGCGTCCAGCGAGGAGATCGCCTACCTTTGCCGCGGCGCCACCGAATACCTGAAGCAGCCTGTCACGCCCGACCAGGTGGTATGGACCTATTCCGGCGTGCGCCCGCTGTATGACGACGGCGCATCGGCGGCACAGGAGGCGACGCGGGACTATGTGCTGGACCTGGACGCCTCGGAAGGCAGCCCGGCGCTGCTCTCGGTGTTTGGGGGCAAGATCACCACCTACCGCCGCCTGGCGGAGGCGGCGCTGGCCAAGCTGGCGCCGCATTTGCCTGCACCGCCGGGCCTGCCTGCCGGGTGGACCGGCAAGGCCGCGCTGCCCGGCGGGGACTTCCCCATCGACGGGTTTGACGCCGAACTCAACAGGCTGGCCGGGCGATACCCTTTCCTGCCGCGCCCCACGCTGCAGCGCCTGTTGCGCGCGTACGGCACCCGCACGTACGACCTGCTCGGCGCCGCAGCATCGGCCGAGGCGCTGGGCATGGTGTTCGGCGCGGACCTGACGGAGGCGGAGGTGCGCTACCTGGCGCGGGCCGAGTGGGCGATAGCCGCAGCGGACATCGTGTGGCGGCGCAGCAAGCTCGGCCTGCGCATGACGGCCGAGCAGGTTGTCCGCTTGGACGCTTACATGGCGCCAGAGAAGGCCCGCGTCGCTTGAGCTTGTCGCTGCAAGGGGTTGGGCTGCAATCCGGTGCGGACTGGCTGGTGCGGGACGTGTCGCTGCAGCTGCAGCGCGGCGGGCTGCACGTGCTGCTAGGGCCGACGCTGGCCGGCAAGACGACGCTGATGCGGCTCATGGCGGGGCTGGAGAAGCCCACCGCCGGCCGCGTCATGCTGGACGGACGCGACGTGACGGGTGTCGCGGTGCGCAAGCGCTCGGTGGCGATGGTGTACCAGCAATTCGTCAACTACCCGACGCTGAGCGTGTACGAGAACATCGCTTCCCCGTTGCGCGTGGCCGGGGTGAAACGGGCGGAGATCGAGCGCCGGGTGCAGCACGCGGCCCGGCTGCTGCGGCTGGAGCCGATGCTGCAACGCATGCCGGCGCAGCTTTCCGGCGGCCAGCAGCAGCGCACCGCCATCGCCCGCGCCCTGGTCAAGCAGGCCGAGCTGGTGCTGCTGGACGAGCCGCTGGGCAACCTCGACTACAAGCTGCGCGAGGAGCTGCGCGAGGAGCTGCCCCGGCTGTTCGCCGAGAGCGGCGCGATCCTGGTGTACGCCACCACGGAGCCGACGGAGGCGCTGCTGCTGAGCGGCGTCACGGTCGCGTTGAGTGAGGGCCGCGTGGTGCAGACAGGCCCGGCGGCGCAGGTGTACCGCCAGCCGGGCACGATCGCCGCCGCCCGGGTGTGCTCCGACCCACCGCTGAACGAGCTGCCGTTCGAGGTGCGCAGTGCGCGGCTGATGCTGGGTGCGGAGGCGGAGCCTTGCCCAGCGCCGTTGCGCGGCTTGGCGGACGGCCTCTACCGTCTCGGCTTCCGTGCGGATGACATCGGCATCGGCATGGCGATGCAGGGTGCGCTCAGCTTGCCGGGCGTCGTCGAGGTGACCGAGATCAACGGCTCCGAAAGCTTCGTCCATGTACGGACGCCGCATGGCACGCTGGTCTGCCTCGTGCCCGGCGTGCACGACCTGCCGATCGGCCAGGCGGTGCAGCTGCACGTGGACACCGCCCGCAGCTTCGTGTTCGCCGCCACCGGCGAACGGGTGATGCCGCGGCAGATGGCCGAGGCCGTCTGATGGCCACCATCACGCTCGACGGCATCGGCCATGCCTATGCCGCCCCGCGCACCGAGGCGGACTACGCGCTCAAGCCGATGAGCCACGCCTGGCAGCAAGGCAGCGCCTATGCCCTGCTCGGCCCGTCCGGCTGCGGCAAGACGACGCTGCTGAACATCATTTCCGGCCTGGTCATCCCATCGCACGGCCGGCTGCTGTTCGACGGCGCCGACGTGACCCGGCTGCCGACGGAGCGGCGCAACATCGCCCAGGTGTTCCAGTTCCCGGTCGTTTACGACACCATGACGGTGGCCGAGAACCTGGCGTTCCCGCTGCGCAACCGTGGAATGCCGAAGCGCCAGGCGGATGCGCGCGTGGCGGAGGTGGCGGCCATGCTGGGCCTCACGCCGGATTTGCGCCGCCGCGCCCGTGGCCTGACCGCGGACGCCAAGCAGAAAATCTCGCTCGGACGCGGCCTGGTGCGCGCCGATGTCGCCGCCGTGCTGTTCGACGAGCCGCTGACCGTGATCGACCCGGCGCTCAAGTGGGAGCTGCGGTCCAAGCTCAAGGCGGTGCACCACGCGCTGGACTTGCTGATGATCTACGTCACCCACGACCAGACGGAGGCGCTGACCTTCGCCGACCGCGTGATGGTGATGAACGAGGGCCGGGTGCTGCAGATCGGCACTCCAGCCGAGCTGTTCGACACGCCTGAGCACACCTTCGTCGGCTACTTCATCGGCTCGCCGGGGATGAACCTGCTGCCCGCGGACGTGCGCGGCCGCACCGCCTCGCTCGACGGGCACGACGTGGCGCTAGGCTCTGCCTACGCGGCGATGCCAGGCGTGCAGCTCGGCATTCGCCCGGAGTTCGCCACCATCGGCGCATCCGGCCTGCCGGTTCAGGTGCAGCGGGTGGAGGATCTTGGCCGCCGCCGGCTGGCGCGGGCCACGTTCGAGGGCCATCCGATCGTCGCCACCCTGCCGCCCGGCGCCACGATCGACGGCAGCGAGGCCGCCGTGCGGCTGCACCCGGCGCATTGCCACGTGTTCGCCAACGACCGCCGGGTCTCAGGGCAGGTAATGGGAGATGCGGCATGAACGACAAGCCGGTCAACCAGCGCGCCTGGCTGTTCGTCATCCCCGTGCTGTGCTTCGTGATGTTCTCCTCCATCATCCCGATGATGACGGTGGTGAACTACTCGGTGCAGGATTCCATGGGCCAGAACTCGTTCTTCTGGAATGGGTCGGAGTGGTTCCAGAACCTGTTCGACCCGAGCACCGACATCGGCGGCCGCTTCGCCCGCGCGCTGGTCCGCAACCTCGTCTTCTCCGCCGTCGTGCTGCTGATCGAGGTGCCGCTCGGCATCCTGGTGGCGCTCAGCATCCCGCGCCGCGGCTGGACGGTCGGGCTGGTGCTGGTGCTGATCGCGCTGCCGATGCTGATTCCTTGGAACGTGGTCGGCCTCATCTGGCAGGTGTTCGCCCGGGAGGACATCGGCCTGCTGGGCGCTGCGGTGAACGCGCTGGGCATCCACTACAACGACACGCAGGACCCGCTCTCCGCTTGGGCGACCATCGTGGTGATGGATGTGTGGCACTGGACGTCCATGGTGGCGCTGCTGTGCTACGCCGGGCTGAAGGCGATCCCGGACGCGTTCTACCAGGCCGCCCGCATCGACGGCGCGCGCCGCTGGTCGGTGTTCCGCAACATCGAGCTGCCGAAGCTGCGCCGGGTGCTGATCATCGCCGTGCTGCTGCGCTTCATGGAAAGCTTCATGATCTACACCGAGCCGTCCGTGGTGACCGGCGGCGGCCCGGGCGAGGCCACCAGCTTCCTTTCGCTGGACCTGGTGAAGATCGCGCTCGGCCAGGTGGATTTGGGCAATGCGGCCGCGATGTCGCTCACCTACAACCTCATCACGTTGACGCTGTGCTACGTGTTCTTCACCACCATGACTCAGCTGGACGCGAGGAAGGGCGCATGAGCCGCAAGGCGAGGGGGAACATATGAGCCGGCGTCTCGTGATGGGGACTTACCTCCTCGTGCTGTTCCTGCCGATCTACTGGCTGCTGAACATGAGCTTCAAGTCCAACGAGGAGATCACCGGCGGCCTCAGCTTTTGGCCGCACCACCCGACGGTGGCGCATTACGCCCACATCTTCACCGACCCGGCATGGTACGGCGGCTTCCTGCACTCGCTGGAATACGTGGCGCTGAACACGGTCATCTCCGTCAGCATCGCCCTGCCGGCCGCCTACGCGTTCAGTCGCTACCGCTTTCTCGGCGACAAGCACATGTTCTTCTGGCTGCTGTCCAACCTGATGGCGCCGCCGGCGGTGTACGCCATGCCGTTCTTCAACCTGTACTCGGCCGTTGGGCTGTTCGACACCGTATGGGCGGTGGCCTTGGCGCAATGCTTGTTCAACGTGCCGCTGGCGGTCTGGATCCTGGAAGGCTTCATGTCCGGCGTGCCGCGCGAGATCGACGAGACGGCCGCGCTCGACGGGTATTCCTTCCCGCGCTTCTTCGTCCGCATCTTCCTGCCGCTGGTCGCCAACGGCATCGGCGTCGCGGCCTTCTTCTGCTTCATGTTCTCCTGGGTGGAGCAGCTGCTCGCCACCACGCTGACCACGGTGGACGCCAAGCCGTTCGTGGCGGTGATGACGCGAAGCTATTCCGCAGCCGGCATGGATTGGGGCTTGCTTGCCGCGGCCGGAGTGCTGACGATGATCCCGGGCGCCGTCGTGATCTGGTTCGTGCGCAACAACATCGCCAAAGGGTTTGCACTTGGCCGCGTTTAGTAGCAGGGCTCTACCCTGCACCCGGAAGGGGACAGTCGTCTCCTTCACCCCTGTTAACGTAATCAGGTGTCCAGAGGACGACTGTCCTCTGGTAGGATTCGGAGCGAAGCCCCGATCTTCGATCGTTCGGGGGTATTGATGGCCTGGATGGCATGGACCTGGCCCACCGCCGGCTTCTTCGCCGCCATTGCCTGCGCCCTAACGGTGCTGACGCTGCTCGCCATCTATCGCCCGGAGACGCCGCGGCGCGGCATCCTGGGGTATCCCACCACGCGGGGCGACCGCTTCTTCGTCTCGCTGCTCGGCACGGCCTTCCTCTTCATCCTCTGGATGCGGTTCGGCGGCGATGTGCTGTGGTACCCGCTCGCGGCGGCGCTGGCCTTCGCGGCGGCGATGTTCCGGTTCGCTTGAACAAATAAAACGGGAGAGAACGCCATGAAACGCCGTGATGTCATGAAAGGCGCCGCCGCAGTGGCCGGCGCCGGGGTGCTGATCCGCAGCGGCGTGTCGCACGCGCAGCAGGTGGACGCCGCCAAGAAGTGGGTGGACAACGAGTTCCAGCCGTCCACGCTCAGCAAGGACGCGCAGATGGCGGAGATGGAGTGGTTCATCAACGCCGCAAAGCCGTTCGCCGGAATGCAGGTCAACACCGTCTCCGAAATCCTGAAGGTGCATGACTACGAATCGCACACGCTGACGCAGGCCTTCGCCGAGATCACCGGCATCAAGGTTAACCATGACCTGATGGACGAGGGCCTGCTGGTCGATAAGATCGAGGTCGAGATGCAATCCGGCCGGCCGATCTACGATTTCTGGATGAACGATTCGGATTTCATCGGCACCCATCCCCGTTATGGCGACATCGTCGGCGGCTCGCTAACCGACTTCATGGCGAACGAGGGCAAGGATGTCACCAGCCCGACGCTGGATTTGCCGGACTTCATGGGGCTGTCCTTCGCAACCTTCACCGACGGCAAGCTCTACCAACTGCCCGACCAGCAATTCGCCAACCTGTACTGGTTCCGGCATGACTGGTTCCAACGCCCTGAGTTGAAAGCCGCGTTCAAGAAGCAGTTCGGCTACGAACTAGGCGTGCCGGTGAACTGGTCCGCCTACGAGGACATCGCCGACTTCTTCAGCAACACGGTCAAGGAGATCGACGGCGTCCGCGTGTACGGGCACATGGATTACGGCAAGAAGGACCCATCGCTCGGCTGGCGCTTCACCGACGCGTGGCTGTCCATGGCCGGCGCCGGGGACCGTGGCCTGCCCAATGGCCGCCCAGTGGACGAGTGGGGCATCCGCATGGAGGACGGCATCCCGCGCGGCTCCTCCATCCGCCGCGGCGGCGACGCCAACGGCCCGGCGGCGGTCTATGCGCTGACCAAATACCTCGAATGGCTCAAGAAATTCGCCCCGCCCGAGGCAGCCGGAATGGACTTCCTGGAGTCCGGCCCGGTGCCGGGGCAGGGCCATATCGCGCAGCAGATCTTCTGGTACAGCGCCTTCACCGACAGCCTGACCAAGCCTGGCCTGTCCGTCATGAACGAGGATGGCACGCCGAAATGGCGGATGGCGCCCAGCCCGCACGGCCCATACTGGAAAGAGGGCATGAAACTTGGCTACCAGGACATGGGCTGCTGGACGATGCTGAAATACGCACCCATGGAGAAGATCAAGGCCGGTTGGCTTTATGCGCAGTTCTGCACGTCGAAAACAGTCACGTTGAAAAAGGCGCTGGTCTCCCTGCACCTGATCCGCGAGAGCGACGTGTGGAGCCAGGCGCTGACCGACTTGTCTCCCAAGATCGGCGGCCTGGTGGAGTTCTATCGCAGTCCGGCGCGCAAAGAGTGGACACCCACCGGCGTCAACGTGCCGGACTACGGCAAGATGGCGCAGGTGTGGTGGCAGAACATCTCCAACGCCATCTCCGGCTCCGCCACGCCGCAGCAGGCGATGGACGGGCTGGCGCGGGACCAGGACGCCATCATGACCCGGCTGCAGCGGTCCGGCGTGATGGGCAAGCTTGGTCCCGTGATGAACGAGGAGCGGGACCCGGAATACTGGTACGCCAAGGCCGAGCAGGACGGCAACCTCGCCCCGCAGCGCAAGCTGGCCAACGAGAAGCCGCAGGGCGAGACGGTCGATTACGACGTGCTGCTCAAGACCTGGGCCGCCTCCCCGCCGAAGCACACCGGCTGAGGTGCTGAAGCGTGCTCTCGCTTGCTTCTCCCTCTTCCTGCGGGAGAGGGGCGGGGTGAGGGGGGCTACATACGCCTATCTGATCGTGTGGCCTCACCCCTCACCCAACCCTCTCCCGCAAGGGGGAGAGGGCCTTTGACGATCCTCGTCATCGACCAGGGCACCACCTCCACCCGGGCCATCGTGTACGGCCCGGACAGGGTGCCGCTCGCCATGGCGCAGCGCGAGTTCCCGCAAATCTACCCGCACTCCGGCTGGGTGGAGCACGACCCGGAAGCGCTGTGGTCCACCGCGCTTTCCACCGCGCAGGAAGCGCTGCAGCGTGCCGGTATGGAGGCGGGCGCGTTGGCCGCCATCGGCATCGCCAACCAGCGCGAGACCACCCTTGTCTGGGACCGCCAGACCGGCCATCCGATTTGCAACGCCATCGTCTGGCAGGACCGCCGCACGCTCGCCGCTTGCGAGGAGCTTGAACGGGACGGCCACGCCGAGGCTGTTGCCGCCATCACCGGGTTGCGCATCGACCCGTATTTCTCCGCCACCAAGATCGGCTGGATGCTGGACAACGTGGCCGGCGCCCGCGCCCGGGCCGAAGCCGGCGCGCTCGCCTTCGGCACGGTGGACAGCTTCCTGCTCTGGCGGCTGACCGGCGGCCGGGTCCATGCGACGGACGCCACCAACGCCTCCCGCACCCTGCTGTGCGACATCGCCACCGGTGAGTGGAGCGAGCCGATGCTGCGCCTGTTCGGCGTCCCTCACGCCATGCTGCCCGGCATCCGGGACAGCGCCGGGCTGTTTGGTATGACAGAACCCGGGCTGCTGGGCGCCGCCGTGCCGGTGCGCGGCATTGCCGGGGACCAGCAGGCGGCCCTCGTAGGCCAGGCCTGTTTCAGCCGCGGCATGGTCAAGGCGACCTACGGCACCGGCGCGTTCGTGCTGCTGAACGTGGGCGAGCAGCCGCTTGCCTCCACCCACCGTATGCTGGCCACCATCGCCTATCAACTGCGCGGCCGCCGCACCTACGCGCTCGAAGGCTCGATCTTCTCCGCCGGCGCTGCAGTGCAATGGTTGCGCGACGGCCTGGGCTTGGTGGCGGACGCTGCGGAAACCGGCGTGCTGGCCGCGCAAGCCGACCCGGCGCAGCCCGTATACGTGGTGCCCGCCTTCACCGGCCTGGGCGCGCCGCACTGGGACAGCCACGCCCGCGCGACCGTCAGCGGCATCTCCCGCGGCACCACCCGCAACGAGCTGGCGCGCGCCGTGCTGGAGGCGGTCGGCTATCAGACGCGCGACCTGCTGCAGGCCATGCTGGACGACGCGGGCTGGACCGGCGAGACCGTGCTGCGCGTCGATGGCGGCATGACCGCGAGCGATTGGACCATGCAGTTCCTCGCCGACATGGCGGGCGTGGCGGTGGAGCGGCCCGACAGCCTGGAAACGACTGCGTTAGGTGTAGCCTACCTTGCCGGGCTCGATGCCGGGGTGTATCCGGAGCCGGACGCGTTCCAGGACCAATGGACGCCGGCGCGGCGCTTCACCCCGGCAATGGCGGAGACGGAGCGGGACGCGAAATACGCCGGCTGGCGCAAGGCCGTGGCGCAAACGCTGCACCAGCCCGGCTGACGCCCTTGCGCGTCATTTTCCGCTGCGACCCGGCGCTGCTCGGCTTCCTGCCGCCGCCCCTCCCGGCGCGGGACGCGTTGCCCGCCTGGCTCCGCGCCATGCCGCGCACCGCCGCCTCCGACATGCACGACGCTCCGGTCCGCACCGTCAAGCAGTGCCCGCCCTTCGTGGACGCCATGGCATACGGCTTCGTCATCCCGCTCGCCTGCGATGTCACGGTGCGGGCGGGCGCATTGTCCTGGGACTGGGAGTTGCCGCCCTTGGCCGCCGGGCATCACCCACGCGCGCCGGTCAGCTTCCACGCGCCGGCGCAGGTGGCAGGCACGCCGTTCCACACGCCGGGCCAGGTGGTCGTGAAGTTCAACAGCTTCTGGACCATCGAGCTGGAACCGGGCTGGTCCCTGTTCGCCACCCACCCGGTCAACCGCACGGACCTGCCGTTCCGACTGATCAGCGGCTTGGTGGATTGCGACCGCTTCCACGATGTCGGCCTGCTGTTTCCTGCCATCTGGACCGATCCGGCGTTCGAGGGCGTGCTGCCCCGCGGCACTCCGGTCGCGCAGTGCTTCCCGGTGCCGCGCAAGCCGCTGCAATTGGCGCACGAGGCGCTGGACCCGGCAGCTTATGACGGCTTGGCCGCAAGCCTGATGGCTGGGCCGGGCGTGTATCGCAAGCGGTTCCGCGCCGCCCGGTCAGACCCGCCGGGCGAGTTCGGCCCGCAAGGCGCGAGGGTGCAGCCAGAGCCGTCCGACCTGGGGTGACACCAGCGCCTGGGCGATGCGGCCGAACTGCGTCGGGCATGACCGGAGCGCCGCGGCGTAGGCGTCGAGCGCCGTCTCCAGGTTGCCCGCTTCCTGGTGCGCCACGCCGAGGTTGAACGCCGCTTCGTGCAAATCCGGCTTCAAGGCCAGCGCGGCGTCGAAAGCCTCGATCGCCCCGGCATGGTCGCGCAAATCCTGGCAGGCGACTCCGAGGCTGAACCGGGCTGCTGCGGATGCCGGGGCGCACGCCACCGCCTGGGCGAAGGCGGCGTGCGCCCCGGTCAAGTCCCCTGCCTGCCGCCGCACCCGGCCCAGCTGGGCAAGCGGCCGCGCGTCCTCCGGCGCCAGTGCATGCGCCGCATCGCACGCCGCCGCGGCTTCGGCATGGCGGCCGAGTAGGGCGAGCGCCGCCGCCTGGCCGAGCGCCGCCGGCAGGCTTGCAAGGGCGGCATGGGATTGGGCGAAGGCGACCAACGCGGCCGCGGGCTGCTGCGGCAGCAAGGCCTGGCCTAAGTCCAGCCATCCCTGGCCATAGCCGGGAAATTCCTGCAAGCGCGGCAGCAGCGCGTTCGCCGCCGGGTTCCGCTGCCGCAGCAGGGCGCAGCACAGGCGGAACAGCGGCTCGGCGGCCTCATGGGCGGTGGGCACGGCCTATCCACCCGGCGGCGCGAACGGCTCGCCGCGCCAGGCGAGGATTTTCCAGACGCCCTCCGCCGTCGCCACCGTGCGCCCGCCCGCGTCCATGACGCCGCGGGCGAAGATCAGGCTGCGTGTGGTGCGGGTGATCTCGGCCTGGATGGTGGCGAATTCGCTCAGCTGCAACGCGCCGATATACTGCACGCCCAGCTGCACGGTGGCGCTGGGCCGGCCGCCTGCCGCATCCCAGCTGGCATGGCCGAGCGCCACGTCGAACGCGGTGGCCAACATGCCGCCATGCGCCACGCCGCGCTTGTTGCCGTGCCGCTCGTCCGTCATGAAGCCGCATCGCAGGGTGCCGTCCTCCGCAGGGCGGTAGAACGGCCCGACAAGCGTGCCGAACGCCTGCGTCGGCAGCACCACCCAACCTTCCGGTATGGTCGTCAACGGCTGATTCCTTCGATTGTCACGAGAACCGCCTTCCGAAACTATCCTGATTTGGCGCCGGTCAATGCGTCAGGGTCTGAAACCCAGCCGTTTGCTGCGCCGCCCGGCCGCCGGTCCCACCACGGGCGCGCCCGCTCCAGCTGTCCGGCCAACCGGAGCAGCAGCCCATCCTCTCCGGCGCGGCCGGCCAGCTGCACGCCGATCGGCAGGCCATCGCGCCAGGATAGCGGGACCGACATGGCTGGCTGGCCCGTCACGTTGAACAGCCCTGTGCAGGCGGCCCAGGCGAAAATGTTGCCTGCGACCTGCTTGAGCATCGCCTGCCCCAGGGGCCGCCCCAGTGGACGCAGCGGGAACCGGGCCAGCGCCGCAGCGGCCATCCGCTCCAACGGTTTCAGGTCGGTGACGCCAATCGGGAGCGGCGGCCCTGCCAGGGTCGGGGTGAGCAGGGCGTCGTAGCCGTCCTGGAACGCGGCGACCCGGGCCGTGACGGCCTGCTGCGCCGCCAACGCGGCAGCCAGGGCGCCAGGCGGGTGGGTGCCGTCGATCAGGCCCAGCGCCCAGGTTGCCGGCTCGAACTGCCGACGGTCCGGCCGCTGCCCTGGAGCACCTTCGGCGCCTGCGATGAAGTGCCGGATGCGCGCCGACAGGAACACCAGGAAAGCGCGCGCCGCCATCTGGTAACCGGCGGCGTCCAGCGGGTCCGCCTCCACCACGGTATGCCCCAGGGAGCGCAGCAGGGCGGCGGCGTCGGCCGTCGCCTCGCGGCAGTCCGGGTGGACCGCGCGCCCCCACATCGGGCCGGTGACCCAGGCGATCCGCAGCGGCGCCGGGTCCCGGGAGGCAGCGGCGGCGAACGGTTCGATGGGCATGGCCAGGTCGCCGGGCAGGGCCGGGTCTGCGCCCAGCGTGGCGTCCAGCAGGCCAGCGTTGTCCCGCACGGAGCGGGTGATGAAGCCCTGCACGTTCATGTCGCCGGGCAGGGCCAGCCGCAGCGGGCCGGCCGGCATCAACCCCCGCGACGGCTTGAACCCGAACACGCCGCAGCAGCTGGCCGGTATGCGGAGCGAGCCGCCGATGTCGTTGCCGTGGGCTGCCGGGACGATCCCCGCCGCCACTGCCGCGGCCGCGCCGCCGGATGACCCGCCGGGCGTCAGGCGCTGGTCCCAGGGGTTGCGCGCCGGGCCATGCAGCGCGCCCTCCGTCACCGCGCGCAGGCCGAACTCGGGCGTGTTGGTCTTGCCGAAGATGGCCAGCCCCGACGCCTTCAGCCGCGCCACGAACACATCGTCCACCGCCGGGACGTGATGGGCGTAGGAGCGGCTGCCGTAGGTCAGCTTTTGTCCGGCAAGGCTCGCTCCCAGGTCCTTCAGCAGGAACGGCACGCCGGCAAACGGCCCGGCCGGGTTCGCGCCCGGCGGCGCGAACCGCTGCACCACCGCATTCAGCCCGCCGGCGGCGTCTGCCCGGCGCTGCGCCTCCGCCAGCAGCCCGGCAGCGGTGGCGGTCCCGGCGCGGATGGCGGCGGCCATCGCAACGGCGTCGAGGACGTCATACGGCGTCACCGCACGCTGGCCACGCGCAGCGCGTTGGTCGTGCCGGTCTGGCCGAAGGGCACGCCGGCGGCCACCACCACATGCTCGCCGAGGCTGGCGAAACCCTCCGTGCGCGCCGTCCGGGTCGCGCGGGTGACGGTTTCCGTCATGCTGTGCGTCTCGGTGGTGAGCACGGCGTGGACCCCCCACACCACCGCCATGCGCCGCGCCGTGGCCTCCTGCGTCGTCAACCCCAGCACAGGGCAGTCCGGCCGGGTGCGGGCAATGCGAAGCGCGGTGGAGCCGGACATGGTGTAGGCGGCGATGGCCTTGGCGCCGATGGTCTTGGCGATCTGGCGGGCGGCGTCTGCAATGGCGTCGTTGATCGTGCTCTGCGGCTTGGGCCGGCCGGTCTCGCACAGCTCCCGCCAGCCCGGGTCCTGCTCCACCCGGTCGATGATGCGGTCCATGATGTTCACCGCCTCGAACGGGTACTGCCCGGCGGCGGTCTCGGCCGACAGCATCACGGCGTCCGCGCCGTCGAACACCGCCGTCGCCACGTCGGACGCCTCGGCGCGGGTGGGGGCGGGGGCGGTGATCATGCTCTCCAGCATCTGGGTCGCGACCACCACGGGCAGGCCGGCCTGCCGAGCGGCGCGGACGATGCGCTTCTGCGCCAGCGGCACCTCCTCCGGCGGCAGCTCCACGCCGAGGTCGCCGCGCGCCACCATCACAGCGTCCGACAGCGCCAATATGCCGTCGAGGTTGTCCAGCGCCTGCGGCTTCTCGAGCTTGGTCATGATCCAGGCGCGGCCGTCGGCGATGGCGCGCGCCTCGGCCACGTCCTCCGGCCGCTGCACGAAGGACAGGCCGATGTAGTCCACGCCGTGGTCCAGCGCGAACCGGAGGTCCTCGTGGTCCTTCTTGGTCAACGCCGGGATGGGCAGCACCACGTCCGGCACGTTCACGCCCTTGCGGTCGGACAGCGGCCCGCCGGTGACGATCTCGCACTCCAGGTGGTCGTCTCGCTTGCGCGCCACCCGCAGCCGCAGCTTGCCGTCGTCGAGCAGCAAGGTGGTGCCGATGCCGGCTGCGGCCATGATCTCCGGGTGCGGCAGCTGCACCCGGTTGACGTCGCCGGGCACGGGCGAGAGGTCGAGCCGGAAGCTGTGCCCGGTCTGCAGCGCCACGCGGCCCGCCTGGAAGCGGCCCACCCGCAGCTTCGGCCCCTGCACGTCCGCCAGGATGCCGATCGGGCGGCGCATCTCGGCCTCCAGCGCGCGGATCATCTGGATGCGGGCTAGGTGGTCCTCGTGCGCGCCGTGGCTGAAGTTCAGGCGGAACACGTCCGCGCCGGCGCGGAACAGGCGGGCCAGCACCTCCGGCGTGCTGCTGGCCGGCCCGAGGGTCGCAATGATCTTGGTGCGGCGCCGGCGGCGCAGCTTGGATTGGGCCAAAGGGGTGCTCCGGATGTTCAGGCGATTAGGATCGCACGCAGGTCGTCGCCGTCGGTAAGAACCGGCCCGGTGCGGACCAGGTTGCAGCGCGCGCAGTATGGCGGAGACGGCCCGAACTCGCCATATCAGGCCGGAGGAGACAGGCCATGACCCCGATCGACCCCGCGACCCGCACCGAACTGGAGGCCGCCGCGTTCCGCCGCCTGGTGAAGCACCTGCGCGAGCGGACGGACGTGCAGAACATCGACTTGATGACCCTCGCCGGGTTCTGCCGCAATTGTCTCAGCCGATGGTACCGCGAGGCGGCGGAGGCGCGCGACGTGGTGCTGACCGATCCGGAGGCGCGGGAGATCGTTTATGGCATGCCTTACAAAGCGTGGCAGGCGCAGCATCAGCGTGCCGCGGCTCCGGAGCAACAGGCGGCATTCAAGGACTTGCCACCGCACGGTTAGCCGGAATCGATCTTCTATCCTTTTTGACGGTGTGTTACCATTGTCTTAAAAGGAGAGGCCGCTATGGGTTTCGCTGCAAGCGTCTCGTTTTTTGATCCCACGTCCGCCAGCGATCCGCAGGATGGGAATCTGCAACAGGCGTTAGGCCAGGCGCTGGCTGCCTGGTCGCAATATATTTCAGGCGTGGGGACGCTTGATGTCCAGCTCAACGTCAAGTCTCTCGATTCAAGCACACTGGCTGATGGTGGCCCGACAAGGGCGAAAATCACTGGCCAGACTTTGAATGGCAACCAGATCGTAGAGTTGTCATCTTCAAACAGTCTGGAAACTGGCAACCATATTGCTAGTAACGATATAAGCCTGGACTTCAATTCGAGCTATCTTTCGGCCTATGCAAGCACCGACTCAAACTACTTGGTTGCCACATTCGAACACGAGCTGTTGCATGGCTTCGGTGTCATAGGATACAGAGACAGTACGGGTCAACTTTCTGGGTATGAAACCGTCTTCGATAGTTTGTCACAGTTCAACGCAACGGGCCAGGATTTCTTTACTGGCGCTAACGCCGTTGCTGCATACGGTGGTCCCATCCCTCTCACCACGAGTTTGGGCGCGTCCAACTACTATCATCTGGGTGCCACCGGCACGGCAAGCGATCCGGTGTCGCTGCAGAACGACATTTTAAGCCCTTACGGCTCGGATGGCCCTATCTCAGGGCTCGACGTGGCCATCCTGAAGGACCTCGGCATCCCGCTCACCGCCGCGGGGCAGACTTTGATCGCGTCCTACATCTCGGCAAACCAGACCATAATCGATGCGGTCACAGGCGTGTTCACCGCCGTGCTGGGACGCAGCATCACCGCGGGAGAGCTGTCCGGGGCCGAGCAACAGCTGGCTAGCGGCGCCAGCATCGCCGACATACGGACCTACCTCGCCACAACGGGGGAGGCGGCCAACGCCATCAACTACATTTTCCTCAGCGTCCTGGGCCGCGCGCCCGCTGCTTCGGATTATGCCGGGCTTGAGCAGGCTCTTGCCAGCGGCGCCACCCTGACCGACCTGCGCAACTATTTCTCAACCACCGCAGAGGCTGGCAACGCAATCGCCTCCATGTTCGACACAGTGCTAGGCCGCGCTCCGGCAGCTGGAGAAGTGGCCTCGCTGGAAGCATCCCTGGCGGACGGCGCCAGCCTGTCAGGCATCCGCGGCTACTTCTCCACCACGCAGGAGGCCGCTAACGCGATCACGGCCGTGTTCAACGCGGATCTCGGGCGTGCGCCGACGGCTGCGGACCTGTCCGGTCTCGAGCAGGCGCTGGCCAACGGCGCCAGCATCGCCAACCTCCGCAGCTATTTCGCAGCGACGACGGAGTCGGCCAACGCCATCAACGCTGTATTCCAGGCGACGGTAGGCCGCGCGCCGAACGTCGGGGACGTCCCAAGCATTCAAGCAGATTTCGCGAGAGGCTGGAGCGTGTCGGGCCTTCGCACCGTGCTTGCGACCAGCGCGGAGGAAGGCACGGCAATCGCCCGGGCCTACCAGAATGATCTGGGCCGCCCCGCCACGCCGTCAGACGTTGCCGCTGTCGAGCAGAACCTCGTCGGAGGAAGCACTCTGCAAGCCCTCCAATCTACCCTGGTCGGCAGCGCGGAGTTCGCCGGCGACATCAGCGCCACGTTCCAAGCCGTCCTGGGACGGCCGGCGAACGCGGTCGAGATCGCAGCGGACGGATCGCAGATCCTATCCTCGTACTCGACGCTTGCAACGATCGAAGCCCAGCTCGGCGAACTGTCAGGCGGCCAACCGCCCCCAGGCAGTGGTGCAGTTATCGGCATTACCCCGCAGACCATCTCTGGCGGCGGCCCAAACCTGGTTTACGGCATACTCAACAACGATGCCGTCATTTCGGCCAATCCGCTTGCCGTTGCAGACCAGGCCTTCGGCGCTCTGAGTTCGCCGACCATCACAGGCTTCAACCCGGCGACCGACGTGATCCAAATCCAACACAGCCAGGTTTCCAGCTTCGCCGCACTCGGCCTAGCCCCGATCACCAACGGGACAAGCGTCTATGTCGGGAACGGCGGGTTCATCGACCTCAACGGCACGGCGCAAGCGTCGCTGAGCGCGGCCAACTTCCGCTTCGTCTAGATCAATGGCTTTTGGAGATGACCGTCAAGCAAGCAAGGCCAGAGGCTCTGCCTCTGGACTCCGCCAAAGGCAGAGCCTTTGGCATCCTTTTGTATAATCAAACGGTTTCCGAAGGCCTCCGGCCTTTGGCGGGTCTGGGCGGAGCCCAGCCTGGCTTTCTAACAGGTCAGTGCCTGAAGCCATTGGCGTAACCCCCGGCAGCGCAGCAGCCCGCGCGGGCTGCTGCGCTGCCGGGGGTTACGCCAATGGCTTCAGGCACTGACCTGTTAGAAAGCCAGGCTGGGCTCCGCCCAGACCCGCCAAAGGCCGGAGGCCTTCGGAAACCGTTTGATTATACAAAAGGATGCCAAAGGCTCTGCCTTTGGCGGAGTCCAGAGGCAGAGCCTCTGGCCTTGCTTGCTTGACGGTCATCTCCAAAAGCCATTGATCTAGACGAAGCGGAAGTTGGCCGCGCTCAGCGACGCTTGCGCCGTGCCGTTGAGGTCGATGAACCCGCCGTTCCCGACATAGACGCTTGTCCCGTTGGTGATCGGGGCTAGGCCGAGTGCGGCGAAGCTGGAAACCTGGCTGTGTTGGATTTGGATCACGTCGGTCGCCGGGTTGAAGCCTGTGATGGTCGGCGAACTCAGAGCGCCGAAGGCCTGGTCTGCAACGGCAAGCGGATTGGCCGAAATGACGGCATCGTTGTTGAGTATGCCGTAAACCAGGTTTGGGCCGCCGCCAGAGATGGTCTGCGGGGTAATGCCGATAACTGCACCACTGCCTGGGGGCGGTTGGCCGCCTGACAGTTCGCCGAGCTGGGCTTCGATCGTTGCAAGCGTCGAGTACGAGGATAGGATCTGCGATCCGTCCGCTGCGATCTCGACCGCGTTCGCCGGCCGTCCCAGGACGGCTTGGAACGTGGCGCTGATGTCGCCGGCGAACTCCGCGCTGCCGACCAGGGTAGATTGGAGGGCTTGCAGAGTGCTTCCTCCGACGAGGTTCTGCTCGACAGCGGCAACGTCTGACGGCGTGGCGGGGCGGCCCAGATCATTCTGGTAGGCCCGGGCGATTGCCGTGCCTTCCTCCGCGCTGGTCGCAAGCACGGTGCGAAGGCCCGACACGCTCCAGCCTCTCGCGAAATCTGCTTGAATGCTTGGGACGTCCCCGACGTTCGGCGCGCGGCCTACCGTCGCCTGGAATACAGCGTTGATGGCGTTGGCCGACTCCGTCGTCGCTGCGAAATAGCTGCGGAGGTTGGCGATGCTGGCGCCGTTGGCCAGCGCCTGCTCGAGACCGGACAGGTCCGCAGCCGTCGGCGCACGCCCGAGATCCGCGTTGAACACGGCCGTGATCGCGTTAGCGGCCTCCTGCGTGGTGGAGAAGTAGCCGCGGATGCCTGACAGGCTGGCGCCGTCCGCCAGGGATGCTTCCAGCGAGGCCACTTCTCCAGCTGCCGGAGCGCGGCCTAGCACTGTGTCGAACATGGAGGCGATTGCGTTGCCAGCCTCTGCGGTGGTTGAGAAATAGTTGCGCAGGTCGGTCAGGGTGGCGCCGCTGGCAAGAGCCTGCTCAAGCCCGGCATAATCCGAAGCAGCGGGCGCGCGGCCCAGGACGCTGAGGAAAATGTAGTTGATGGCGTTGGCCGCCTCCCCCGTTGTGGCGAGGTAGGTCCGTATGTCGGCGATGCTGGCGCCGCTAGCCAGCTGTTGCTCGGCCCCGGACAGCTCTCCCGCGGTGATGCTGCGTCCCAGCACGGCGGTGAACACGCCTGTGACCGCATCGATTATGGTCTGGTTTGCCGAGATGTAGGACGCGATCAAAGTCTGCCCCGCGGCGGTGAGCGGGATGCCGAGGTCCTTCAGGATGGCCACGTCGAGCCCTGAGATAGGGCCATCCGAGCCGTAAGGGCTTAAAATGTCGTTCTGCAGCGACACCGGATCGCTTGCCGTGCCGGTGGCACCCAGATGATAGTAGTTGGACGCGCCCAAACTCGTGGTGAGAGGGATGGGACCACCGTATGCAGCAACGGCGTTAGCGCCAGTAAAGAAATCCTGGCCCGTTGCGTTGAACTGTGACAAACTATCGAAGACGGTTTCATACCCAGAAAGTTGACCCGTACTGTCTCTGTATCCTATGACACCGAAGCCATGCAACAGCTCGTGTTCGAATGTGGCAACCAAGTAGTTTGAGTCGGTGCTTGCATAGGCCGAAAGATAGCTCGAATTGAAGTCCAGGCTTATATCGTTACTAGCAATATGGTTGCCAGTTTCCAGACTGTTTGAAGATGACAACTCTACGATCTGGTTGCCATTCAAAGTCTGGCCAGTGATTTTCGCCCTTGTCGGGCCACCATCAGCCAGTGTGCTTGAATCGAGAGACTTGACGTTGAGCTGGACATCAAGCGTCCCCACGCCTGAAATATATTGCGACCAGGCAGCCAGCGCCTGGCCTAACGCCTGTTGCAGATTCCCATCCTGCGGATCGCTGGCGGACGTGGGATCAAAAAACGAGACGCTTGCAGCGAAACCCATAGCGGCCTCTCCTTTTAAGACAATGGTAACACACCGTCAAAAAGGATAGAAGATCGATTCCGGCTAACCGTGCGGTGGCAAGTCCTTGAATGCCGCCTGTTGCTCCGGAGCCGCGGCACGCTGATGCTGCGCCTGCCACGCTTTGTAAGGCATGCCATAAACGATCTCCCGCGCCTCCGGATCGGTCAGCACCACGTCGCGCGCCTCCGCCGCCTCGCGGTACCATCGGCTGAGACAATTGCGGCAGAACCCGGCGAGGGTCATCAAGTCGATGTTCTGCACGTCCGTCCGCTCGCGCAGGTGCTTCACCAGGCGGCGGAACGCGGCGGCCTCCAGTTCGGTGCGGGTCGCGGGGTCGATCGGGGTCATGGCCTGTCTCCTCCGGCCTGATATGGCGAGTTCGGGCCGTCTCCGCCATACTGCGCGCGCTGCAACCTGGTCCGCACCGGGCCGGTTCTTACCGACGGCGACGACCTGCGTGCGATCCTAATCGCCTGAACATCCGGAGCACCCCTTTGGCCCAATCCAAGCTGCGCCGCCGGCGCCGCACCAAGATCATTGCGACCCTCGGGCCGGCCAGCAGCACGCCGGAGGTGCTGGCCCGCCTGTTCCGCGCCGGCGCGGACGTGTTCCGCCTGAACTTCAGCCACGGCGCGCACGAGGACCACCTAGCCCGCATCCAGATGATCCGCGCGCTGGAGGCCGAGATGCGCCGCCCGATCGGCATCCTGGCGGACGTGCAGGGGCCGAAGCTGCGGGTGGGCCGCTTCCAGGCGGGCCGCGTGGCGCTGCAGACCGGGCACAGCTTCCGGCTCGACCTCTCGCCCGTGCCCGGCGACGTCAACCGGGTGCAGCTGCCGCACCCGGAGATCATGGCCGCAGCCGGCATCGGCACCACCTTGCTGCTCGACGACGGCAAGCTGCGGCTGCGGGTGGCGCGCAAGCGAGACGACCACCTGGAGTGCGAGATCGTCACCGGCGGGCCGCTGTCCGACCGCAAGGGCGTGAACGTGCCGGACGTGGTGCTGCCCATCCCGGCGTTGACCAAGAAGGACCACGAGGACCTCCGGTTCGCGCTGGACCACGGCGTGGACTACATCGGCCTGTCCTTCGTGCAGCGGCCGGAGGACGTGGCCGAGGCGCGCGCCATCGCCGACGGCCGCGCCTGGATCATGACCAAGCTCGAGAAGCCGCAGGCGCTGGACAACCTCGACGGCATATTGGCGCTGTCGGACGCTGTGATGGTGGCGCGCGGCGACCTCGGCGTGGAGCTGCCGCCGGAGGAGGTGCCGCTGGCGCAGAAGCGCATCGTCCGCGCCGCTCGGCAGGCCGGCCTGCCCGTGGTGGTCGCGACCCAGATGCTGGAGAGCATGATCACCGCCCCCGCCCCCACCCGCGCCGAGGCGTCCGACGTGGCGACGGCGGTGTTCGACGGCGCGGACGCCGTGATGCTGTCGGCCGAGACCGCCGCCGGGCAGTACCCGTTCGAGGCGGTGAACATCATGGACCGCATCATCGACCGGGTGGAGCAGGACCCGGGCTGGCGGGAGCTGTGCGAGACCGGCCGGCCCAAGCCGCAGAGCACGATCAACGACGCCATTGCAGACGCCGCCCGCCAGATCGCCAAGACCATCGGCGCCAAGGCCATCGCCGCCTACACCATGTCCGGCTCCACCGCGCTTCGCATTGCCCGCACCCGGCCGGACTGCCCTGTGCTGGGGTTGACGACGCAGGAGGCCACGGCGCGGCGCATGGCGGTGGTGTGGGGGGTCCACGCCGTGCTCACCACCGAGACGCACAGCATGACGGAAACCGTCACCCGCGCGACCCGGACGGCGCGCACGGAGGGTTTCGCCAGCCTCGGCGAGCATGTGGTGGTGGCCGCCGGCGTGCCCTTCGGCCAGACCGGCACGACCAACGCGCTGCGCGTGGCCAGCGTGCGGTGACGCCGTATGACGTCCTCGACGCCGTTGCGATGGCCGCCGCCATCCGCGCCGGGACCGCCACCGCTGCCGGGCTGCTGGCGGAGGCGCAGCGCCGGGCAGACGCCGCCGGCGGGCTGAATGCGGTGGTGCAGCGGTTCGCGCCGCCGGGCGCGAACCCGGCCGGGCCGTTTGCCGGCGTGCCGTTCCTGCTGAAGGACCTGGGAGCGAGCCTTGCCGGACAAAAGCTGACCTACGGCAGCCGCTCCTACGCCCATCACGTCCCGGCGGTGGACGATGTGTTCGTGGCGCGGCTGAAGGCGTCGGGGCTGGCCATCTTCGGCAAGACCAACACGCCCGAGTTCGGCCTGCGCGCGGTGACGGAGGGCGCGCTGCATGGCCCGGCGCGCAACCCCTGGGACCAGCGCCTGACGCCCGGCGGGTCATCCGGCGGCGCGGCCGCGGCAGTGGCGGCGGGGATCGTCCCGGCAGCCCACGGCAACGACATCGGCGGCTCGCTCCGCATACCGGCCAGCTGCTGCGGCGTGTTCGGGTTCAAGCCGTCGCGGGGGTTGATGCCGGCCGGCCCGCTGCGGCTGGCCCTGCCCGGCGACATGAACGTGCAGGGCTTCATCACCCGCTCCGTGCGGGACAACGCTGGCCTGCTGGACGCCACGCTGGGCGCAGACCCGGCCCTGCCCGGCGACCTGGCCATGCCCATCGAACCGTTCGCCGCCGCTGCCTCCCGGGACCCGGCGCCGCTGCGGATCGCCTGGGTCACCGGCCCGATGTGGGGGCGCGCGGTCCACCCGGACTGCCGCGAGGCGACGGCCGACGCCGCCGCCCTGCTGCGCTCCCTGGGGCATACCGTGGTGGAGGCGGACCCGCTGGACGCCGCCGGTTACCAGATGGCGGCGCGCGCTTTCCTGGTGTTCCTGTCGGCGCGCATCCGGCACTTCATCGCAGGCGCCGAAGGTGCTCCAGGGCAGCGGCCGGACCGTCGGCAGTTCGAGCCGGCAACCTGGGCGCTGGGCCTGATCGACGGCACCCACCCGCCTGGCGCCCTGGCTGCCGCGTTGGCGGCGCAGCAGGCCGTCACGGCCCGGGTCGCCGCGTTCCAGGACGGCTACGACGCCCTGCTCACCCCGACCCTGGCAGGGCCGCCGCTCCCGATTGGCGTCACCGACCTGAAACCGTTGGAGCGGATGGCCGCTGCGGCGCTGGCCCGGTTCCCGCTGCGTCCACTGGGGCGGCCCCTGGGGCAGGCGATGCTCAAGCAGGTCGCAGGCAACATTTTCGCCTGGGCCGCCTGCACAGGGCTGTTCAACGTGACGGGCCAGCCAGCCATGTCGGTCCCGCTATCCTGGCGCGATGGCCTGCCGATCGGCGTGCAGCTGGCCGGCCGCGCCGGAGAGGATGGGCTGCTGCTCCGGTTGGCCGGACAGCTGGAGCGGGCGCGCCCGTGGTGGGACCGGCGGCCGGGCGGCGCAGCAAACGGCTGGGTTTCAGACCCTGACGCATTGACCGGCGCCAAATCAGGATAGTTTCGGAAGGCGGTTCTCGTGACAATCGAAGGAATCAGCCGTTGACGACCATACCGGAAGGTTGGGTGGTGCTGCCGACGCAGGCGTTCGGCACGCTTGTCGGGCCGTTCTACCGCCCTGCGGAGGACGGCACCCTGCGATGCGGCTTCATGACGGACGAGCGGCACGGCAACAAGCGCGGCGTGGCGCATGGCGGCATGTTGGCCACCGCGTTCGACGTGGCGCTCGGCCATGCCAGCTGGGATGCGGCAGGCGGCCGGCCCAGCGCCACCGTGCAGCTGGGCGTGCAGTATATCGGCGCGTTGCAGCTGAGCGAATTCGCCACCATCCAGGCCGAGATCACCCGCACCACACGCAGCCTGATCTTCGCCCGCGGCGTCATGGACGCGGGCGGGCGCACGGTGGCGACGGCGGAGGGCGTCTGGAAAATCCTCGCCTGGCGCGGCGAGCCGTTCGCGCCGCCGGGTGGATAGGCCGTGCCCACCGCCCATGAGGCCGCCGAGCCGCTGTTCCGCCTGTGCTGCGCCCTGCTGCGGCAGCGGAACCCGGCGGCGAACGCGCTGCTGCCGCGCTTGCAGGAATTTCCCGGCTATGGCCAGGGATGGCTGGACTTAGGCCAGGCCTTGCTGCCGCAGCAGCCCGCGGCCGCGTTGGTCGCCTTCGCCCAATCCCATGCCGCCCTTGCAAGCCTGCCGGCGGCGCTCGGCCAGGCGGCGGCGCTCGCCCTACTCGGCCGCCATGCCGAAGCCGCGGCGGCGTGCGATGCGGCGCATGCACTGGCGCCGGAGGACGCGCGGCCGCTTGCCCAGCTGGGCCGGGTGCGGCGGCAGGCAGGGGACTTGACCGGGGCGCACGCCGCCTTCGCCCAGGCGGTGGCGTGCGCCCCGGCATCCGCAGCAGCCCGGTTCAGCCTCGGAGTCGCCTGCCAGGATTTGCGCGACCATGCCGGGGCGATCGAGGCTTTCGACGCCGCGCTGGCCTTGAAGCCGGATTTGCACGAAGCGGCGTTCAACCTCGGCGTGGCGCACCAGGAAGCGGGCAACCTGGAGACGGCGCTCGACGCCTACGCCGCGGCGCTCCGGTCATGCCCGACGCAGTTCGGCCGCATCGCCCAGGCGCTGGTGTCACCCCAGGTCGGACGGCTCTGGCTGCACCCTCGCGCCTTGCGGGCCGAACTCGCCCGGCGGGTCTGACCGGGCGGCGCGGAACCGCTTGCGATACACGCCCGGCCCAGCCATCAGGCTTGCGGCCAAGCCGTCATAAGCTGCCGGGTCCAGCGCCTCGTGCGCCAATTGCAGCGGCTTGCGCGGCACCGGGAAGCACTGCGCGACCGGAGTGCCGCGGGGCAGCACGCCCTCGAACGCCGGATCGGTCCAGATGGCAGGAAACAGCAGGCCGACATCGTGGAAGCGGTCGCAATCCACCAAGCCGCTGATCAGTCGGAACGGCAGGTCCGTGCGGTTGACCGGGTGGGTGGCGAACAGGGACCAGCCCGGTTCCAGCTCGATGGTCCAGAAGCTGTTGAACTTCACGACCACCTGGCCCGGCGTGTGGAACGGCGTGCCTGCCACCTGCGCCGGCGCGTGGAAGCTGACCGGCGCGCGTGGGTGATGCCCGGCGGCCAAGGGCGGCAACTCCCAGTCCCAGGACAATGCGCCCGCCCGCACCGTGACATCGCAGGCGAGCGGGATGACGAAGCCGTATGCCATGGCGTCCACGAAGGGCGGGCACTGCTTGACGGTGCGGACCGGAGCGTCGTGCATGTCGGAGGCGGCGGTGCGCGGCATGGCGCGGAGCCAGGCGGGCAACGCGTCCCGCGCCGGGAGGGGCGGCGGCAGGAAGCCGAGCAGCGCCGGGTCGCAGCGGAAAATGACGCGCAAGGGCGTCAGCCGGGCTGGTGCAGCGTTTGCGCCACGGCCTTGCGCCAGCCGGCGTATTTCGCGTCCCGCTCCGTCTCCGCCATTGCCGGGGTGAAGCGCCGCGCCGGCGTCCATTGGTCCTGGAACGCGTCCGGCTCCGGATACACCCCGGCATCGAGCCCGGCAAGGTAGGCTACACCTAACGCAGTCGTTTCCAGGCTGTCGGGCCGCTCCACCGCCACGCCCGCCATGTCGGCGAGGAACTGCATGGTCCAATCGCTCGCGGTCATGCCGCCATCGACGCGCAGCACGGTCTCGCCGGTCCAGCCCGCGTCGTCCAGCATGGCCTGCAGCAGGTCGCGCGTCTGATAGCCGACCGCCTCCAGCACGGCGCGCGCCAGCTCGTTGCGGGTGGTGCCGCGGGAGATGCCGCTGACGGTCGCGCGGGCGTGGCTGTCCCAGTGCGGCGCGCCCAGGCCGGTGAAGGCGGGCACCACGTATACGGGCTGCGCCGGGTCGGCTTGCGCGGCCAGCACGCCGGTTTCCGCAGCGTCCGCCACCAAGCCCAGGCCGTCGCGCAACCATTGCACTGCAGCGCCGGCGGAGAAGATCGAGCCTTCGAGCGCGTAGGTGCGGCGGCCGCGCAGTTGATAGGCGATGGTGGCCAGCATACGGTGGGTGGAGGCAAGCGGCTGCTCGCCCACGTTCAGCAGCACGAACGCGCCGGTGCCGTAGGTCGCCTTGACCATGCCGCGGCTGAAACAGGCCTGGCCTACGAGGGCCGCCTGCTGGTCCCCGGCAATGCCGCGCACCGGCACGGCGGCGCCCAGCAGCCCGGGTTCTGTCATACCAAACAGCCCGGCGCTGTCCCGGATGCCGGGCAGCATGGCGTGAGGGACGCCGAACAGGCGCAGCATCGGCTCGCTCCACTCACCGGTGGCGATGTCGCACAGCAGGGTGCGGGAGGCGTTGGTGGCGTCCGTCGCATGGACCCGGCCGCCGGTCAGCCGCCAGAGCAGGAAGCTGTCCACCGTGCCGAAGGCGAGCGCGCCGGCTTCGGCCCGGGCGCGGGCGCCGGCCACGTTGTCCAGCATCCAGCCGATCTTGGTGGCGGAGAAATACGGGTCGATGCGCAACCCGGTGATGGCGGCAACAGCCTCGGCGTGGCCGTCCCGTTCAAGCTCCTCGCAAGCGGCGAGCGTGCGGCGGTCCTGCCAGACGATGGCGTTGCAAATCGGATGGCCGGTCTGGCGGTCCCAGACAAGGGTGGTCTCGCGCTGGTTGGCGATGCCGATGGCGGCCAACGCGCCCGCCTCCATACCGGCACGCTGCAGCGCTTCCTGCGCGGTGGAAAGCGCGGTGGACCACAGCGCTTCCGGGTCGTGCTCCACCCAGCCGGAGTGCGGGTAGATTTGCGGGAACTCGCGCTGCGCCATGGCGAGCGGCACCCTGTCCGGGCCGTACACGATGGCCCGGGTGGAGGTGGTGCCCTGGTCGATGACGAGGATCGTCAAAGGCCCTCTCCCCCTTGCGGGAGAGGGTTGGGTGAGGGGTGAGGCCACACGATCAGATAGGCGTATGTAGCCCCCCTCACCCCGCCCCTCTCCCGCAGGAAGAGGGAGAAGCAAGCGAGAGCACGCTTCAGCACCTCAGCCGGTGTGCTTCGGCGGGGAGGCGGCCCAGGTCTTGAGCAGCACGTCGTAATCGACCGTCTCGCCCTGCGGCTTCTCGTTGGCCAGCTTGCGCTGCGGGGCGAGGTTGCCGTCCTGCTCGGCCTTGGCGTACCAGTATTCCGGGTCCCGCTCCTCGTTCATCACGGGACCAAGCTTGCCCATCACGCCGGACCGCTGCAGCCGGGTCATGATGGCGTCCTGGTCCCGCGCCAGCCCGTCCATCGCCTGCTGCGGCGTGGCGGAGCCGGAGATGGCGTTGGAGATGTTCTGCCACCACACCTGCGCCATCTTGCCGTAGTCCGGCACGTTGACGCCGGTGGGTGTCCACTCTTTGCGCGCCGGACTGCGATAGAACTCCACCAGGCCGCCGATCTTGGGAGACAAGTCGGTCAGCGCCTGGCTCCACACGTCGCTCTCGCGGATCAGGTGCAGGGAGACCAGCGCCTTTTTCAACGTGACTGTTTTCGACGTGCAGAACTGCGCATAAAGCCAACCGGCCTTGATCTTCTCCATGGGTGCGTATTTCAGCATCGTCCAGCAGCCCATGTCCTGGTAGCCAAGTTTCATGCCCTCTTTCCAGTATGGGCCGTGCGGGCTGGGCGCCATCCGCCATTTCGGCGTGCCATCCTCGTTCATGACGGACAGGCCAGGCTTGGTCAGGCTGTCGGTGAAGGCGCTGTACCAGAAGATCTGCTGCGCGATATGGCCCTGCCCCGGCACCGGGCCGGACTCCAGGAAGTCCATTCCGGCTGCCTCGGGCGGGGCGAATTTCTTGAGCCATTCGAGGTATTTGGTCAGCGCATAGACCGCCGCCGGGCCGTTGGCGTCGCCGCCGCGGCGGATGGAGGAGCCGCGCGGGATGCCGTCCTCCATGCGGATGCCCCACTCGTCCACTGGGCGGCCATTGGGCAGGCCACGGTCCCCGGCGCCGGCCATGGACAGCCACGCGTCGGTGAAGCGCCAGCCGAGCGATGGGTCCTTCTTGCCGTAATCCATGTGCCCGTACACGCGGACGCCGTCGATCTCCTTGACCGTGTTGCTGAAGAAGTCGGCGATGTCCTCGTAGGCGGACCAGTTCACCGGCACGCCTAGTTCGTAGCCGAACTGCTTCTTGAACGCGGCTTTCAACTCAGGGCGTTGGAACCAGTCATGCCGGAACCAGTACAGGTTGGCGAATTGCTGGTCGGGCAGTTGGTAGAGCTTGCCGTCGGTGAAGGTTGCGAAGGACAGCCCCATGAAGTCCGGCAAATCCAGCGTCGGGCTGGTGACATCCTTGCCCTCGTTCGCCATGAAGTCGGTTAGCGAGCCGCCGACGATGTCGCCATAACGGGGATGGGTGCCGATGAAATCCGAATCGTTCATCCAGAAATCGTAGATCGGCCGGCCGGATTGCATCTCGACCTCGATCTTATCGACCAGCAGGCCCTCGTCCATCAGGTCATGGTTAACCTTGATGCCGGTGATCTCGGCGAAGGCCTGCGTCAGCGTGTGCGATTCGTAGTCATGCACCTTCAGGATTTCGGAGACGGTGTTGACCTGCATTCCGGCGAACGGCTTTGCGGCGTTGATGAACCACTCCATCTCCGCCATCTGCGCGTCCTTGCTGAGCGTGGACGGCTGGAACTCGTTGTCCACCCACTTCTTGGCGGCGTCCACCTGCTGCGCGTGCGACACGCCGCTGCGGATCAGCACCCCGGCGCCGGCCACTGCGGCGGCGCCTTTCATGACATCACGGCGTTTCATGGCGTTCTCTCCCGTTTTATTTGTTCAAGCGAACCGGAACATCGCCGCCGCGAAGGCCAGCGCCGCCGCGAGCGGGTACCACAGCACATCGCCGCCGAACCGCATCCAGAGGATGAAGAGGAAGGCCGTGCCGAGCAGCGAGACGAAGAAGCGGTCGCCCCGCGTGGTGGGATACCCCAGGATGCCGCGCCGCGGCGTCTCCGGGCGATAGATGGCGAGCAGCGTCAGCACCGTTAGGGCGCAGGCAATGGCGGCGAAGAAGCCGGCGGTGGGCCAGGTCCATGCCATCCAGGCCATCAATACCCCCGAACGATCGAAGATCGGGGCTTCGCTCCGAATCCTACCAGAGGACAGTCGTCCTCTGGACACCTGATTACGTTAACAGGGGTGAAGGAGACGACTGTCCCCTTCCGGGTGCAGGGTAGAGCCCTGCTACTAAACGCGGCCAAGTGCAAACCCTTTGGCGATGTTGTTGCGCACGAACCAGATCACGACGGCGCCCGGGATCATCGTCAGCACTCCGGCCGCGGCAAGCAAGCCCCAATCCATGCCGGCTGCGGAATAGCTTCGCGTCATCACCGCCACGAACGGCTTGGCGTCCACCGTGGTCAGCGTGGTGGCGAGCAGCTGCTCCACCCAGGAGAACATGAAGCAGAAGAAGGCCGCGACGCCGATGCCGTTGGCGACCAGCGGCAGGAAGATGCGGACGAAGAAGCGCGGGAAGGAATACCCGTCGAGCGCGGCCGTCTCGTCGATCTCGCGCGGCACGCCGGACATGAAGCCTTCCAGGATCCAGACCGCCAGCGGCACGTTGAACAAGCATTGCGCCAAGGCCACCGCCCATACGGTGTCGAACAGCCCAACGGCCGAGTACAGGTTGAAGAACGGCATGGCGTACACCGCCGGCGGCGCCATCAGGTTGGACAGCAGCCAGAAGAACATGTGCTTGTCGCCGAGAAAGCGGTAGCGACTGAACGCGTAGGCGGCCGGCAGGGCGATGCTGACGGAGATGACCGTGTTCAGCGCCACGTATTCCAGCGAGTGCAGGAAGCCGCCGTACCATGCCGGGTCGGTGAAGATGTGGGCGTAATGCGCCACCGTCGGGTGGTGCGGCCAAAAGCTGAGGCCGCCGGTGATCTCCTCGTTGGACTTGAAGCTCATGTTCAGCAGCCAGTAGATCGGCAGGAACAGCACGAGGAGGTAAGTCCCCATCACGAGACGCCGGCTCATATGTTCCCCCTCGCCTTGCGGCTCATGCGCCCTTCCTCGCGTCCAGCTGAGTCATGGTGGTGAAGAACACGTAGCACAGCGTCAACGTGATGAGGTTGTAGGTGAGCGACATCGCGGCCGCATTGCCCAAATCCACCTGGCCGAGCGCGATCTTCACCAGGTCCAGCGAAAGGAAGCTGGTGGCCTCGCCCGGGCCGCCGCCGGTCACCACGGACGGCTCGGTGTAGATCATGAAGCTTTCCATGAAGCGCAGCAGCACGGCGATGATCAGCACCCGGCGCAGCTTCGGCAGCTCGATGTTGCGGAACACCGACCAGCGGCGCGCGCCGTCGATGCGGGCGGCCTGGTAGAACGCGTCCGGGATCGCCTTCAGCCCGGCGTAGCACAGCAGCGCCACCATGGACGTCCAGTGCCACACATCCATCACCACGATGGTCGCCCAAGCGGAGAGCGGGTCCTGCGTGTCGTTGTAGTGGATGCCCAGCGCGTTCACCGCAGCGCCCAGCAGGCCGATGTCCTCCCGGGCGAACACCTGCCAGATGAGGCCGACCACGTTCCAAGGAATCAGCATCGGCAGCGCGATCAGCACCAGCACCAGCCCGACCGTCCAGCCGCGGCGCGGGATGCTGAGCGCCACCAGGATGCCGAGCGGCACCTCGATCAGCAGCACGACGGCGGAGAAGACGAGGTTGCGGACCAGCGCGCGGGCGAAGCGGCCGCCGATGTCGGTGCTCGGGTCGAACAGGTTCTGGAACCACTCCGACCCATTCCAGAAGAACGAGTTCTGGCCCATGGAATCCTGCACCGAGTAGTTCACCACCGTCATCATCGGGATGATGGAGGAGAACATCACGAAGCACAGCACGGGGATGACGAACAGCCAGGCGCGCTGGTTGACCGGCTTGTCGTTCATGCCGCATCTCCCATTACCTGCCCTGAGACCCGGCGGTCGTTGGCGAACACGTGGCAATGCGCCGGGTGCAGCCGCACGGCGGCCTCGCTGCCGTCGATCGTGGCGCCGGGCGGCAGGGTGGCGACGATCGGATGGCCCTCGAACGTGGCCCGCGCCAGCCGGCGGCGGCCAAGATCCTCCACCCGCTGCACCTGAACCGGCAGGCCGGATGCGCCGATGGTGGCGAACTCCGGGCGAATGCCGAGCTGCACGCCTGGCATCGCCGCGTAGGCAGAGCCTAGCGCCACGTCGTGCCCGTCGAGCGAGGCGGTGCGGCCGCGCACGTCCGCGGGCAGCAGGTTCATCCCCGGCGAGCCGATGAAGTAGCCGACGAAGGTGTGCTCAGGCGTGTCGAACAGCTCGGCTGGAGTGCCGATCTGCAGCACCCGGCCCTCGTTCATCACCATCACGCGGTCGGCGAAGGTCAGCGCCTCCGTCTGGTCGTGGGTGACGTAGATCATCAGCAAGTCCAGCGCGTGGTGCACCGCCTTGAGCTTGGACCGCAGCTCCCACTTGAGCGCCGGGTCGATCACGGTCAGCGGCTCGTCGAACAGCACGGCGGCGACATCGGCGCGCACCAGGCCGCGTCCGAGCGAGATTTTCTGCTTGGCGTCCGCGGTCAGGCCACGGGCGCGGCGGCGCAAATCCGGCGTGAGGCCCAGCATGGCCGCCACCTCCGCCACGCGCGCATCCGCCTGGCGCTTCGGCATTCCACGGTTGCGCAGCGGGAACGCCAGGTTCTCGGCCACCGTCATGGTGTCGTAAACGACCGGGAACTGGAACACCTGGGCGATGTTGCGCCGCTCCGTCGGCAGCCGGGTCACGTCGGCGCCGTCGAACAGCAGCCGGCCGTGCGATGGGATGACCAGGCCGGAAATGATGTTCAGCAGCGTCGTCTTGCCGCAGCCGGACGGGCCGAGCAGGGCATAGGCGCTGCCTTGCTGCCAGGCGTGGCTCATCGGCTTGAGCGCGTAGTCCGCCTCGGTGCGCGGGGCGGCATAGGCATGGCCGATGCCGTCGAGCGTGATGGTGGCCATCAGACGGCCTCGGCCATCTGCCGCGGCATCACCCGTTCGCCGGTGGCGGCGAACACGAAGCTGCGGGCGGTGTCCACGTGCAGCTGCACCGCCTGGCCGATCGGCAGGTCGTGCACGCCGGGCACGAGGCAGACCAGCGTGCCATGCGGCGTCCGTACATGGACGAAGCTTTCGGAGCCGTTGATCTCGGTCACCTCGACGACGCCCGGCAAGCTGAGCGCACCCTGCATCGCCATGCCGATGCCGATGTCATCCGCACGGAAGCCGAGACGGTAGAGGCCGTCCGCCAAGCCGCGCAACGGCGCTGGGCAAGGCTCCGCCTCCGCACCCAGCATCAGCCGCGCACTGCGCACCTCGAACGGCAGCTCGTTCAGCGGTGGGTCGGAGCACACCCGGGCGGCGGCGATCGTGCCCGGCTGGCGGTACACCTGCGCCGCCGGGCCTGTCTGCACCACGCGGCCCTCACTCAACGCGACCGTGACGCCGCTCAGCAGCAGCGCCTCCGTCGGCTCCGTGGTGGCGTACACCAGGATCGCGCCGCTCTCGGCGAACAGCCGGGGCAGCTCCTCGCGCAGCTCCTCGCGCAGCTTGTAGTCGAGGTTGCCCAGCGGCTCGTCCAGCAGCACCAGCTCGGCCTGCTTGACCAGGGCGCGGGCGATGGCGGTGCGCTGCTGCTGGCCGCCGGAAAGCTGCGCCGGCATGCGTTGCAGCATCGGCTCCAGCCGCAGCAGCCGGGCCGCGTGCTGCACCCGGCGCTCGATCTCCGCCCGTTTCACCCCGGCCACGCGCAACGGGGAAGCGATGTTCTCGTACACGCTCAGCGTCGGGTAGTTGACGAATTGCTGGTACACCATCGCCACCGAGCGCTTGCGCACCGCGACACCCGTCACGTCGCGTCCGTCCAGCATGACGCGGCCGGCGGTGGGCTTCTCCAGCCCCGCCATGAGCCGCATCAGCGTCGTCTTGCCGGCCAGCGTCGGCCCTAGCAGCACGTGCAGCCCGCCGCGCTGCAGCTGCAGCGACACGTCCCGCACCAGCCAGTCCGCACCGGATTGCAGCCCAACCCCTTGCAGCGACAAGCTCAAGCGACGCGGGCCTTCTCTGGCGCCATGTAAGCGTCCAAGCGGACAACCTGCTCGGCCGTCATGCGCAGGCCGAGCTTGCTGCGCCGCCACACGATGTCCGCTGCGGCTATCGCCCACTCGGCCCGCGCCAGGTAGCGCACCTCCGCCTCCGTCAGGTCCGCGCCGAACACCATGCCCAGCGCCTCGGCCGATGCTGCGGCGCCGAGCAGGTCGTACGTGCGGGTGCCGTACGCGCGCAACAGGCGCTGCAGCGTGGGGCGCGGCAGGAAAGGGTATCGCCCGGCCAGCCTGTTGAGTTCGGCGTCAAACCCGTCGATGGGGAAGTCCCCGCCGGGCAGCGCGGCCTTGCCGGTCCACCCGGCAGGCAGGCCCGGCGGTGCAGGCAAATGCGGCGCCAGCTTGGCCAGCGCCGCCTCCGCCAGGCGGCGGTAGGTGGTGATCTTGCCCCCAAACACCGAGAGCAGCGCCGGGCTGCCTTCCGAGGCGTCCAGGTCCAGCACATAGTCCCGCGTCGCCTCCTGTGCCGCCGATGCGCCGTCGTCATACAGCGGGCGCACGCCGGAATAGGTCCATACCACCTGGTCGGGCGTGACAGGCTGCTTCAGGTATTCGGTGGCGCCGCGGCAAAGGTAGGCGATCTCCTCGCTGGACGCCGCGGCGAGCGCCGGATCGCCCTGGTAGTCGCCGTCCGTGGTGCCGATCAGGGAGAAGTCGCGCTCATACGGGATGACGAAGAAGATGCGGTTGTCGGCGTTCTGGAAGATGTAGCACTGGTCGCCGTCGTACAGCTTGCGGACGACGATGTGGCTGCCCTTGACCATGCGGACCTTGGCGGCGGTGTTGGCGCGCACCACGCCGCGCAGCACTTCCCCCACCCACGGCCCGGCGGCGTTCACCACGGCCCGGGCGCGCACGGTGCGGCGCTCCAGGCTGACGGTGTCCAGCCATTGCAGCGTCCACAGCCCATCTGCGCGCTCGGCGCTGACGCAGCGGGTGCGCGGGGCGATGGCTGCGCCGCGGGCGGCGGCGTCCATGGCGTTCAGCACCACCAGGCGGGAGTCTTCCACCCAGCAATCGGAGTATTCGAAGCCGAGGGTGAACTCGGGCTTGAGCGGTACGCCCACCGGGTCACGGCGGAGGCGCACGGTGCGGGTGGGCGGCAGGCGCTTGCGGCCGCCGAGGTGGTCGTACATCAGCAACCCGAGCCGCAGCAGCCAGGCCGGGCGCAGGCCCTTGTGATGCGGCAGCACGAAGCGCAGCGGCCAGATGATGTGCGGCGCGATGCCCCACAGCACCTCCCGCTCCATCAGCGCCTCGCGCACCAGGCGGAACTCCTTGTGCTCCAGGTAACGCAGCCCGCCGTGCACCAGCTTGGTGGAGGAGGAGGAGGTGGCGGAGGCCAGGTCGTTCGCCTCGCACAACGCGACCGACCAGCCGCGTCCGGCGGCGTCCCGCGCGATGCCGCAGCCGTTGATGCCGCCGCCGATGATCGCGAGGTCGTAGATGCCGGCGGTGGCGGGCATGGTTCGGTGCGTTCCCTTGCAGGGCCGGGTTGGCCCTCCTTGGCTGACGTTACGCTATCGCGTTGGGAAGCGCGCATCAAGCGAACAAAGTGAATGGGAAAGCGAAAGCGTTGACGAATTATGCGCCTCATGGCTACATTATGTGGACACAAGAAGTTATGGTGCAGCCGTGGAGCAGCCATCAGGAACGGTTCGAGAAATCCGCGTCGGCGTGAGGGAGTTGCGCAACAACCTGACACGTTACTTGCGCGAGGCCAGGCAGGGAGCGTCCGTTCTGGTCACATCGCATGATGCCGTGATCGCCGAGATCCGCCCGCCGGCCCCCAAGCTTCGCCCGCCGCGCCAGCCTGGCAGCCTCAAAGGGCAGATATGGATGGCAGATGACTTCGATACCTTGCCTGATGACATATTGGCGGCGATGGAAGGGGACCTGTTGGCGCCGGAGGAGTGAAGCTGCTGTTCGACACCCATGCCTTGATCTGGTGGCTGTCCGATGATCGGCGACTTGGCCAGCGTGTCCGGTCGCTGGTCGCCAGTCCTGAAAACAACGTGTTGGTCAGCGTGGCTTCACTCTGGGAAATCGTCGTGAAACGCCGTGTCGGCAAGCTGAAGGCGGACATCAAGGCTGTCGAGCGTCAACTCGTTTCTGATGGCCTTGAACGCCTGGCTATCACGCCGCCCCATCTAGATATTCTGGCAAGCCTTCCCGCGCACCATCGCGACCCGTTCGACCATCTGCTGATCGCCCAGGCCATCAGTGAGGATGCCACTTTCGTATCGGATGACCGGATCATGGGTCGATATCCAGTCCGGCTCATGCAATGCAATGACACATGATCCGACTTACGGCCAGCCTTCGTCGGCTATCGCCGGTGCGCTGAGAGCGAGAACGCGAGCGGCAGCCAGCGTTGCTCCGGCCAACGGAACATCCTGTCGGCATCGCACTGCAGCCCGTCGTACATCCGCCATGGCACGGCGTCGTGCTCGTGCAGGTATTCCAGCACGAGGCCAGCCTCGATCAGCGCCGTGACCACCGTGCCCAGCTGGTGCAGGAACACGGTGGTGCTGGCGGCGGCGAGGACCACGGTTTCGTCCGCGTAGTCGCGCCCGTTGTCGTCCCGGATCGGGCCTGCGCCGAAATACGGCATGTCGTAGCGCAAGCCGGCCTCCCCGTCCGCGGGAGCGCCATGCACGGTCCAGGCGACCGGGTGCCCTTCGGCGAGGTAGAGCCGGCCGCCGGGCTTGAGGAAGTGCGCCACGATGGCGGCCCAGCCCCGGATGTCGTGCAGCCATATCAGCGCGCCCCAGCTGACGAAAACGAGGTCGAAGCTGGCCTCGCCATCCACCGCCGGCACGGCGTCGTACAGGTTCGCCTCGACAAAGCGCGCACGGTCCGCAAGGCCGAGTTCCTCCGCAAGCCCGCGCGCCGCCGCGACCGCCGGGGCCGAGAAGTCCAGCCCGGTCACCCTGGCGCCGCGTTGCGCCAGCACCAGGGTGTCGTGGCCGAAATGGCATTGCAGGTGCAGCACGTCGAGGCCGGACACGTCGCCCAGCTCGGCCTGCTCGATCGGGTAGAGCTGCGCCGTGCCCGCCCGCAGCGCGTCCACGTCGTAAAACCTGGAGCGCAGGTGCACGGGCACGCTCTCGTCCCACATGGCGCGGTTCGCCGCGTGCCAATGGCCCACCTCGTCCATGCCGCTCATCCCTCCGCTCACTCCTCTTCTGGCCCCCCCGCCGCCTCCACCGCCCCCCCGTGCCGCTCGCACAGCGCCGCCGCCCCCGAGGGCAGCCGGTCCGTCACCCCCAAGTCCCCGTCCGCCAGGG
>CAXTPP010000017.1:0-36622 GCA_964246185.1 uncultured Acetobacteraceae bacterium
CCTCTCGTGGCGCTTCGTCTCGGCAGCGGCCTCCTCCGCACGCGCCAGGCTTGCCGCGCCGGCGGCCTCGGCCTGCGCCTTCACGGCAGCCAACTCGTCCTGCAGCGCCCATAGCCGACTGCCCAGCTGGGCCATCGCGACACGGTGGCGCACCCGGTCGGCGAAGCCTGCCAAATCCCGCACGCCGCGGCCGTGCTCCGAGCGTTCCAGCACGAAGGCGTGCGGCGCGAGGTAGCCCGCGTCATGCGTCGGCGACGGCGCGAAGCCGGCCTCGGCCCAGCGCGCCAGCCAGTAGGCGGTCGGCCGGACGTTGCAGTGCGTCGGCTCGTCCAGGTCGGTGGGCGAGGATGAGAACAGGATGCGGGGAGCCGCCGCCGCCATGGACGCGATCGCCCGCAGCGCGTCGACCTCCGGCATGTGCTCCAGAACCTCGATGCACGTCAGCAGGTCATACTCGCCCTCGATCGGGTCGGCGATGGAGCCGGCGTGGCAGAACGGCCGCACGTCCGCCCGCACCTGCCCGATCGCCCAGTCGGAAACGTCCCGCCCGTGCGCCTCCACCCCGCGGTCCCACAGGCACTCCACCAGCATGCCCAGCGCGCACCCGGCGTCGAACACGAGCCGCGGCGTGAAGGCGCGCACCAGCTCGTCCGCGACGACGCCGAACACGCGCAGCCAATGGTCGTTGCGGGCATAGGCCACGGCGCCGCAATGGCTCGCATAGTAGTCCGGGCCGTAGAGTTCGCTCGCGCCGAGGAACGCGGCGCTGGCTGTGTCGGGAGGCATCCCAGCCCTATATTGCGTTTTGCCTGAAACCGCCAACCGTGCGGCGCCAGGGCGCCGCGCGGCGTGGCGGCGCAGGCACGGCCAGGCCTGGCGCAGTCAGCCGCAAGTTGGGGTTGTGGTACGGGTCCGGCGCGCTGTCATGCCCGACCTCCTGCGGGGGAGCCGCGTCCCAGTCGCGCAGCGCCGCTTCGGGAGTCCAGACGACGCGGTAGCCGAGGTCGCGGACCCGTTGGCACAACGCGGTGTCGGCCGCCGTTCCGCAGCGCGTCTCGTCCAGGCCGCCCGCCTCCTCCCACACCGCCCGGCGCAGCGCCATGCAGCCGCCGCCCACCGCGGACAGGGCGCGGGACAGCGCATACTGGCCGAAATACCCGGCGTCGTCCGGCGTCCAGGGCATCAGCGTGGCTGCGCCGGGCCGGCCCGCGACCAACCCGGCGTGGCGCACCCGCCCATGCGCGTCCAGCAGCTTGGCCCCGGACACCCCCACCTCGGCCCGCCAGGCCAGCCCAGCCAGCTCCCGCAGCCACCATGGGCCTTCCGGCTGCATCGGCGCGTCCAGCAGCACCAGCAGCTCGCCGCGGGCGGCAAGCGCTCCTTGGTTCAGCAGCGCCTCCCGCCCGGGCCGGGCGGCAGCGCCGTCGTCCGAGGCAACCGCGATCAAGTCCAGCCGGTCGGATGGCCAGTCCGTGCCGTCCCGCAGCGTGTCGAGCGCCAGCTCGTCGGCCCCCAGCACGATGAGCGAGAGCAGCGGCAGCGGGTCGGGCAGGGGATAGCGCACGTGCGTCCACATCGGAACCAGCCGGGCCTGCGCGATCTCGGCCCCGCGAACGCCCTCGCTCAGCAGCCATTCCTCGACAGCGCGGCGGCCCGCAGCCTCGCACCGTTCCAGCCAGGATTGCGAGAAGGACGTGGCCTGCGGGTCCCGCCGCCAGTGGTAGAGCACGGCCGGGATGTGCCGCACGCGATCCGGCGTGGTGGCGGCGGTCGCGCGCAGGGCTAGGTCCCAGTCCTGGCTGCCCTCGAAGCCGAGCCGCACGCCGCCCAGCGCCTCCACCAGCGAACGGCGATAGACGCCGAGATGGCTGATGACGTTGTGGGCCGTCAACAGCTCCGGACTCCAGGCGGGCTTGAAGTACGGGTTGGACCGGCGGCCCTGAAGGTCGATGAGATCCTCGTCGGAATAGATCACGTCGGCGTCGGGATGCGCGCCCAGCTCGACCGCGACCTCGTACAGCGCGCGTTCCGGCAAGATGTCGTCGTGGTCCATCAGGGCCACGAACACCCCGGTTGCGAGGCCGAGCGCCGTGTTGGTGGCCGCCGAGATATGGCCGTTGACGCTGCGGCGGGCGATGCGGATACGCCCATCCCGCGCCGCCGCCGCCGCCAGCACGGCGGCCACGTGCGGCGCAGCGGAGGCGTCGTCCGCGATGCACAGCTCCCAGTGCGGGTAGAGCTGCGCCTCGACCGACGCGATGGCCTGGCGCAACAGCCCCTCGCCCGTGTCGTAGGTGGGCATCAGAACGGAGATCAGCGGGCGCCAGGGCAGCAGCGCCACGTGCGCGCGGATGAGCCGGCGGTCCTCGTCATGCAGCGTGTCGTGCTGGCGCACCCAATCGTCGTATGCGCCGCTCATGGGGTTTCGTCGTGGACAGGGTGGCGGCGCGGCTGCCTCCTGGCCGCCACCGCCGCCAAGCCGTCGGTCCCGGACACGGAATTCGCCAACCGAGTGGCCGGAGTCCTGGAACGCGACGAGAGGCTGCTCGGGGGTTTCGTCCATCCCGGCCAGGAGGACGGCCCGATGCCGGCCATGGCGGCTTCGGAACCCGAACGGACCGACGCTGCAGCCAAGGTCAGCGCAACAGGTGCAGCAGGGCGCGTCCGGCTGGCGACCCCAGCTCCTTCTGGTCGAGCGAGCCGTCCTTGTCGGGGTTGGCGCGTAGGAACAGCTTTTCGGCGTAGGCCAGGTACTCGGCCTTGTCGACCGTGCCGTCGCCGTCCGTGTCGGCCCGGCGGAAGGCGGTCGCCGACAGCGCCGGGGCAGCCTCTTTCGGGTCCAGCTTGTCGTCGCCGTCCGGGTTCAGCTCGTCGAAATGCGCGGCGGCGGCGCTCTTGGCCTCGGCCAGGTCGAGCGTGCCGTCCTTGTCGATGTCGTAGGCGCGCATCGGGTTGGCCTGCGCCTCCTCCGGACGCCGCGCCGGCCGATCCGGCGTCGGCTGCGTCGAGGACGAAGCCTGCGCGAACCCGGCAGCCGGATGCGCCGAGCAGGCCAGTGCCAGCACGAAGAAGCCTTTTACAAGTCGCATGGTCATTCTCTCCCCAGCATACCATCCCACGCCGCCGGCCAGGAGGCAAAGGCAACCGCCCGGCCGCGTCCCGGTTCAGCGCGCCTGGATCAGCATCCTGATCGGCCCGAACGCAGGAACATCAGCTGTGTGCTCGGCTGGCAGAGTGTGCGACGTTGAAGGCATGCAACTCCCGGGCAGCCCTGGGTAAGGATGTTCATGAGCGAACGGCCTGACGCCCCTTCCGCCTGGAGGTTTGGGGTGCTGTTCTCCCAAACCGGCGTCACGGCAACGATCGAGCGGACGCAGCTCAACGCGACGGCGCTCGCGGCAAAGGCCATCAACGCGGCCGGCGGACTGTGCGGCCGCCCGGTCGAGCTCGTCATCTACGACCCGCAATCCGATCCCAGGCAGTTCCACGCCCTTGCAGAGCGCTTGCTCGTCCATGACCGGGTGCGCTTGATCTTCGGCTGCTACATGTCGAGCGCGCGCAAAGCGGTGCTCCCCGTGGTGGAAGCCTACCGGGGCCTGCTGCTCTACCCGACGCTGTACGAAGGTTTCGAGTATTCCCCCAACTGCATCTACACCGGGTCCGCGCCCAACCAGAACTCCCTGCCGCTTGCCCGATACCTCTTCGAGCATCATGGCAAGCGGCTGCTCTTCGTAGGCTCCGACTACGTCTATCCGGTCGAGTCCAACCGGATCATGGCCGACCTGGTGAAACAGGCCGGCGGAACGGTGGTCGATGAGATCTATGTCCCGCTGCATGCCCGAAAGGAGGATTTCGCAGCCACGATCCGCCAGATCGGCCGGCTGCAGCCGGATGTGGTGTTCTCGACGGTGGTCGGCCAGTCAACCGCGACCTTGTACGAGGCCTATCACGCCGCCGGGTTCGATCCCGCGCTGATGCCGATCGCGAGCCTGACGACCAGCGAGGCCGAGGTAGCCGAGATGAGTCCCGCCGCCGCCGCCGGGCACATCACCGCGGCACCGTTCTTCAGCGCCCTCGCCACGCCGGCCGCCGCCCGTTTCGTGCAGCAATTCCGCAGCAGCTATGGCGCCGACGCCCCCGTCACCGCCGGCGCTGAGGCGGCCTACTTCCAAGTCGGGCTGATTGCCAGCGCGATCGGCCAAGCGGGCACGGCTGACCCGGCGCTGGTCCGCGCGGCGCTCGGCACGCTGGAACACGATGCGCCGCAAGGCGCCGTGCGCATCGACCCTGGCAACAACCACACCTATCTGTGGCCGCGCGTCGCCAAGCTGGATGCGCAGGGCAAGTTCCGCATCGTCTGGGACCCGGGCGTCCGCGTGCAGCCGGACCCGTACTGCATCGGCCAGGATCTGGATGGTTCGGCGAACGAGCCGGATGCCCGGCGCACGCCGCTGCCGGCCCGGTCGTAGCCAAGCGGAGGTCGAGCGGGAATGGCCATCGAAATCCTGCGCGACCTGCGAGGCCTCCGCGTCGAAGTCATGCACGCGCCCGACGCCGAAGCGGTGAGCCTGGTCGAGCACCTGCAACGGATCGGGTGCGTGACCCGGGCGGTCTGGCCGCTGCCGGACGGACAGGCCAACCAGGCGGACCTGATCCTGCTGGCGATCGACCACGACATGCGCGACCAGCTGCGCCGCCTGTTCAGGGACCAGGGCGTTGTCCGCCCCACGGTGATCGGCATCGTCGAATACGAGAATCCGTCCATGCTGCAGCTGGCGCTGGAGATCGGCACCCATGCCGTCATCGAGCGCCCGGTCCGGCCGTTCGGCCTGCTCACGCAACTCGTCATCGCCCGCAGCCTATGGTCCCAGCAGCAGGCCGCGGCCGACCGCGTGCAGAAGTTGGAACGCAAGCTGGCCGGGACGCAGAAGCTGCAGCGCGCCCGGCTGATCCTGATGGCCAATGACCGGCTTACGGAAGCGGAAGCCTACCAAGCCATCCGGCGTCAGGCGATGGCCAGGCGCATCCCGGTGGAAGACATGGCAGCCTTCATCATCCAAGCCGACAACCAGCTCAGGGCGCGTCCACGGATGCCTTGATGGCCAGCCCGATCCTCAGCCGTGCAGCGTGGCGGGATCGATGTTCAGCAACAGCCGTTCGACCCGCTTCCCGCCGATGACGTGGCCGCGCATGATCTCCTCCACGTCCGCCTTCGTCTCGTAGCGGTACCAGACGCCGTCCGGGTAGATCACCATGACCGGGCCATGCTCGCAGGTGTTCATGCAGCCCGAGTGGTTGATGCGGACCCGGCGTGCGCCAAGCGCCATGCCCAGGCGGCACATGTAGTCGCACAGCGCTTTGCTGCCTTTGCTGGCGCAACAGCCGCGCCAGTGGGTGTCCGGGCGCTGGTTGGTGCAGCAGAACACATGCAGGCGGTACACCGGGCCGTGCTCGCCAGCAGCCGAAAGCGTCTTGCCTGCTGCGGTTATGGGACGCTCCTGTTCTGGGCGGGCTTCCTACTTGAACAGGCAGCTGCGCAGCCCGGCCGCAAACTCTTCCCGATCGAGATTCTTTCCGATGACGACGAATTGAGTCATCTTCTCCTCGCCCAGCTCCCAGGGCCGGTCGCGGCGCAGGGTGGTCAGCATCCGCACGCTCTGGAACACCAGACGCTCGTCGAAGCCTTTGGCGTAGAACAGACCCTTGGTCCGATACAGGTCATCGCCGCGCTCTGCCGCGATGCCGCTCATCCAGGTCATCAGCCGGTTCACGTCGATCGGGCGGCTCTCGTGCAGCACGAAGGAGCCGATCGCCGGGTCATGCTCGTGCTCGTGGTCGCCGAGGAACTCCGGATCGACCTCCAGCTTCTGCACGAGATCGAACGCGCCGACGCCGATGATCTCGGACAGGCCGATCTCGGCATTGATCGTATGATAGATCTTCGCCAGCGGGTTGAGGGAGCGCACCCGGCGCTCGACCTCCGCCATCTTCTCCGGCGTGACCAGGTCCATCTTGTTGATGAGCACGATGTCGCTGAACGCGACCTGCTCGACCGCCTCGTTGCTCTGCGCCAGGTTGGTTTCGAGGTTGACCGCATCCACCACGGTGACGAACGCGTCCAGGCGGATGCCGGCCTTCACGTCGTCGGCGGCGAAGAAGGTGGAGGCTACGGGCGCCGGGTCGGCAAGGCCGGTGGTCTCGATCAGGATGCCGTCGAGCGTGCCCGCGCGTTCCTGCAGCCTGCCCAGCGTTTCCACCAGGTCTCCGCGCACGGTGCAGCACAGGCAGCCGTTGTTGAACTCGACCAACTGGGCGTCCTGGTCGTGGATCACCAGCTGGCCGTCGATGCTGATCTCGCCGAACTCATTGACGATCACGGCGAGCTTGCGGCCGTGCTGCTCGCGCAGGATGCGGTTGATGAGGGTCGTCTTGCCGGAACCGAGGAAGCCGGTCACGACGGTGGCGGGAATGCGGGTGTCAGCGGCGGACATCGGTTGGCCTCGTCTTGAAGCAGGAAAGGTGGGCGGGGGCCGCAAAACCCCCGCCCGTGTCCCATCCTTAGGAAGCCATCTTCGGCCTTAGGAAGCCATCTCCGGCGCAACCGCCGTGCGGACCCGCTTCGGCGCCAGGCCGCCAGGCGTCGCAACGACGGTTTCGGTCATCTTTGCGATGCCTGCTTCCAGGATCACCTTGCGGTTCGGGGGCGGCAGCACGGTGCCGCGCAGCTGGTCGTATGGCACGACGACCCAGCAGGCGCAGCCCCAGAAGCACTCGCCGGCCATGCCCTCGAACCGGATCGCCGGCTCGGACAGCATGGGGCCGAGGTCGATCAGCCAGGCGTGCTCGATCAGCCGCTCTTCCCAGCTCAGCTTGTCGTAGCTCGCCTGGCTGGACCAGAACGCGAGCAGGTCGGTCTTGGCCAGGCCCGGCAGGATCACGTTGGCATAGGCGGTCAACGTGTCGAAGAACTCGTGCGCGGACACCTGGATCTGAGATTCGGAGTCCAGCAGGTAGTTCTTCTTGACCATCTCGGTGAACGACTTGGTCATGTCGGCATGGCCCATGTTGCGGGAGCCATAGATCGACACCTCGGCGTAATCGGTCTTGAAGCCGTCCTTCAGGCCGCTGTACTTCGGCGTGAAGTCGATCCACTGGGTGATCACGTCGTCCCATTTGGATGGCGCCTCGCCCGGCAGCACCTGCACGCCCGGGTGGGTGAGCTTGGCCACGTCGAACAAGGTCCAGCTCCGCGCCTTGGAGCTGACGGTCTCGTGCGGCGCGCCGGTCAGGCCCGAGGGGCGCAGGGCGCGGAACAGGTCACGGCCGTTATCGACCACCGCGAACCGCATGAAGCTGTCGGCCACGAAGCGGTTGGTCACCATCTCCTTGGCGTGCTGGCGGATGTGCGTCTCGCCCGTCGTGGTGTAGGCGGTCAGGCGCTGCCAGCTGTGCTCGGGGTTGACGACGAAGAAGCCGCCGGTGAACGGGCTGCGGTAGAGATCGCCCCACACCGCGGTGACGCCTGCGTTCTTGTCGTCGTCCAGCATGCAGTCGAGGTCATTCAGCGTCGTGTAGAGGGCGGCGCTGTCACGGTAGATCTCCGGGTCGCCGCTGTGCGGCAGCTGGCCCACGCCGATCACCGGGATGCGCCGGCCGAACTTCACGTTCGACAGGTGGCGGGCCATGTCCATGACCATGCCGCTGCCGGTGCCGCCGGCAAGGCTGAAGCAGACTGTCACCAGCGAGGGCAGGGTGGCCTTCTCGACGTGCGCCACGAAGGCACGCAGCGCCTTGTCCATCGGACGCTCGCCGGCATAGTAGGCGTTGGCGTAGATCGCCTTGGCGACGGCGCGGGGGAAGTGGTTTCCCGGCTCCGGCATCACGTATTTCTTGGAGACGTAGGACTCGAAGTTCGGGTTCCAGTAGTAGCGCGGGTACTCCAGCTTGAGGAACTCGCGGGTGCGGTTCATGCCCTCGAAAAACTCCGCCTTCGACGGCACGGGCAGCGGCACCGCCTGGAACAGGAAGCGGTCGGACGGGATGTTGCGCGACTCCAGGCGCTTGATGAAGGAGGCGGCGTAGTCCTGCGCCAGCTCCATGTCCTGCTCGCCGATGTCGACGACCATGGCAGCGAAGGTGGCGCGCGGGTCATCGAGGTAGTCCTCGATCTCGCCGGTGCGCAGCAAGGCCTCGACATAGGCGGCGCCGGTGCGGCCCACGCCGATGACGTGCATGCAATGGGGCGCCTGCGTCCCGGTTGCACTGTGGTAAAGCGAAGCGTTCATGTCAGTGTTCCTTCAGCTGATTTCAGCAGTTTTGCTGCGTTCTACATTCCGTCGCACTCTACAGTCAGCAGCGAACCGAGAACGTGCCAGTCTTTTCGATATAGCCCAGGTCACGCATGATATGAGCCACCGAGGTCGCCCGGTGATTAGAGACATAAATCATGTAGTCTTCAACAAATAAACCTGGATCGGTCGAAATAACTCCTTCTTCGATCAGTTCGACCGCTTTTTCCAGGTGGACACGTTCCAGTGTGGATGTCCAGACCGGATTTTCAATATGTATTGCAATATCATCGACGGTGGAGACTTGAAGAAACTTACCCCCGGTAATAGTGGGAACCTTGAAACCTTGTTTGTATTTCTGGACGACATCCGACCACACGAGCGGCATTGCGACCTTCCAGTCTTGTTATTGAAACGTCGCAGGATGCGGCAATCATGCGGCCCTTGCGGCAGGCAACGGCTCCTCCCCGCCTTGCAGGTCGCCGAACGGCACGGCGACCCAGCCAGTCCCGCCATCCAGGCTCGCGCCGGCCATGCCTTGCAGCCGGGTCGAGGGCTCGCAAAGCAGCACCCCCTGGTCCAGCAGCAACGAATGGTCGAGCAGCCTTTCGCCCATCGTCGCGTCGCCGTAGGCGCGGCGCGCTGCGAAGAACAGGCTGAGGTCCAGCTTGCTCATGCACGGCAGCACGAACTGCACGGAGCCTTCCCGCCCGTTGCCCACGACGTGCGGAGGAACCTCCGGCAGCAGCGTTGCGCCGAGCGTTGCGGCCATGCGCGCCGCATCCTCGCCCGCCGCATCCGCCACCCGCATTTCGACGAACTCCGGCACGTAACCCGGCAGCAGCCCGATTTGCGCCCGCAAGCGCGGTCCGATCGCGACCGGCCCGGCCATGTCGGCGTAGGCCAGCATGTGCACCCATCGCGGCCCCCAGGGCGTCCGCGCGGCGGAGTGCTGCGTCGAAGGGGCCGCGACCCAGTTGAGCAGGCGCAGCAGCTCCCAGGCGTTGGCGCCGCTCCGGCGCGTCAGCAGCGAGGCGATCTCCTGGTTGCCGCGAAGCTGGGTGGCGGCAAGGTCCTTCGTCGCTTCCCAGACATGCTGCTGCGGGACCACGATGACCCCGGCCGTGAACGGGTTGCGGAACAGCTCGCCACCGGAGGCGACGATGCCCTGGTTCTTCGCCTCGTCGCCCAGGCAGTCCAGCTCGTTGAGCAGGGGGAACAACGCGGTGCCCCGGTGCTCCGCAAGGTCGCCCTCGCAAGGCGCCATGGCGATGCCGGCAACGAGGATGCGGCGGCCGAAGACCCGGCTGGACAGGTGGCGCACGAGATCGACCGCGATGCCGCTGCCGGTGCCGCCGCCCATCCCGAACACGACCGCCACCATGGCCTGCGCGTTGGCGGCGTCCACGCTGGCGGCGAAGGCGCGCAACGCCTGCTCGGCCATGCGGGCGCCGCCGTAATAGGCGCAGCCATAGATCGCCTTGGCGACGGCGCGGCGGAAATGGCCGGCCGCCGGGATGTCCACCGCCGGGGGCAGCCAAGGCTCGCGCGATCCGCCACTCCGGTGACTCGGGTATTCGAGCGTCAGGTAGTCGGGATATTTCCGCAGCGTCTCGAACAGCAAATCCCGGCCCGGCACCGGCAGCGTGAGCGTGATGAGTTCGGCGCGGTCCGGCGGCAGGCTGGCTGCAAGCTCGCGGAGTTCCCTGCTGCCTTCGCCGATGTCCACGGCGAGCGCCACCAGCTTCGGCGCGCCAGGTTCGAGCGTGCGAAGGGTCTCGGCGATCACCCCGGCGCCGGCTTTGCCGATGCCCACGATGTGGGTCCCGATCGGCAGGGCTTCGCTGCCCGTGACGCGGTGTATCCCACGCCGCAGCGCGTCGAGTTTGCGCCGCTTAAGTCTATCCTCTGTTGAAAGGCTCATCCGATGAGCTGTGCTCCATCCAGAATCAAGTTGATGCCGGGCCTTCCAGTCAAGGAACGACCTAGCCGGTTGCATGCCTGCTGCTTGCACGCCAAGACATCAAAACGGGGATTCAAAGTCGGCCACAGTGGTTGGTCTGCAGGATCAGCGACACTGATGATCCAGCACTTGGCTATGACAACTCTGTCAACTGTGCGAAAGATAGAAGCGCGCCTTGTCGCCCGTCAAGCATAAAGTCATGGCTGCCATGCTTTAGTGTGGTGCATCGCGCGAACGCCGACCAGGAAATCCTGCAATCGCCAGCAGGACGGACTTCGGCCGCTCCGCTGCAGCCCGCTTAGGAGGTTCGTAATGGCGGCAGCCGCGCTGGCCGGGCGCTCCTCGTGGGTTCCGAGCGAACGGCCCGCCGCGCCGCCGCCTTCCAGGCCGCGGCCGCGGCCATCCCCTCACGGCTGGAAACGGCGCCGAACGGCAACGGCAGGATTGCCGGGCCACCCCCGCGAACGTCATGATCGGTCCGGGCCGTGCTGGTTCATGCTCAAGCTCCGTCATGGCTGCGGCCGCATCCGAGGATCGAGCGATCATGCCCTACGCGATCAACCTGACGCTCGACCCGGCGGCCTCGATGCAGATCGAGCGGGTCTACGCCAGCCTGGCCGCCCTGGACATCCGCGATGCCGACCTCGTCACGCAGTACGGCCCGTGCGTGACCATCCTCGTCGTCGCCGACACGGTGCATCCGGACGACCTCGACGAAACCTTGAAGCGCGCCGTGTCCAAGGCCTCGGCCCTGCCGGTCGAGTTCACCATGCCCTGCATGATCGAGGGCACGCCGCCGACCCTCAGCCTGCGGGTCAGCCCGACCGCCGGATTGCTCGCCCTGCATCACGCGATCTACCGCACGCTTCCGGTGCAGGCGATGCACCTGCACTACCAACCGGCCCACTGGCAGCCGCACCTGAAGCTGGCGAACGTGCGCGCCGACCGGATGGCGGCCGCCAAGCTGGTGGCGGCGGTCGCCGCGTCATGGCCGCAGACCGGCGGCGTGCTCGACACCATCGAAGTCATGCAGTACCCGCCCGTGCAGTCGATTCTCCGGGCGCCGCTGCGGCGCGTAGCGGCCGGTTGAACCGCGCTGCGTCTTGCGGCTCAATGCCGGCGTCACGAGGGAGCCGCCGATGGACCTGACGCCATACCGCATGGCGGCCGCCCCGTTCTACCAGCCGGCCGGCCAGGAGATGGCGCTGTTCGCCGCCGCCGCCGCGAGCCGGCTGCCCGTGATGCTGAAAGGCCCGACCGGCTGCGGCAAGACGCGCTTCGTCGAGCACATGGCCCACCAGCTCGGCCGCCCGCTGATCACCGTCGCCTGCCACGAGGACATGACCGCCGCCGACCTCGCCGGCCGCTACCTGCTGACGGCGGAGGGCACCGTGTGGCAGGACGGCCCGCTGACGGCGGCGGTGCGGCATGGCGCGATCTGCTACCTCGACGAGGTGGTGGAGGCGCGCCAGGACACCACGGTGGTCATCCATCCGCTGGCCGACAACCGCCGGGTGCTGCCGCTCGACCGCAAGGGCGAACTGGTGCCGGCGCATCCCGACTTCCTGCTCGTGGTGTCGTACAACCCGGGCTACCAGAGCGCCGTGAAGGATCTGAAGGAATCGACCAAGCAACGTTTCGTGGCGATCGACTTCACTTACCCTGCGGCGGACACGGAGGCCGCCATCGTCGCGCGAGAAGCCGCCATCGACCTGCGCCGGGCGGCGGCGCTGGTGGCGGTTGCGGCGGCCACGCGCAACCTGCGGGGGCGCGGCCTGAGCGAGGGCGCGTCCACCCGCATGATCGTCCATGCCGGCCGGCTGATGGTGGCCGGCATCCCGGCCGATGCGGCGCTGCGGGCCGGCGTGGTGCTGCCGCTGACCGACGACGTCGACATGCGCGAGGCGCTGGAAGCCATCATCGCCGCCTGCGCCGCCTGATTTGATGCTAAAGGCCTCAGAGGCTGGGCGCTCCCTCCGTGGCCATTCCAATTGCCTGAAGAAGGCAACTGGAACCTTGGGGCCACTCCGCCCAGACCCGCCAAAGGCCGAGGGCCTTCGGCGGTGTCCAGAGGCAGGGCCTCTGGCCTTGCTTGACGCCTACCCTCAAGGGCCGCAGTCAGGGACAGGCCATCATGCGTTCGACCCGGCGAACGCCTGCCGGTACAGCGCCACGATCTCCGCATGGTCCGGCACGCGCGGGTTGTTGGCCGGGCTGCCGGAGGCGAGCGCCTGTTCCGCCATGGTGTCCATCGCCGCCTCCCAGGCGTCCCACTCGATGCCGTAGGCCTGCGGCGTCGGCACGTGCAGGTCGCGGTTCAGCGCGTCCAGCCCGTGGCACAGCGCCTGGCCGTCCTCGCCGAAACCGATCGCCTGCGCCGCCGCGGCGTAGCGGGCTGGGGCGGACTCCAGCCCGAAGCGGGTGACCGCGGGCAGCAGCATGGCGTTGGACAGCCCGTGCGGCACGTGGAAGCGCGCACCGACCGGGCGGCTCATGCCGTGCACCAGCGCCACGGAGCTGTTGCAGAACGCCATGCCCGCCTGGGTCGCGCCCAGCATCATGCCCTCCCGCGCCTCGGCATGGCGCGGCTCGGCGTAGGCGGTGCGGAGGTGGCGGCCGATCAGCCCCATCGCGCCGAGCGCCAGCGCGTCGGACACCGGGTTCGCCCGGCGCGACACGTAGGCCTCCAGCGCGTGCGTCAGGCTGTCCACGCCGGTGTCCGCGGTGGTGCGCGGCGGCACGCTGTAGGTCAGCTCGTAGTCTACGATGGCGGCCAGTGGCAGGGCGGCCAGGCCTGCGATCAGCATCTTCTCGCCGCGCTCGGTGTCGGTGATGACGGTGAACCGGGTGCACTCGCTGCCGGTGCCGGCGGTGGTGGGGATGGCGATGACCGGCAGCGCCGCCATGTCGTTCTGCACCGGGACCTTGCAGTCGCGCATCCTGGCGCCGGGCCGCGCCGCCAGGATGGCCATGGCCTTGGCGGTGTCGATCGGCGAGCCGCCGCCGAACGCCAGCAGGCAGTCGTGCCCGCCCGCCGCCAGCACGCGCACGCCGGCCTCGACCACGCTGTCCTCCGGCTCGGGGATGGTGTCGCTGAACACGGCGAACTGGACTCCGGCCGCTTCGAGGGGGCCGGTGCAGCGGCGGAGCAGGCCGGTCGAGACCATCACCGGGTCGGTCACGACCAGCGGGCGGGACAGGCCGAAGGTGGCGAGCACGGAGGCCACGGTGGCGACCATGCCGCCGCCCACGTGGATGGCGCGGGGCGCCGCGATGCTGAAGTTGTTCAAGGAAGGCTTCCCCTCGTTGCCATGCAGCGCTGCTTTACCAGACGGCCCGGCTTTTGGGCGAGGCTCTCGGGCAAGCTGGGTGAGCAGCAATGCGCTTCCGCACCAGCGGGTAAAAATCCCGTGACAGATATCGCCTCCACCGCGTCAAACAGGATATCTTGGCGAACGCTCACGAGCGAGTGCTCGCCCGGAACGGATAGGGCGAGAGGCGTCCCAAAAAGAGGATCGTTCCATGAGCGGCAGCATTTCCCCCTATCCGGTCATCTATTCCTTCGGAGACAGCCTCTCGGACGCCGGGGACGCCTACTTGCTGACCAGCAGCCTCTCGGCGCCGGTGCTCGGGCTGACCCCGGAGCCGGTCAGCCCGCCGTACTACCGGGAAACCTATGGATCGACCGCAGCCGACCTGTTCGGCAACGGCCCGGTCTGGGTGCAGGACCTCGCGGCGTCGCTGGGCATCGCCGTGCCAGCCCCGGGCGAACTGAGCGGCTCGGCTTCCACCCTGACGAACCTGCTCACCAGCCAAGGCGTCAGCAACAGCCAGGCCGCGCAGATCGTCGGCGGCTTGCAGGCCGTCACGGGCACGTTCAGCGGCGTCATCAAGGTGGCGGGCACGCCCGGCGGCACCGATTTCGCGATCGGCGGCTCGGTGACCGGCATCACCGGGGAGAACACCGGCCCCGGCGTCGCCCTGACCGACCTCGCGGCCCAGATCAGCTATTTCCATACCGCCGTCGCAGCCCCCGCCGCCAACGCGCTCTACACCGTCTGGAGCGGCTCCAACGACCTGCTGAACCTGGTGACGGCCTCGAACTTCGCCTCGTTGCAGGCCTCGGGCGCAGCGGCGGCGGACGTCACGGCGTCGGTGGCCAACGAGGTCGCCTCGGTCAACAGCCTGATCGCCGGCGGGGCCAAATCCCTGCTGGTGCTCAACGTGCCGGATCTGGGCAAGACCCCGGAGGCGCTCGCGCTCGGCGCCACGGTGGACGCGGCGGCCTCGTCGCTGGCCAGCAGCTTCGACCAGCAGCTCGCCTCCGCCCTGCAATCCGACAACACCAGCGCCGCGCACGTAAGCGTGGAGGACGCCTACGGCCTGATCGACAACGCCGTGGCGAACCCGGCCGCCTACGGCCTGAAGGACGTGGTCGATCCGGTCTACACCGGCAGCTTCACGCAGGACAACGGCACCCTCGCCAGCACTGACCCGGCGGTCCAGGACCAGTACCTGTTCTTCGACCACCTGCACCCGACCGAGACCGGGCAGATGGCCACCGCGCAGGGCGCGATGTCGGCCATTGGGGTCGCCTGCTACTGCGCCGGCACGCTGATCCTGACCGAACGCGGCGAGGTGGCGGTGGAGAGCCTCGCCATCGGCGACCGGGTGGTGACGGCCAGTGGCACGGCCAGGCCAATCCGCTGGCTGGGCCGGCGCTGCTACGCCGGCCGGTTCCTGGCGGCGCGGCGCGAGCTGCTGCCGGTCCGCATGCGCGCCGGGTCGCTCGGCGGCGGCCTGCCGCGGCGCGACCTGCTGGTTTCCCCCGACCACGCGATGCTGCTGGACGGGCTGCTGACGCCGGCGCGCTGCCTGGTGAACGGGGCCACGATCATCCGCGAGCCGGCCGCGGCGCAGGTCGATTACGTCCACGTCGAGCTGGACAGCCACGACGTGATCCTGGCCGAAGGCGCGCCGTCCGAGACGTTCCTGGACGATGACAGCCGGGGCCTGTTCCACAACGCGGCCGACTACGCCGCGCGCTACCCCGACGCCGCGGCGCCCGCAGGCTTCTGCGCGCCGCGCGTGGAGAGCGGGCACGGGCTGGAGGCGATCCGGCGGCGGCTGGCCAAGGCCGCCTAGGCTTTCCTAGTGTCCCGATCTGGAAGTTCGCCTTCGGCGGCGGCGGCATACTCGGGCGAACCTCAGAACCACCACACTAGCAGGGCTCCGCCCTGCACCCGGAAGGGGCCGGCTCTTGCAAGGGGGGCGTCCCCTTCACCCCTTCTATAAGGGTGTCCAGAGGACGACCGTCCTATGGCGGGGCATGGGGCAAAGCCCCATTCTGCAAGCGGCGGAAGATCGTCGTGACCCGGAAACGGTGGTTGGTGGATTTCACCATGCCGATCACCGCCTCGATCGCCCATTCGTCCTTCCGGTACATCGGCAGCACCTGGTCGAGCCATACGATCCGCGCGCCTGCGGACATCCCGGCTGCCAGGGACCGCATGACGACGTTGCGCTTGACCATCGTCGTCTGGTAGCGCTCGGCGTCCTCGACGCTGTAGGGCGGGTCGGCCAGCACCAAGTCGTACCGGTCGAGCGGGACGGCCGAAAGGTCGTGCGCGTCGGCGATCCAGGTCGGGGACATGGCCGGGTTCGAGTCCACCGTGTCGCCCGGCATGGCGCCCAGGTCCACCTTGCCCGAGAAGACGTGCAGCACGCGCTTGCGGTCCGGGAACAGCGCCGCCACCCGCCGCAGGTAGCCCGCCGGGTAGCCGCCGTAGTAGCCGGACCTGACCCGGTAGTCGTTGCCCATGATCCAGGTGCCGACCACCCGCCCATCCTCGCCCACGAACAGGCTGCGGGGGAACTTGGTCAGCCGCTGGTAGCTCTCGATCCGGTCCTGCCAGTTCATCGCGCGGCCCCGCCTGCGCAGGACACGCCGCCAACCCGTCCGCCGCTCATCCGCGTCCCACGAACGGCATCGCCGTCGCCATCACCGTGAGCGTCAGGATGTTGGCGTCCAGCGGCAGCGACGCCATCAGCGCCACCGAGCGCGCCACGTTCGCCACGTCCATCACCGGCTCCGCCGCCATCGTGCCGTTCGCCTGCGGCACGCCCTGCGCCATCCGCGCCGTCATGTCCGTGCCTGCGTTGCCCACGTCCACCTGGCCGCAGGCGATGTTGTAGGCCCGGCCGTCCAGCGCGATCGTCTTGGTCAGGCCGGACATGGCGTGCTTGGTCGCGGTGTAGGGCGCCGATCCCGGACGCGGCGCGTGGGCGGAGACGGAGCCGTTGTTGATGATCCGCCCGCCCTGCGGCTGCTGGTCGCGCATCATGCGGAACGCCCCGCGCGCCACCCGGAACGCGCCGGACAGGTTGACCGCCACCACCGTGTCCCACTGCTCGTCCGTCAGGTCGCCGAAGTTGGTCGCGGGCGTGTTGCCGCCGGCGTTGTTGAACAGCACATCGAGCCGGCTCCATGCCTGCGCAACCGTGGCGAACAGCGCCGCGACGGACGCCGGGTCTGCCACGTCGGCCGGCACGACCAGGCTGCCGGGGCCGGCCAGGGCGGCGGTCTCCTCCAGCTTGTCCCGCCGCCGCCCGGCCAGCGCCACCGTGAAGCCGTCCTGCGCCAGCGCCAGGGCGCACGCGCGGCCGATGCCGCCGCCAGCGCCCGTGACCAGTGCGGTGCGTCCCATCCTGCCGTCCCCCATCCGTTGCGGCCGAGTCTAGCCGCGGCCGGGCGCGCCAGCCAGCAGGCCGGGCCGTTCGGGGGAATCGCGTCAGCCCAGCCCCAGCAGCTCCGCTCCGCCGCTCAGCGCCGGCCCGGCGGTCGGGTCCACCCCGTCCGGCTTGGTCGCGATCAGCGTCTGGGTGGTCAGGATCAACCCGGCGACCGAGGCCGCGTTGCGCAACGCGGTCGCGCACACCCGCACCGGGTCGATCACGCCGGCCTCGACCAGGTCCACGAGATCGCCGCTGCGGGCATCGAAGCCCACGCCGCGCGGCGATTGCCGGACGCGCCACGATCCGCCCGGCATCGAGGCCGCAGTTGGAGGCGATGGCCATGAGCGGCTGGGCCAGCGCGCCCTGCAGCATCAACGCGCCTTCGCGTGCGCTGCCGGTCAGCCGCCCGATCATGCCGGACAGCTCGGGCGAGAGCTGCAGCAGAGCGGTGCTGCCGCCGGGCACGATGCCATCCTCGATCGCCGCGCGGGGCGCGGCCAGCGCCGCAGGGTCTCCGCCGCCGGCGCTGGTGACGGTCTGGTTGGCGCTGACGCGCGCCTGCCGCGCACGGTCCAGATCCTGCTCGCGCGCCTCGGCGATGACGCCGCCCAGGTCGCGCGATCACCTTTTCTTCTTCGCCTGGAGGGTCAGCGCGACGCCGGTTTCGCTGGCCACGTCTTGCGGCAGCTCGAACTCCATGAACTTGTTGACCAGCCAGCGCGGCGTCCAGATCGCGTAGTCGCTGCCGTAGAGGATCTTGTCCTCGCCCACCCAGAACAGCAGCTCCGAGATGATGTGCGCGAAGTAGCCGGGCCGCGAGTGGATGAACGGCAGCGCCACCGCGAGGCCGGCGTAGACGTTGGTCTCCTGCGTCGCGATCCAGCAGAAATCGTCGAGCCGTGGCAGCCCGCAATGCTCGACGATGAAGTTGAGGCCCTGGAAGCTGGTCGCCGCGTCGTCCACGTCGAAGGCGCCTCGGTTCAGCGGCAGGATGGTCGGGCCTTTATGGACGTGGACGTTCTTGATGCCGAGCTTCTGGGCGGCTTCGAGGTAGCGGTAGGTTTCCTCGTCGCTCAGCTTGTAGCCCTTGAAATCGCCGCGCCATTCCGCGGTGTAGGGCTTCACCCCTCGATGTGGTGCTTCTCGACCTGCTCGTGCAAATCCTCGATCCCCTTCTCGCATCGCGCGGGTCCAACGCCCCGTTGAGGATGAAGCGGTCGGGGTGCTTCTTGACCATCGCCTCGGCGACGGCGCGCCTCCACGCTGTCGTTCATCGTTATCCCGCACTGGTGCGAGACCGTGGTTTCGAAGGTCATGTCCTTCATGGTCTGGAAGATGCTGTCCATGTGCGACATGCTGGTGTTCCCCTGTTCCCCTGATCAGCCGATGACTGGACGCACGTCGATGCCGATCTCCGAGCCGATCGCCTGTAGCCGGTTGCGCGCCTCCTGGAAGGCGTCGCCGTACTGGGTGACCTTGACGCGCGGCTGCGACCAGACCGGCTGCAGCAGGTTGGCCGCGTTCACCGCTTCGGCGCCGTGCTTGGCGAGCCAGCCGGCGAACAGCGCGTGGTTCGCCGGCCCGTGCTGCTCGTCGAGCGCCAGCATGCGGAACAGCTCCACCGCCCGGCACACGCCCTGCCACACCGGGTCCTCCATCCAGTGCGCCTTGCCGGCGTCCTGGTCGAACTCTTCGAGGTCGAGGCCGATCTCGCCGAGGTAGAGGGTGAGGTCCTGGGCGAAGCGCAGCTTGTAGGACGAGTTGGTCAGGATGGCGTTGTTGACCATCGGCGTGCAGCCGTAGCGCTGCGCCTGCGTCGTCGCCATGCCGAGGCCGAACTCGGCGTGCTTGTAGGCGCCGAGATGGTTCTGCAGCACCTTCACCCACGCCCGGTCGAACTGCTTGACCGAGCCGGCCCGGCGGCCGTTCTCCATCACGTTGGAGATCATGCCGACGATGGTGGACTGGCGCTGGTATTGCGTGCGCTCCCATTCCTGGTCCACGGCGCGGAACTTGTGCCAGTCGGAGCTTTTCGCCGCCGTCCAGCTCTCGGAGTAGGTGGGCGTGCCGTCCGCGAAGGAGATGATCCAGTCCTGCAGCGGCGGCGCTTCGGGTCCGGCTGCACGTCCACCGTCATGTCCTCGTAGTGCGAGGCCTTGCGGCCCTTCGGCTCGAAGTAGTTGAACTTGCGGCTGTCGGAGCCGGCGAGCTTCGCCGCCCCTGCGGCGGCCGACCTGACCGGTGTCGCCGAATCCTGCGTCGTGCTCATGGCTGCTTCCTTCTCGTGTGCGGCGCGGTGCGTCCCGCGGCGGTCTCAGGTGGCTAAGGCTGCCTCCGCCGTGATCGAGCTGCCGGCCGATGAACACCAGCCGGCTCCGGCGGCGCTCGCCCCCAGCCCAGGGCTGCGTCAGCTCCGTGTCCATCATCATGTGGACGCCCTGGAAGACGAATCGCTGCGCGACCCCGGCCAGATCGACGATCCCCTTCGCGCGCAGCAGGTCCTTGCCCTGCTCCAGCGCCAGCCGTTGCAGCCAGGCCATGAAGCGGCCGCGGTCCAGCGCCTCGTCGAGCTGCAGGGAGACGCAGCCGATCGCGCCGCTGTGCCTTGCCGCACGGTGCTGGTGGCGGTGGCCCGGCGGGCCGCCCGCATCCACGCCCCGGCATTTCGACGACGTGTTCCGCACCCGGTTCGCCCGCCTGCTCGGCTGCGACAGCCATGGTCGCATCCGGCTGGGGGACCGGGTCGGCGGCACCTTCGTGGTCAACGTGGAGAATCTGCACGCAGTCAAGCGGCCTTGTTCCGCTGCGGCCGGCTGCACTGGAACCAGCGGCCTGCGACCCTGCAGCGACGGATTTCGTGGCTGAGGACGCTGCGGCAGCGCCGGCCTGGTTTGCGAGGCCGACGACGGCGCCCTGTTCCTCGACGAGATCGGCGACATGCCGGTCGCGTTGCAGTCGGTGCTGCTGCGGCTGCTCGATGACTGGCTCGTGCGTCCCGTGGGCGGCGGGCGGCCACGGCAGGTCAACGTGCTGCTGATGGCCGCGACGAATGCCAAGATGGAGCAGGCGGTGGCGGACGGCAGGTTCCGCTCCGACCTGTTCTGCCGGCTGGACGCGACGGGCGTCGCGCTGCCCCCGTTGCGGGACCGCATGGACATCGCGTCGATCGCAAACCGCCTGCTGGCCCAGGCCGCTCCCGGCGGCAACCTCAGCGAGACGGCGCGCCGGCTCGGCGTTTCGCGCAACACCGCATACCGGGCCATCAAGCCACACGGCCCTTGAGGGCGAGCGCCGAGCAAGGCCAGAGGCTCTGCCTCTGGACTCCGCCAAAGGCGGAGCCTTTGGAATCCATTTATACGATGAAACGGTTTCCAAAGGCCTCAGGCCTTTGGCGGGTCTGGGCGGAGTGGCCGCAAGGTTCCAATTGCCTCCTTCAGGCAATTGGAATGGCTACGGAGGGGGAGCCCAGCCTTGCTTTCCAACAGGGTCACTGCCTTAAGCCAAAGTTGGCAGGCCTCAGCTTTGGCGCTCCGTCCTGATGGTCAGCCCGATCAGGACCGGCATGGCGAGTAGCACCAGCGGGTACTGCAAGATCAGCCCGGCGACGATGGCGATGGCCAGCGGCTGCTGGATGCCGGACCCGGCGCCGAGCGCGAGGGCGAGGGGCAGCAGGGTCAGGATCGCGGCCAGGGTGGTCATGGTGATCGGCCGCAGCCGGTTCAGGCTCGCCGCGCGCAACGCCTGCCGCGGCGGCATCCGGTGCTCCAGCTCGGTGTATTCGGAGACGTAGAAGATTGCCATCTCGGTGCCGATGCCGATCACCATGGTCATGCCCATCAGGGCGGTGATGTTGAGCGCGATGCCGCTCAGCCAAAGCCCGGTGAACACGGCGACGGTGGAGAACAGGGAGCAGGCGATGATGATCGCGGGCAGCCAGAACCGCTCGTAGAGGAACAGCAGCAGGATGAACTCGGCGATCAGCGCGGCTGCGAACACCTTGGCGAGCCCGACGAAAGCGATCTGCTGCTGCTGGTAGAGGCCGCCAAGCTCGTACCGGACGCCGGCGCCCAGCATGCCGGGCGCGTCGAGTTCGCGCCTGATGTCGGCGATCGCGGCGCCCACGCCGCGGCCCTCGATGCGGCCGGTCACGGCGATCATCGGCTGCAGGTTGTCGCGCGAGATCTGCGGCTCGCCGGTCACCGGGTGGATGCTCGCCACCCGGTCCAGCGGCACGACATGGCCGTCAGGCGCGCGGATCGGCAGGCGGGCCAGCTCGGCCTCGCGCAGCCGCAGCGAACCGGCGAGCCGCACCCGCACCCCGACCGTCTTGATCGGCTGCGGCAGCTCGGTGGCGACCGTTCCGGTGAGCGCGGTGTCCACCGCCTGCGTCACGTCGGCCGGCGTGAGGCCCTCGACGGCGGCGCGCAGCGGATCGACCCTGAGATCGAGCGAGTCGCCGGCGAGCACGATGCCGTTCTTGACCTCCAGCACGCCGGACACCTTGCCGATGGCGGCCGCGACCTTGTCCGCCACCGGGATCAGCGCCGCCTGCTCCGCGCCGTAGAGCTTGATCTCGATCGGCTGCGGCACCGAGGTCAGGTCGCCGATCCGGTCCTCCATCAGCTGGCTGGCCTCGACGTCCATCCCCGGGACGTTCTCCCCCACCCAGTCGAGCGCCGCCGTGATCATGTCCGGGGTGGACAGCGTGTGGCCGGGCTTCATCCGGACGAAGTAGTCGCCGTGGTAGGCCTCGGTGATGTCGTTGCCGAGCGTGGTGCCGAGCCGCCGCGAGAAGGTGTCCACCTGCGGGCTGGCGTGCAGCCAGGCGTCGATCTCGGCGACCTCGCGGCCGGTCTCCGCCAGCGAGGTGCCGGGCCTCGCGTAGTAGTCCATCGAGAAGCCGCCCTGGTCCACCTGCGGCAGGAAGCCGGTCGGCACCCGGCGGTACGCGATCACGCCCAGCGCCAGCAGCGGCAACAGGGCAATCGCGAGCAGCGCCGGGCGGCGGATCAGCCGGTCGAGCAGCCGGCCGTGGCTGCGTTCGAGCCAGCCGCCCGCCGCGCCGGGGTCGGCCCAGCGGTCGAAGTTCACCAGCCGGCGCATCGCCACCGGCACCAGCAGGACCGCCATCAGGTAGGAGACGACCAGGGAGACGGCCATCGTCACCGACAGCGCCTTGGAGAACGCGCCGGTCACGCCCGTGAGCAGGCTGAGCGGCACGAAGACGATGATGGTGGCCAGGCTCGACCCGGTCTGCGGCTGGATGAACTCCCGGGTCGCGGGGAGCACGGCGTCGATGCCCGCCACGCGCCCGTCCTCGCCATGCGCCCCGGCGCGGCGGGCCAGGTGCTCGACCATGGTGATGACGTCGTCGATCAGCAGCCCGACCACCGCCGCGATGCCGCCGAGCGTCATGATGTTGAAGCTCAGGCCGAGCAGGCTCAGCAGCAGCACCGTCACCGCGAGCGTCGCCGGCACGATCAGCAGCGCGATCAGGGTGACCCGCCAGCTGCGCAGGAAGACGAAGATCACGATGCCCGACAGCACGAGGCCGATCAGCACCGCGTCGCGCACGCTGCCCGCGGATTGCAGGACCAGCTCGCTCTGGTCGTACCACGCCTTGAGGCTGACGCCCGGCGGCAGCTTGAAGGCGGCCAGCTTTGTGCGCACCGCGGCCGCGATCTGCACCGTGTTGCCGCTCGGCTGCTGGTAGACGTTGAACAGCACCGCGGGATGCCCGTCCTCCGAGACCTCGACCCATTGCGGCACGACGCCGTCCTGCACGGTGGCCACGTCCCGCACCCGCACGATGCCGGCCGGGTTCGAGCGGAGCACGATGTCGCCGATGCCGGCGGCGGCGGCGAGGCTGCGGTCCGCGACCACGAGGAACAGCTTGTGGTTGTCCTGCAGCCGCCCGACCGCCTGCAGCTGGTTGCCGGCGGAGATCGCCTGCGCCAGCTCGGTCATGCCGATTCCGTAGCTGGCGAGCCGATGGGGGTCGGCAAGCACCTCGACCTCCTCGGTCTGCCCGCCCTGCACGTCGGTGTTGGCAAGGCCGGGGATCGAGGCGAGCAGGGGAACGATCTGGTACAGCGCCAGATCCTGCAACGCCACCGGCGACAGGCTGTCCGACAGCAGCGCGTAGGAGATGATCGGATAGACGGTCGGCGTCATGCGGAACGTCCGGTAGATCGTGCCGGGAGGCAGGCTCGGCAGGATCTGCGAGACCGCGCTGGCGACCTGCAACGTGCTGGCGACCATGTCTGTGCCCCAGTCGAAGTTGATCGCCAGCTGGGCGCTGCCGCGGCTGGTGCTGGATCGCACGTCGAGCACGCCGGGCACTGAGCGCACTGCCATCTCGGCCGGCCGGGTCACCAGCAGGGCGGTCTGGTTCGCGGGCCGGCTGCCGGCCTCCAGGTTGACCAGGATGCGGGGGAACGAGGTCTGCGGGAACAGGCCGATCGGCAGCGAGAAGCCGGCAAGCACGCCGGCAAGCGTCAGCGCCGCCGCGACCAGCACGATGGAGCGGGTGTGCCGGGCGACGAAACCAGCGAAGCTCATGCTGACGGCCTCGAACGCTGATCTATGAAAGAATAAGGCTGGGCTCTGTCCAGATCCGCCAAAGGCCTGAGGCCTTCGGCAACCGTTTTAGACATAAATGGATTCCAAAGGCCCCGCCTTTGGCGGAGTCCAGAGGCAGAGCCTCTGGCCTTGCTTGCGTGCGCGAACCTCACGGCGCCGTACGCACCGTCATGCCGTCCGTGAGCTGCCATGCGCCGTCCACCACCAGCGGGCGTTCGGGGTCGAGCTTGCCGGTGACCAGCTCCGTGTCGCCATCCACCAGGACCGCCACGCCGACCCGCACGCCGTGGCCGTCCGCCACCTGGAACACCCATGCGCCCTGCGCGTCGCTCAGCACGGCGGCGTGCGGCACCAGCCAGCCTTGCACCTGGCGGACCTGGATGCGCGCCGCGAACGCCTCGCCGGACAGCATCGCGTTGGGCGGCGCGGAGATGTCGGCGTCCACCATCCTGGTCTGCGGGTTCAGCACGCCGTCCACGCGCAGGACGTGCCCGGCGAGCGGGCCGCCGCCGGAAAGGCGCGTCAGCTCCGCCGGCTCGCCGACCCGGATGCGGGCGATGTCGGCAGGGTTGACGCCGACGGTCACGACCAGGCCGTTGCTCGCGGTGAGCGTCAGCAGCGGCGTCCCCGGGGCCACGCGGACGCCCTGCGCCACCGGGATGGTCTCGACGATGCCGTCGAACGGCGCGGTGACGCTCACCTTGGCATCGCCGCCGCCCTGCAGCCGAAGCGCATCGAGCGACGCGCCGGCGTCGGTCACCGCCTTGTCGGCCTGCGCCAGCTGGTCGCGGGTGGCCAGCCGCCCGGCCAGCAGCTGGGCGGTGCGGGCGCGCGTGGCGCGGGCGGCGTCCAGGGCGGTGACCGCCTGGCGGTAAAGGCTGATCGCGGCGGGGGAGGGGCGGAACTCCAGCAGGCGCTGGCCGGCCCGCACCACCTCGCCCGGCGTGACTGCGATCGCGGCGACCTGGCCGTCGATCTGCTGGCTGATTGTGGCCGCGGCGTCGAGCGTGGGGCGCGCGGCGCCATAGGCCGTGACGATCTCGGGCAGCGTGCCCTGGCGCGGCATCACCGTGCTGACCAGCACGCTCGGCGACGGCTCCGCGGCGGCGTGCGCCAACGGCAGCGCGATCGCCAGGATGCGGGCCGGCATGGCCAGAAGCAGCCTCACGGGCGGGCGTCCGGGTGCGCCTGCGCGAGCGGCGGCAGGCCGGCGCCGGTCAGGGTCGCGATGGCGACCTGCTGGTCGAGCAGGGATTGTTCGAGGTCCAGCACTTGCTGCTCCTTGGTGATCTGCGCCGCGGCCAGGGTGACGTAGGTCAGCTCGTCGAGGTTGCCGGCACGCCAGGCGCGGGTCGCCGCGTCCGTGGCCGACACGTTGGCCGCGATGTCGCGGCGGTCGGCGTCGAGCTGCCGCTGCACCAGCGCGATTGCGGCCAGCATGGCGCGCACCTCTCCGTCCGCGGCGGCGAGACGCGCCTCGTACTGGTCGTGCAGCAAGGACCGGGTGGCGCGCTCGATGGCGATCTGGCCTTGGTTGTGATTGAAGATGGGGATGTCGAACGTCGGCTGCGGGCCGAGGCTGTAGTCGCGGGTGTTGTCGATGCCGCCGATGAGGCTGATCGCGAACGCCGGGAACTGCCCGAGGATCGCCGCCCACACGCGCTCGTCCTCGGAGCGGTAGCCCAATTGCAGCGCGACCAGGTCGGGGCGGAACGACGCGAGGTGGGACAGGCGCTCCAGGACCTGCCCGGAGTCGAACGGCGGCAGGTCCGGGGCCGGACCGAGCGCCAGCACCACCGAGGGGCGCAACCCGAGCAGCGCGTCGAGCTGCTGCCGGCGGGATTGCTGCAGCCGTTCCAGCACCTGCACGGCGGCCTGCGCGGCCTGCAGGGCGGCGAGATCGGGGATCACCGTCGCGAGCGTCAGGTTGTGGTCCGCCATGGCGCGCGCGGAATGCTCGTAGCGGTTCGCCAGCAGCCGGCGCGACCGCTCCAGGGCGGCGAGCTGGCGGCCACCCTCGATCAGGTCGACGGCGAGCAGGCGCGCCTGGCCCATGACCTGCCATTCCTGCCACACCAGCTGCGCGTCGATCTGCTGGCTGGCATACTGCGCGCTGCGGTGCAGCGCCGGACGCAGCAGGACCGCCCGCAGGTCGTAGGTGAGCGCGAGCGTCCAGGCGTTGTTGAGCGCGTTCGGCGCGTAGGAGTTGAACTGATAGATCGGGCCGAAGGACGGGTTGGGCAGCAGGCCCGCCTGCACCACTTGCGCCTCCGCCACGCCACGCTGCTGGCGTTCGGACAGCAGCGCCGGGTCGTTCTCGACGGCGAGCCGCGCCACGTCGTCGGCGCTGAGCGGCCGGTCGATCGGGACGCCCTCGTGACGCAGGGCGGCGAGGTCGGGCGCGAGGGCTGCTTGCTTGGGCAAGTCGAGCGGATGGTAGGAGGCGCAGCCCGTCAGCAGCAGCGCGCAGGCGACCGAGGCTGCCGCGCCGATGGTGCGGGCGCGCCTCATCGGCGCATCCTGGTCGGCGCGATTACGCGGGACGCGAAGATTATACGGCTTCAGACACTGACCTGCCAACAGCAAGGCTGGGCTCTGCCCAGGCCCGCCAAAGGCCTGAGGCCTTTGGAAACCGATTATATAAATGGATTTCAAAGGCCTCGCCTTTGGCGGAGTCCAGAGGCAGAGCCTCTGGCCTGGCTTGCTCGACGGTCATCCTCAAGGCCCGTTGACCTCAGCCGTCCGGCCGCAGGACCAGGATCGCCGCGGGAGAACCCAGGAGCCCGGCGCGCGCTGCCACGAACAGCCGGTCCAGCTCGGGCACGAACAGCGAGGTGCGCGCTCCGGAGGCGGTTTTGACGGCCGCGAGAGGGCGGTAACCTGCGGCGTCCCGCTGGAACACGCTCACCGCGCCCTCGCCGCAGCTGACGTAGATGCGCTTGCGCTCGCCATCGAAGAACACGTCGTCTGCATCACCACAGGCTTCCACCCTCGCCGTCGCCGCGCCGCTGCCGGCGTCGAGCAATAGCAGCTTTGGCGGATTGCGGAAAACCGCGGCCACGAGCTGCTCCGCCGGGGCGAAGGCCATCGGGAAGTTGCCGCCCACCCCCGGCGTTCGCCAGGCCGCGCCGATGCGTCCCGCTTCGAGGTCGATGACGGCGACCTGCCGGGCGTCGGGGATGTTCACGAATGCCCTGCCCGCGCCGTCGAACCGGAACCCTTCGGGGTGCCCTGGCAGGGCGATGTCCGCGATCTTGGCGCGGGTCGCCGGATCGATGACCGCCAGCCCGCCGCTGCCGTAGCCGACGACCACGTTGCCGCTCTGCGGATCGACCCGCACGTTGTCGGCGTCGCTGCCGAGCGACACCATTCCGGCCGGAGCGAGGCCCTCGCCCTGGTAGAACCGGACCGAGCCATCGCCGGCGCTGGCGACGGCGAGAACATCGGCTTTCTCGGAGTAGCCGACCCCTTGCGGCTCCTTCAACCCGGAGATGCGCGAGACGACCCGGCGCGCCGCAAGGTCGATGACATCGACCGAGCCGTTGCCAAGCTCCGCCACGAACAGGCGCTGCCGCCTGAGGTCCACGGCCATGTGGTCGATGCGCCCACTGGCGTTCAGCGGAATGGTCGCTTCCAGAACCAAGGGCGGCCGGTCAGCGGCCGTGGCGCTCCCGGCTGGCGTGAGAGCCGCGATGGCGAGGAGGAGCGCCAATGCCCCGGGGATTTGCGCCAACCGCATGGCCGGGAGCGGTCAGGCGGCCCGCGCCAGCCTGGCCTCGGCCCAGATCGCGGCCAGCGCACCCACCAGGTGGTCGATGTCGGCGTCGCTGTGCAGCGGCGAAGGCGTGAGCCGCAGCCGCTCGGCGCCGCGCGGCACGGTGGGGTAGTTGATCGGCTGCACGTAGATGGCGTGCTGGTCCAGCAGCCGGTCGCTGATCTGCTTGCACAGCGCCGCATCGCCCACCATGACGGGGACGATGTGGCTCGGGTTGTCCAGATGCGGCACGCCGGCCGCGTCCAGCCCGCGGCGCAGGCGCGCCACCCGGTCCCGCTGGCGCGTGCGTTCGGCGTCGCTGCCGCGCAGGTGGCGCACGCTGGCCAGCGCGCCGGCCGCCACCGCGGGCGGCAGGGCGGTGGTGAAGATGAAGCCGGGCGCGAACGACCGCACGAAGTCGCACAGCGCCGCCGACCCGGCGATGTAGCCGCCCACCACCCCGAACGCCTTGGCCAGCGTGCCCTCGATGACGGTCAGGCGGTGGCTCACGCCCTCGCGCGCCGCCACCCCTGCGCCGCCGGGTCCGTACAGGCCGACGGCGTGGACCTCGTCCAGGTAGGTCATGGCGCGGTGCCGCTCGGCCACGTCGCAGAACTCGGCCACCGGGGCGATGTCGCCGTCCATGGAATAGACCGATTCGAACGCCACCAGCTTGGGCCGCGCCGGGTCCAGGCCGGACAGGATGCGGTCGAGGTCCGCCGGGTCGTTGTGGCGGAACACGTGCCGCTCGGCCCGGCTGTTGCGCATGCCGGCGATCATGGAGGCGTGGTTCAGCGCGTCCGACAGGATGACGCAACCGGGCATCTGGGAGGCGAGGGTGCCCAGCGTCGCCTCGTTGGAGACGTAGCCGGAGGTGAACAGCAGCGCCGCCTGCTTGCCGTGCAGCGAGGCCAGCTCGCGCTCCAGCAGCACATGGTCGTGGTTGGTGCCGGAGATGTTGCGGGTGCCGCCGGCGCCGGCGCCGCAGCGGTCCAGCGCCTCGTGCATGGCGGCCAGCACGGCCGGGTGCTGCCCCATGCCGAGGTAGTCGTTGGAGCACCACACCGTCACCGGCGCCTTGCCCTCCGGGCTGTGGTGGGTGGCCGCCGGGAACGCGCCCGCCTGCCGCTCCAGGTCCGCGAACACCCGGTAGCGGCCCTCGGCGCGCAGGCCGTCGAGCTGCTTGCGGAAGAAACCCTCGTGATCCATCGCACTCTCCAGCCCAACAATTGGGCTTTGCGACGAACCTTCCTAGTCCGGCCGCCCTGTTTCCTAGGCCAAGATCGGGGTCAGCCGCCAGCGACGTAGGCGCGCAGCGTCTCCACCTCGTGCGCCTGGTCGTCCAGCCGGGCCTTCACCACGTCGCCGATGCTGATGATGCCGACCATCTGCCCCTCGGCGATCACCGGCAGGTGGCGGAAGCGCCCGGAGGTCATCGTGGCCATCGCCTGCCCGATGGTGGTCTGCGGCGTGACGGTCTGCACCGACCGGGTCATGGCGTCCGCCGCCGTCAGGTCCAGCGCCCCGGCGCCGTGCCGGGCCAGGCAGCGGATGATGTCGCGCTCGCTGATGATGCCGGCCAGCGCGCCGCCTTCCAGCACGGGGACGGCGCCGATGCGGCGCTCCGTCAATACGCCGGTCACGTCGGCGAGCGACGCCTGGGGCGTCACGGTCACGGTCTCCCCGGCCTTCTGGCGCAAGATGGCTGCTACGGTCATATCTTGGCTCCTTGTTGCCGCACCCGGGGTCTGCCGCCCCGTTTCCGCATCCTGCGCGCTTGCCTACCGCAAATGCAACGAATAGCCGTGCGGTGCAGCAGATCGGCCTACTCCGCCGCCCGCAGCTGCGGCGCGCCGGCCAGCTGCGTCGCCACCAGCTCGGCGAACCGGCCGCCGCGGGCCACCAGCCCGTCGAACCGGCCGCGCTCGACCACCTCGCCGCCGTCGAACACCAGGATCTCGTCGGCGTCGCGCACGGTGGACAGGCGGTGGGCGATGATGAACGTGGTCCGCCCCGCCATCAGCGTCGCCATGGCGCGGGACACGCGGGCCTCGGTGGCGGCGTCCAGCGCGCTGGTCGCCTCGTCCAGGATCAGGATCGGCGGGTCCTTTAGGATGGCCCGCGCGATCGCCAGGCGCTGGCGCTGCCCGCCGGACAGGGTGGCGCCGCGCTCTCCCACCATCGTCTCGTAGCCCTGCGGCTGGCGGGTGATGAACTCGTGCGCGTCCGCCGCGCGGCAGGCGTGCTCGATCTCGGCGTCCGTCGCGTCCGGCCGGCCGATGCGCAGGTTCTCGCGGATCGAGCGGTTGAACAGCAGGCTCTCCTGGAACACCATGCCGATGGTGTCGCGCAGGCTCTCCAGCGTCGTGTGCCGGATGTCCTGGCCGTCGATCGCGACGCGCCCGCCGGTCGGGTCCCACAGGCGCTGCAGCAGGTTCATCGCCGTGCTCTTGCCCGCCCCGGTGGAGCCGACCAGCGCGATCACGCTGCCGGGCTGCGCCACGAACGAGACGTTGGACAGGATGGCCGGGCCGCCCGGGTAGGCGAACGACACGTCCTCGAACGCCACCTCGCCGCGCGGCGCTTCCAGATCGACCGCGTCCGGGTCCTCGGGGACGGAGCTTTTCGCGTCCATCACGCCGAAATACTCCTCCAGCACCGGCACCTGCAGGAACAGGCGGGAGGCGAACTGCATGGCCGACTCCAGCCGGCTGATCAGCAGGTTGGCGAACCCCATGAAGGTGACGATCTGGGCCACGGAAGCCTGCCCGTTCACGTGCAGCACCGTGCCGATGATCACGATCACGATCACCGCGATGGTGGACGCGCCGCGGGTCAGCACGTTGACCACGGCCCACCAGTTCAGCACCGGGAACTGGTGCGCGATCACCTGGTCGGCGATCTGCCCGAACCGGCGGCGCTCGGCCGCCAGCCGGGTGAAGGACTGCACCACCATCACGTTGGCCAGCGCGTCCTGCGCGGTGCTGGCCAGGCTCGACTGGAAGAACTCCGCCTTGGCCTGGCCTTCCGCCGTGCGGTTGGTCACCAGCACCGTGACCGCGCAGAACAGCGCCACCAGGGTGATCAGCACCAGGGACAGCTGCCAGTTGAGCAGCAGCGTCAGCGGCAGCAGCACCAGCAGCGCCACATAGGTCGCCAGCTGCTCGCGGAAGAAGCTGAGCCAGACCGAGAACATCGCGTCCGACCCGCCCAGCATCACCTTCATCATGCGGCCGGAATGCGCGCCGCCGTGGAACGACAGCGGCATGGACAGCACGTGGCTGAAGAAGCGGCTCATCGACTGCAGCCGGTTGCGGTGCGCCATGCGCTCGGCATGGACGACGGTGGCGATGTTGGCGCCGATCGACACCGCGGCGACCGCGATCCAGAAGCCGATCAGCGCCGCCGCCTTGGTCCACAGCGCCGCGTGCGTCATGCTGGACGAGTTCGACAGCAGGCCGATGACCCGGCCGAACAGCACCGGGTCGAGGAATTGCAGCCCGGCCAGGGCGATGTTCGCCACGCCGAGGATGAAGGCCAGCCGCTTGTCGCCGCCGAGCATGGCGAGCACGCGACGGTAGGAATGAAGGATGCGCATGAGAGCGTGCCCAAGGTCGGAATGGATAGCGGTGCGACTATGGGGGAGGATATTGGCGGGATAAGGGCAGGATCGCGGGCAATCGCCGCAAATGAGGCGATAGTTTACGCCGGCTCTGCAACGAACGCATGGCTTGGCCGGATGAACTCCTCCTGCGCCGCCACCGTCAGCAGCTCGCGCGAGCCAGCCTCCAGGGTGCGCCGCAGCAGCCCGTAGGTGGCGCTGGCGGCGGCGGACAGGGCGACCGGCGTGCTGCCCGTTTGCAGGCGGTGCACCAGGAACAGCGCGGCGATGGTGTCGCCAGCGCCGTTGGCCGCCAGCGGCAGCCTGGGCGTGCGCAGCCGCCACGCCGCCACGCCGTCCAGCGCCAGCAAGTCCAGGCCGTCCGGCGGGGTGCTGTCCACCAGCAGGCTGGTGACGAGCACGATGGCGCCGGGACGCATGGTGGCGCGCAGGGCGGCGGCGGCGCGCTTGGCATCCGCCAGCGTCACGACCGGCAGCCCGGTCAGCTGGCCCAGCTCGAACTGGTTGGGCGTGGCGATGTCGGCCTGCGGCAGGCAGCGGTCCCGCAGCAGGGCCGGGATGGCGGGATCGACGTAGACGCCTGGCCCGAAGTCGCCGATCACCGGGTCGCAGCAATGGAGTGCGGCGGGGTTGGCCCGGCGCACGGCCGCCACGGCGTGCAGCACCGCGCCGCCGACCGCCGGGTCGCCCAGGTAGCCGCTCAGCACGGCGCGGCATTCCCCGAGCACGCCCCTGGCGGCGATGCCGTCCACGATGCCCTGCACCTGGCCGCCGGTGAACGCCTGGCCGGTGCGGCTGCCGTAGCCGGGGTGGTTGGAGAACTGCACGGTGTTCACCGGCCACACCTCCCAGCCCAGGCGCTGCATCGGGAACACGGCGGCGCTGTTGCCGACATGGCCGTAGGCGACGGCGGACTGGATGGAGAGGATGGCGGCCATGGCGGCGGGAGGCTAAGCTGCGAAGGCCTGGGCCGCCAGGCTCGAGGCCGCGAACCCGGCCGCGGCCGGCACGTTCCCAATTCCAACGCCCCAGCTCCATCGCAACTGCAACAGGATGCCGCATGACCCGTATCGCCGTACCGGCCCTCCTCGCCGCCACGCTGGCCATGAGCCTCGCCGTGCGCCCTGGCCTGGCCCAGGCCCAGCCGGCGCCAGTCGCTGCGGCCGACTCCCCCTCCAAGCGCGACGCCATGATCGAGCGACGGGTCGCCGAGCTGCATGCCAAGCTGAAGGTCACGGCGTCCGAGGAGAGCCAGTTCTCCGCCTTCGCCCAGGTGATGCGCGAGAACGCGCGGCACATGGACGGGCTGGCGCAGCAGCACGGCCAGACCGTGGCCGAAGGCAACGCCGTGGACCAGATGAAGTCCTACGCCGCGCTGGCGCAGGCCCACGCGGAGGACACGCAGCGGCTCGTCCCGGCCTTCTCCAACCTCTACGAGGCGCTGACCCCGGAGCAGAAGAAGGCGGCGGACCAGAGCTTCAAGTCGTTCGGCCAAGGCCCCAAGCGGGGCCAGATCTAATCCCCCAAGCAAGGCCAGGGGCTCTATGTCTGGACTCCGCCAAAGGCGGGGCCTTTGGCGGGTCTGGGCAGCGCCCAGCCTTGCCCTCCAACGGGGCGGAACCTATACCCCGCGCTTCGCCCCGCCGGTCGGCATCGGCATGGGCCATACTCAGGAGCGCGAACCCATGAAGGCCGGCATCCACCCCGAATACCACGACGTCAAGATCATCATGACCGACGGGACCGAGTTCACCACGCGCTCCACCATGGGCAAGGCGGGCGACACGCTGCGGCTGGACATCGACCCGAAATCCCACCCGGCCTGGACCGGCGTGCAGCGCATGATGGACACCGGCGGCCAGGTCGCCAAGTTCAACAAGCGGTTCGCGGGCCTCGGCAAGCGGACGGCCTGACGGACTCCTAGTGCTCTGACGCATTGCGAGGGTTCAGTATGTGTCAGAGCGCCAGCTTGATTTGATGGGCCGATTCAGCCAACGCGCTGAAGTGCGCGTTGGCATCGGTCCACTGGCTCACGACAGCCAGGAAATCGAAGCGCCGCCCTTGAACCAAGGGGCGGCGCTTGCCTATCTACGTCTCGTTCGCAGTGCCCATCCGGGGCTGCGGAGGCTGACCGGGCCGGCCCAATCGGGCGGCCCATCACGGCTTTAGACCTTGCTCCCGTAGGAGGTTCTTCCATGACGACGTACGACCTTTCCCCCCTGTTCCGCACCGCCATCGGCTTTGACCGCATGGCCCGCCTGATGGACACCGCGCAGGAGGCGGCGCTGGCTCCGGCCTATCCGCCCTACAACATCGCCAAGACCGGCGAGGACAGCTACCGCCTCACCATGGCGGTCGCCGGGTTCGCCGCCGATGACCTGGACGTGACGGTCAAGGACAACCAGCTCATCGTGTCCGGCAAGCTGAAGGATGACGCAGCCGGCGACCTGCTCTACCGCGGCATCGCCGGCCGTGCGTTCGAGCGGCGGTTCGCGCTGGCCGACCACATCGTGGTCGAGGGCGCCGACTTGCAGAACGGCCTGTTGCACGTGTCGGTCCGCCGCATCGTGCCGGAGGCGCTGAAGTCCCGCCGCATCGCGATCGGCGCTGCCCAGCCGACCCCGGTGGCGATCGCCAACGACGCCGCGGGCGCTGCCCAGGCCGCCTGACTGGCTCAGGGAGGGGGCTGCATGCCAGCCCCCTCCCGCTACTTCCGGAAAAAAGTGTCCGCCACGCCGCGATGGTCCTCCTTGCGGGCTATCGCGGCCTCGGCCCGCGCGATCTCGGTCCGCAGCTCCGCGATATAGTTTTGCAGTTCCGCCACGCCCAGCGGGTCGAGCGCCAGCGGTGCCACCCGCCTCGGCGGCATCGGCTTGTCCTCTTCTTCCCACATCGACCCTGCCCTGCGATTTTGTGCTGTAACGATCCCGCACAAATGCTTGACCGGCAAGGTCCGGCAGTCCCATATCCAATCTTGATTGGCCGCACGAGCGCGCCTCCCTGATGGAGCCGCCGCGCCGCGGCCGGAGAGCGTGACATGAGCCTTCCCTTGATGCCGAAAGCCACTGCGGTGTGGCTGATCGATAAAACCGCGCTCACCTTCACCCAGATCGCCGATTTCTGCGGCATGCACCCGCTGGAGGTGCAAGCCATCGCTGACGGCGAGGTCGCGCAGGGCATCGTGGGCTACGACCCGGTGGCCAACAGCCAGGTGACGGCGGAGGAGATCACCCGCTGCGAGGCGGACGGCGAGTCCAGGCTCAAGCTGCTGGCGCCGGCCAACCCGCCGCCGAAGAAGGGGCGCGGCGCACGCTACACGCCCGTCGCCAAGCGCAACGACCGGCCGGACGCGATCGCCTTCGTGCTGCGCAACTTCCCGCAGCTGTCGGAGGCCCAGGTGGTCAAGCTGCTCGGCACCACCAAGGAGACCATCCAGAAGGTGCGCGAGCGCAGCCACTGGAACAGCACCAACATCAAGCCGCGTGACCCGGTGATCCTCGGGCTGTGCAGCCAGACGGACCTGAACGCCACGGTCAACGCAGCCAACGACCGGCTGATCCGCGAGGGCAAGACGGTGCCGGCGCCGGTCCGCATCGAGGCCGAGGAAGCGGCTTAGCCAAGGTCGGGGCTCTGCCCCGAACCCTGCCATAGGACGGTCGTCCTCTGGACACCTTCATATGATGGGCCGAGGGAATGACTATTCCCTTGCGGGTGCAGGGCAGGACCCTGCAAAGCCACGGATCGAGATCAGGCCGCCTTGTCCCACGCCGGGGCGAACCCGGGGTTGACCATCCGCTGCGCCTTCGGCAGCGCCGCGATCGCCGCCCGGTCCGCGTCGTCCAGCACGATCTTCATCGCCTCCAGGTTCGCAACCTGGCTCTCCCGCCGCGCCGCCTTCGGGATCGCCGCCACGCCGGGCTGGTCCACCAGCCATTTCAGCGCCACCTGCGTCGCCGTCGCGCCGTGCTTGCGCGCGATCACGCCCAGTTCCTCGCTGTCCGCCAGCTTGCCCTGCGCGATCGGGCAGTAGGCGGTCAGCGCCATGTCGTGCGCGTGCAGGAAAGCCAGCACCGGGTCCTGGCCGAGCATCACGTGGTACTCGACCTGGTTGGCGGCCAAGGGCGCGCCGATCTCGTCCACCGCCTGGCGCAGCAGCGCGGTGGTGAAGTTGCAGACGCCGATCGCGCGCGTCAGCCCCTCCTCCTTCAGCTTGACCAGCGTTGCCAGCGCCGCCGGCAGGTCCATGTCCGGCGCCGGCCAGTGGATCATGTACAGGTCCACGTAGTCGGTCTGCAGCTTGCGCAGGCTGGCCTCGATGGCGCGCCGCATCGCGTCCGGCGCCAGGTTGGTGTGCCAGACCTTGGTGGTCACGTGGATGTCCGCCCGCGGCAGCCGCGCCCCCGCCAGCGCCGAGCCGACCTGCTCCTCGTTGTCGTACATCTCGGCCGTGTCGATGTGGCGGTAGCCCAGCGAGAACGCGCGCTCCACCGCCTCGCGGCACTCGTCGCCCTTCATGCGCCAGGTGCCCAGGCCCAGTTTCGGCATCCGCAGGCCGTGCGAGGTGATCATCTCCATGGCGGAGCTCCTTATCGTTTGCTGAGATCGACCAAGGCGGCGAAACCCGTCTCGGTTCCGAAAGCGAGGGTGGCGCCGTCCGCACGCCAGGCCAGGGCGGACACGCTGCCGTGCCCGGGCGCCGCCACCGGCAGGATGCGCTCGGAGGCGATGTCGGCCAGGATCACCAGCCCGTCCGCGAACCCGGCGGCCACCACCTCGTGCTGCGGATGCGCCGCGACCCGGGTGCACAGCACGTTGTCCCCGCCGGCCAGCTCCATGGGCGCCTTGCCCATGGGTCCGCCGCCGAAGAACGGCCACAGCACGATCGTCTCCGCCCCGGCGGAGGCCAGCCAGCGGCCGTTGCGGGTGAAGCCGAGCGACTCCGTCTTGGCCGGGTAGCCGGACATCCGCATGTGCTGCCCGTCCGCCAGCCGCCAGCCGTGCAGCGAGTTCTCCTGCATGGCGGTGACGACCGCCTCGCCCGCCGGGTGCAGGGCGATGCCGGTGTGGCTGCCCTTCCACTCCAGCCGGCGCGGGCTGTCGATCCTGGCGGCGACGAACCACAGCGTCGCGCCGTTGTAGTGCGACGCAGCCAGCCGCTTGCCGCGGGCGTCGAAGGCCAGCCCGGTGACGGTGGAGGGATGGTCGAGCTGCTTCAGCTTGGCCGCGCCGTCGAACAGGTGCGCCGCCTTGCCGACGGCGCAGGCCGCGATGCCGCCGTGGGACGCCACCTGCTCGACCCATTTGCTGCCGAACTCGGCGATGGTCGCCACCGTCCCGTCCGGCCCGACCCGGCGGAACCCCCCATCGTCGCCGCCGGTGACGAACCCATCCCCAGCCGCGGCAAGGCTGAGCACTGCGCCGTCATGCGCCGGCACGTCCCGCCACCCGCCGGTCACCACCCGGCCATCGCCAAGGGCGAAGGCCGGCACGTCCCCGGCCCAGGCAGCCGCCACGACGAAGGCGTCAAGCTCCCGCTGCTCGCCGCGGGAGTCGAGCACGTAATCGGCCGCGCTCATAAGCCCTCTCCCTCGAGGAGAGGGTTGGGCGGAACTGGCCAAGGTTCGGCGGGCGTCTCCAGCCCGTGTAATGCCAGTGGGGGGAAGGGGGCGGGTACACGC
>CAXTPP010000018.1:0-36596 GCA_964246185.1 uncultured Acetobacteraceae bacterium
TCAGCGGCGTGAGGCCGCGTATGTCGGCCGAGGTCATGCGCGCCATCCAGGCAGGCTCGGCCAGCACGCGCTGCAGCATCAGCGTGTTCACATACACCAGGCACGACTGCAGCAAGTGCAGCGCATGGACGGACGCCTCCTGGTCGTCCAGCCGGTTGCTGGCCACCTCGCCGCCCTTGCCGAAGAAGATGAACCCGTTGGCCGAGTTCCAGGCCTCGACCACGTTCAGCCCCTCGTGGGTCTCGCGCCGCAGCGCCTCGTCGCCGAGGTAGCGGCACAGGAACACCGTCTTGACCGCCTTGCCCAGCTCAGCCAGCGCCTTGTAGGTCGGGTGCTGCACGTTGCTGCGGGTGAACCGCCGCAGGATCGCCTGCGGGTCGGCCGTGCGCTCCGCCATCGCGGTCGCGTAGCGCACGAACTCGTCGTATCGCTGCTCGACCAGCGCCCAGTCGATCTGCCGCGCCAGGATGCAGGCCAGGTTGGGGTAGGCCGCAGCACCCCGACCTCGGGCAGGTAGAGCCGCTGCGCCGAGATCGCCTTGAGCCGCGGCAGGAGCTGGAAGCCGAGCATCCGGCAGAAGGCGAATGCCACCTCGCTCTGGCCATGGCTGTCCACGTATTGGCGCTCGACCTCCATTTCGGTGTCGTGGCGCAGCACGCCCTCGATCATGGCGGCCACCTCGGACGACGAGCAGCGCCGCAGCCGGGAGTGGATGCATACCGAGCCGCGCTCGACGTGCCAGTAGATCATCACCCCGCCCGCCGTAGCGGACGTGCCATTCCGTCATCAGGTTCTGGTCGAAGGCGCCGAAGTGCTTGCTGTCGGACGCGCAGGCCGTCGTGCCGTCGCCCAGATGCGTGGATCGCGCGCAGCAAGCGTCGCGTTGGCCACCCGCCTTGTCGCATCGCGCAGCAACTCGGCGTCGATGTAGCGGCGCCAGGTGTGCAGCAATTCCTTGTAGCTGAAGCCGTGCGGCCCGACGGCGAGGCGCTTCAGCCCGGCGTTGGCGCCAAGCCCGTACAGGCACAGCAGCAGCCGGCGCCGGACCTCGTCGCGGTCGGTCGCCTCGCGCGACGCCGCCGTCGCGAACGCCTCGGTGAAGCCGATCCGAAGGTCCGCCTCCTTGAACACGTCCAGCAGGCCCGTCGTGGACCACCGCCTGACCAGCTCGGCCTTCAGCGCCCCCAGCCCAGACGGCTCCGGCTGGGGTTCCAGCGGGCTGACGATGATGGGATGGCGCCGCCGTGGGTCGAGCCGCACGCCGGGGTTGCGCGGCATCCCGCGGTTGAGCTGCCCTAGCGCCTCCGTCATCTCGGCGCGCAGCGCGTCCGTGAAGGCCCGCGCCTCCGTGGGTAGGCCCAGCCGCTGGTAGCATTCCGCCCGGCGCTCGGCGAAGTCGGCCGGCAGGTCCGCGTCGGGGTTGCGGAACCGGCCCGCGCCCACCACCCAGACCTCCTTGCAGCGCAGCCGCTCGCAAAGGGTCTGCAGGACGCGGATTTCGTAGTTGATGCGGTTCACCCGCTGCCCGCCGCCAGGCGCGTCCTCCAGCACGATGTCGCGCCACTTGGGTCGGATGACGCCCTCGATGGTCACTTCGTCCGCCTTGAAGAGAATTGCCGTCCCTCGCCCTCCGCCCGGCGGATCGCGTCCAGGGCGTCGAGCAGGGGGCGGTGCGTGCCGTTGTTGGAACGCAAGTCCAGTGCCGCCAGCAGCTTGGGCGTCATCCGGCGGTAGTGCGAGCCGTACGAGGCGCGCACGGCGGTGTGGACGCGCCGGCTTTGCGGCGTGCCGTGTGCACGGGCCTCGCGGACCAGCGCGTCGAAGGTCCCCTCGCCGATGACCAGGAGGATCACCTCGCGCACGACGCCCTCTGGGCTGCCCGACGCCGCCTCGACCACGCGGAACAAGATGCCGGCCTTGCCGCGCACCTCGCGCGGCGCGCACCAGAAGGCCAGCATGGGCAGACGAATGCGCTCGGGATGCCGGCGCAGCTCCCAGGCGCTCTCGACGGCCGCGCGTCGGCGAAACCGCTTGGCCTGGTCCAGGTGCAAACCGCGCAGCAGGTCCGAAGGCAGCGCCAGCGCGCGGAGCTGTCCGAGCTTGGCGATCTTGGCCAGCAGGCTTTCCAGGCCGACCCGGCCGGGATCGGCGGCCAGGCGGGTGTAGGCGGTGCCGTCGCCATCGTCGGCCAGCAGAGCGCCAAGCCGGTCGCGCATCCCGGCGTCCAGGCGGTCGGCCACCCGCTGCAGCGCCGCGTCGTCGTGCGCGGCCTGGGCAGAGCGCAGGATGCGGCCCAGGCGGTAGGCGCCAGGACGGGTGACGCGGCTGTGGACGAACCAGGCGCTTAGCTCCTCGTCCAGGGCCGGCGCCGCGAACTCGCGCGGCAGCGCGTCGTCAGCCAGCCAGCGGCGGAACCGGACCTCGGCCGCCTCGTCGAACGCGGCGACCGCGAGGCGGTCGATGATGGCCACCCGGTGCCGGCGACCGCTGCGGCCCGCCCAGGCGTAGCCGTCCAGCGCGTCGATGCCGACGCCGATCTGGGCGGTATTATGTAGCACTCGCCACCACACGTACAATGCTCCGGCTTAGGATCGGCGGTAAAATCCCGCCATGGAGCATGAGCACGTCATCAACGGCCTTCGCCGCAAGCGGGCTGAGGGACATAGGCGAAAATGGCGATTACGCCGATTGACGCCGCAAGCTGGGTCCATTCTTTCACGTCTCATCATCCGCTCCCGCGAAGGGCGGGGAACCTCGGAACTATGTGGCTAACCCGTTGGCACCACGCGATCATTGCGTGGTGGCGGATGCTACATAATACCGAGCATATCCGGATCAGGTTGGCTCACCTGACCGGTGAAGATGCTCGCTGAAACAATGTGCTAGAGCATACCGGCGCACCTATCAGCGACGGTCATGCTTTGGGTGCCGCTCAATGAGGCTTCTCATCATTGCTATGGCCTGCTGGTCGCTCGCCGCGTGCGTGGCCTACCGCGGGCCGGTCACCAACGCGCCGCAGCGGTCAGAGAAGAACGGCTTGTCCGTGCTGACCCACGAGAAGGTTCCGGAGAGCGGCGGAGAGGGGCCGCATCACTGAACTGCGTCCATCAGGCCTGGTTGCGCGTCTTCCGCCCTCCGCGGTCCGCCCCTAAACCATCGCCATGACGAGCGACCCGCAAGGCGGCCTTCCCCTCCCGCAACGCAGCTGGGCCATCCTGACGATCGGCTTGGCGACCGGCATGGCGGTGATGGACGGCGCCATCGCCAACATCGCGCTGCCCACCATCGCGGTCGATCTGCACGCCACCCCGTCGGCGTCCATCTGGGTCATCAACGCCTACCAGCTGGCGGTGACGGTGACGCTGCTGCCGCTGGCGTCGCTGGGCGAGATCTACGGCTACCGCCGGGTCTATCAGATGGGCCTGGCGGTGTTCACCGTGGCCTCGCTGGCCTGCGCGCTGTCGCACTCGCTGGCGGCGCTGACCGCGGCGCGGGTGCTGCAAGGGCTGGGCGCCGCGGGCATCATGTCGGTGAACTCCGCGCTGACCCGCTACGTGTACCCGCGGTCGCTGCTGGGGCGCGGCTTGGGGCTGAACGCGCTGGTGGCGGCCACCTGCTCGGCGATCGGGCCGACGGTCGCGTCCGGCATCCTGGCCGTGTCCACTTGGCCCTGGCTGTTCGCCATCAACGCGCCGATCGGCCTCGGCGCGTTCGCGGTCGCGATGCGGGTGCTGCCGGCCACGCCGCTGGCGGCCAGCCGGTTCGACTGGGGTAGCGCCGTGCTCAACGCCGCCACGTTCGGGCTGCTGATCATCGGCGTGGACGGCTACGCCCATGGCGAGACCGGGCGCGCGGCCATCATCGAACTCGCCGCCTGCGCCATCCTGGGCGTGCTGCTGGTGCGGCGGCAGCTGGACCGCACCTCGCCGCTGCTGCCGGTGGACCTGCTGCGCATCCCCCTGTTCCGCCTGTCCATCGCCACCTCCGTCCTGTCGTTCGGGGCGCAGACGCTGGCTTTCGTGGCTTTGCCGTTCTGGCTGCAGGGCAGCCTGGGCTGGACCGCGACGCAGACCGGGCTGCTGATGACGCCGTGGCCGGTCGCCACCGCCATCACCGCGCCGATCGCGGGGCGGCTCGCGGACCGGCACTCGGTCGGGCTGCTGGGCGGCATCGGGCTGGCGGTCTTCACGGCTGGGCTGCTGCTGCTGGCGGCGATCCCGGCGGGGGCGGAAGCCGCCGACATCAGCTGGCGCATGGCGGTGTGCGGAGTCGGGTTCGGCTTCTTCCAGTCGCCCAACAACCGCGCGCTCATCTCCTCCGCCCCGCTCAGCCGCAGCGGCGGGGCCAGCGGGATGCTGGGCACCGCCAGGCTGCTGGGGCAGACGTTCGGGGCGGCCCTAGTGGCGCTGATCTTCAGCCTGTCCCAACAGGGCGTGAGGCCGGCGCTGCTGGTGGCCGCCGGGTTTTCCGCCGTGGGCGTGGTCGCCAGCTTGCTCCGCCTGCGCCTCGGCAGCGCGCCGGTCACGCCCGGGCGGACGGCTCCGGAAACGCCACCCGCACAGTGACCAGGGTGCGGCCGTGGACATGGCTGACCGTGACGGCGTCCGGCGTGCGGGCCAGAGCCGCGATGAGGCGCATCCCGAGGCTGCCGCGGGATGCCTGGTCGAACCCGGGCGGGAACCCGGCGCCTGCATCCTCCACCACGATCTCGACGCCTGCCGCAGCGGGGCGGACCCGCACGGCGACCGCTCCGCCGCCGTACTTGAACGCGTTGGTGACCAGCTCGACCGCAATCAGGCCGATGGGCGTCACCTGCTCGGCCGGCAGCTCCATCGGCTCGACGGCGAGCGAGATGGGCCGCCCCTGCCCGTCCAGGCCGATGGTGCCGCTGACATCGGCGATCAACCCATCCAGGTAGGGCGCCAGGGACACGCGCTCGACCGCGCCTTCCTCATGCAGGCGGCGGTGGACGGCGGCGATGGACATGATCCGCGCCGCAGCCTCCTGCAGGCGCGCCTTCTCATCCGCGCTCGATGCGCTTCTTGCCTGCAGGCTCAGCATGGTCTGGACGAGCTGCAGGCTGTTCTTCGTCCGGTGGTGGACCTCCTGCAGCAGCACGTCCTTCTCCCGCAGCAGCAACTCCTCCGCCAGCCGCCGGCACTGCCGGTCGATCACCGCCGCCAGCATGTTGGCCAGGGACTGGATGAAGGCCACGTCGTGAGCGGTGAATTCACGCTGGTCGGTGCTGTCGACCTCGAGCACGCCGAACGGCGCTGCCCCGTCGCCACCGACGATCACGTTGATGGCGCAGCGGACGCCATGCTCGGCAAGCACCATGGGGATTCGAAAGCGGATTTCGCTGGCGAGGTGGTTGGAGACGACCGGCATCTTGGTTTGCAAGGCGAACCCGGCCGGGCTGGCGAGGTCCGCTTCCAAAATGGCGTGGCCAACCACGCCTGCCGCCCAGCCGACGCCGTTGCGCAACAGAAAATCCTGGCTGCCCGGCCGGAACTCCAGCACTTTCGCCAGCCGCGTGTCCAAGCCACGGGCGGCCACCTCGCAAGCCTGGGTCAGCACGTCGTCCAATCCGAGGTGCCGCAGGGCGAACATCCCGAAAGCGGCGACCAGCTCCTGCTGCGCCAACCGCCGCGCCAGGTTCTCGTGCGCGGCGGATCGCTCGGCAACACCGCTCATCGTGGATGACGACCCTTCGCTGCCGCATTGGCCGGCTGCAGCTTCACGCCAAGGTGATACATGGACGCAGCGCCTCGCTCAAGCTGGATCGCCGGTGAATCGATGACGGTTGAGCATCTCCCACGGGCCGCCGAGGTAGCGCCAGAGCAGCACGCCGGTGACGACGCCGTCATGCGGGACGAAGCCCCGCTGCAGCGCAGCCTGCACCTGGCGGGCCTGCTGGGCCGTCACCTTGTTCTGCACCGTCACGTGCGGTTGCCAGCGTTGCTGGTCCTGGGCGGTCAGCCACTTCGTCCAGTGCGCCGCCAGCCGGTCCCGCAGCCGCGAAACGCCGGGCATGTCCAGCGCGTAGGCGTTGCCGCGCCCCAGGTATCGCAACCCGGCCACGGTGAACGGCTCCGGCGGCTGCGCCTGGCAGGCTTCGGCCAGATGGCGGTCGATCTCGCCGGCTTGCGCCCCGGGCAGGTGATGGAACAGGGTGACGTGCGCCGGTATGAAGTTGATCTTGGATGGGAAATGAAGCTGCCGCTCCCGGTCGAAGCGGTCCTGGGATGCCGGGTCCAGCCACGCCGTCAGGATCAGCGGCTCGGGAGACGCTACTGGCATGCTGGCTGCAGCTTACGCGCGAGGCGCTGCCTGGCATGGCGTGCATTCAGGGCTGGCCGATTCGGCTTGATCACTGCTTCATGCGGGTCTGCCTGGACCACGCGGTCGGCCGGCAATGGGACGAGGTGGTGCGCCGCCCCGCCGTTCGCCACCTGACGGACGAGCAGCTCGCTCGTGCCGTCGCCGCCGCAGAAGCCATCCGCCTTGACCCCGCGCTGCTCCGGCCGATGAACCTCGCAAGCCTGCGCATGAGAGGACGTTAGCCTCACCGCCCGCGGAACACCGGGGCGCGCTTGTCCACGAACGCCTGCGCCGCCTCGCGGTGGTCCTCCGTGGTGCCGGTGCGCGCCTGGCCCAGCGCCTCCATGTCCAGCACCGTCTGCAACGGCTCCGTCTCGGCGGCGTGCAGGTTGCGCTTCATGTAGGCGAACGCCACGCGCGGGCCGGCGGCGATCTGCCCCGCCATCGCCATCGCGGCGGGCATGAGGTCCGCGTCCTCCACCACGCGGGTCACCAGGCCCAGCCGCTCCGCCTCGGCGGCGTCGACCGGCGTGTTCAGGTAGTACATCTCCCGCGCCTTGGCTGTGCCGGCCAGCCGGGTCAGCGACCAGGAGCCGCCGAAATCGCCAGAGAACCCGACGGCGGCGAAGGCGGTGCGGAACACGGCCGAGCGCGCGGCCAGCCGCAGGTCGCAGGCCAGCGCCAGGCTCAGCCCCGCGCCGGCGGCCGGGCCATTGACGGCGGCGATCACCACCGTGCCGATCGTGCGCAGCAGCCGCACCGATTCGTGCCGCCAGCGCAGCGCCTCGTGCCGCTGCTCCATGGTCTGCTCGGCTTCGGTCATGCGCTTGACATCACCGCCGGCGCAGAATCCGCGCCCGGCGCCGGTGAGCACGATGGCACCGACCGCCGGGTCAGCCCCCAGCCGGGGCAGCGCCTCGCACAACCCGGCCAGCATCTCCTCGCTGAGCGCGTTCAGGCGGTCCGGGCGGTTGAGCGTCAGCACCGCCACGCCGTCAGCGGTCGCTTCCAAAAGATCAGGCATCAGGTTTGCTCCAGCAGCGATGCCTGCAGCTTGGCGCGGTTCGCGGGGCCGAGGTCAAGCGCCTCGGCCAGGTAGGCGTCCAGCGAGCCGTGGGCGCGCCGGGCGGCCTCGAACGCGGCGGTGAGATATGCCGGCTCGGCCCGCAGCAGCTGCTCGCGGATGGCGGCTGGCAGGTCGGACGTTTGCACGGTGTCGCGCCGCCACAGCCGGTTGGTGGCCTCGAAGTCCGCCACCACCGTGCTCCATGGCACGCCAAGCGCCGTCAGCAGCAGGGCAGCGCCAAAGCCGGTGCGGTCCTTGCCGGCGGAGCAGTGGAACAGCAATGGCGCCGCCCCCTCCACCAGCATCGCCAGCAAGGCCCGGTACTGGGCGCTGCTGGCCAGCGCATAGGCGACGTAGGCCTCCGTCAGCACCGCTTCCAGTGCCTCGCCGGTGGCCTGCTTGGTTCGCAGGACGTCGCGCAGCCCTGCGCCGACGGTCGGCTCGATCGGCAGCGGCACGATCACCGGGCCTGCCAGCCGGGTGGGCGCGGCGCGGCTCTCCTCCACGCCGCGCAGGTCGCAAATCCGGCGCAGTCCCAGCCGCGCCACGTGCTCCTCGTCGGCTGCCGTCAGCCCGGCCAGCGCCGCCGAGCGGAACACCAGGCCCCGGCGCACCCGGCGGCCATCCGCCGTCCGATAGCCGCCGAGGTCGCGCAGGTTGGACACACCCGACAGGTGCAGTACGAAAGGGAGGCCGTCCGAGGTCGTGTCGCTCATGACGCCGTCATAGCAGGCGCGGCGCGCAACAGCCCTAGCCCTTGCCGGCCGTTCTCGTCGCCTCGTGCAGGCGCAGCACGGTGCGGGCGTTGGTGGAACTCGTCGCCAGCGTGTTGATCACGCCCGTGCGCAGCGCGCCCAGGATGGCGGCGGCCTTGGTGTTCTCGCTGGCGATCGCGATGACGTTGGGAATGCGGGCAAGGTCGCGGGTGGTCAGGCCGATGACCCGGTCCTGCATGTTGGCGCTGGACGCGCGGCCGTGGATGTCGATGAAGTCGTAGCCCATGATGTCGCCGATGGTGCCGGCGAGCCGGGCCTCAGCCACCTCCTGCGGCGAGAACCAGCCCATGCGGACCATGTTGCTGTCCTCGCTCAGGTCGCCGATGCCGACCAGCGCCATGTCCGCGCGCCTGGCCCGGTCGAGCACCAGCTTGACCGTGTCGTTGCGGTACAGCTCGTCGCGCAGGCTGGCGTCCGCCACCAGGGCCGGCGCGTAGAGGGTCTCGCTCTCGCCGCCGAAGCGGACAGCCAGGCGGCGGCAGATGTGGTCCGGGTTCATGTGCTCCCCCGCCCGGACGGAGCCGCCGATGGCGCACATGAACGTCACGGCCCGCCGGGTCGGCGCCACGCAGTCGGCCACGGCGGCGACGTTGCGGCCCATGCCCACCGCGACCGTCATGCCCTCGGTCAGCGTGCGCGACAGATGGTTGGCGACCAGGCCGGCCACCGCCAGGCGCTGCGCCTCCGGGTCGCGCTGGTCGAGCGAGACGAGCAGCCGGTCGATGCCGAACTGGCCGATGAACTCCTGCTCCAGCTCGTTGCTGATGCCCGGGTGCTGATGCACGCGGATTTCGACGATGCCGTCCTCCCGGGCACGTTTCAGCAACCGGCTGACCTTGGCCCGGGACAGCGAGAAGCGGCGGGACAGCTCCTCCTGGGTGATGTCCTGGTAGTAGTACAGGCTGGCGATCTCGACCAGCACGTCAGCCGAGACGTCGCCCCAGTCAGCAGGCCGGCGGATGTCCTTCGGCAATGCGCCCATGGTCGGGTTCCCGGATCGGATAGCTCTGGCTAGGCCTTTCTGGCGGCTTCCTCAAACTCGCGGATGCGCGCCACCTTGGGCCCGGACCGGGCCGGCTCGAACTCCGAGGCGAGCCAGGCGCGCAGGATCATCTTGGCCAGCTCGGGGCCGATCACGCGCGCGCCCATGGTGATGACCTGAGCGTCGTTGCTCTTGCGTGCCCGTTCGGCCGAGTAGGTGTCATGGCACTGGGCGGCGCGGATGCCGGGCACCTTGTTGGCGCTGATCGCCATGCCGATGCCGGTGCCGCACAGCAGCACGGCCCGGTCGTTGCGCCCGTCCACGATCGACTGCGCGGCGGCGAACGCGATGTCCGGATATAGCACCGGCTGGGCGTCGAAGGTGCCGAAATCCTCGATCGGCCAGCCCTCGTCCACCAGCGCCTGTTTCAGCACCTGCTTCAGCTCGAACGCCGCCTCGTCACAGCCAATCGCGATTGCCACGCCCTGCCCTCCTTCGTTTGACCGCTCCACCCCTGCGCATTGCTGCACATATGCTCGCCTAATGAATTTTTGTGCTAACAAATTCACATGCATCGTTACGAAGCTAAGCGGCTATCCAGGGTCGTGCAATGTAAATGATCGGATAGAAACCGGAATATGCTGCTTAGTCCGGATTTGATCGGAGCACTTTGCTGCACGTCCGTTCAAGTGCTTGACATGCGTTCAGGGTTGGATGCAGAGTTTGGGAAAGACGGGCCGGGGGACCGAATGATCAAACCATCATCGCCATGCCGGCGCTGCCGGCCTCAGGCCGTGCTGCAGGTTCACCAGGCGTGAACCGGGTCATCAACGATCCGGACCAAGTGGTCGAGGACAGCTTGCGCGGCTATCTTGCGGCCTGTCCTGGATTGTTGCAGGCAACCGGGCATCCGCGGGTGCTGCGCCGGGCCGGGCCGGCAGTGCGCGGCCGGGTCGGAGTGGTGACCGGCGGCGGATCAGGCCATGAACCAGCCTTCCTGGGCTACATCGGGCCAGGCCTGCTGGACGCTGTCGCGATCGGCGAGATCTTCGCCTCGCCCACTGCCAAGAGCTTCCATGCCGCCTTCCAGGCAGCCGACGCAGGCGCCGGCGTCGCATGCCTCTACGGCAACTACGCCGGCGACAACATGAACGTGAAGATGGCCGTCAAGCTGGCGGCCAAGGACGGCGTGACCGTCGGGACGGTGGTGGCCAACGACGACGTAGCCTCCGCTGGCGCCCACGAGCGGGACAAGCGCCGCGGCGTGGCTGGCGAGATCATCATGTGGAAAGCCGGCGGCGCGCGGGCGGCGGAAGGCGGCAACCTGGCCGAGGTGGTCGCCGCCGCGCAGCACGCCATCGACCAGACCCGCTCGGTCGGCATCGGCCTGTCCGCCTGCACCATCCCCGCCGCGGGCAAGCCGAACTTCACCATCAAGGACGGCGAGATGGAGGTCGGCATCGGCCACCATGGCGAACCCGGCATCGCCGTCATGCCCACCGCATCGGCCGCCGCGATGGCCGCCGACATGGTCGAGCGCATCGTGGCGGATCTGCCGTTCGGCCGCGGCGACGACGTGGCGGTGCTGGTCTCCGGCCTGGGCGCCACGCCGGTGATGGAGCTGTACCTGCTCTACGGCCACGTGGACGAGCTGCTGCGAGCCCGCGGCATCACCCCGCGCCGCCGCTTCGTGGGCAACTACTTCACCTCGCTCGACATGATGGGCGTCTCCCTCACGCTGACCCGGCTGGATGCGGAGCTGGACCGGCTGATCGCCGCACCCGCCCATTCGCTCGGCCTCACCGTCATGGAGGCGTAGGCATGCAGTCGGCGAGCGAGCGGGACGCCGGCGCCGTGGTGCTGGACATGGCCGCCGCAGTGGTGCGGGAGCAGGCGTTCCTGAGCGAGATCGACGGCAAGATCGGCGATGGCGACCACGGCATCAACATGGGCAAGGGTTTTCGCCTCGCTGCCGACCGCCTGCGCGCCGGCGGCCCCTTCGGCCTGGCGCACGGGCTGGCGACGGTGGGCGACACGCTGCTCAGCGACATCGGCGGCTCAATGGGGCCGCTCTACGGCTCCTGCTTCACCGAGATGGCAGGCACGCTGGACGGGGCGGAGCAGATCGACGCCAGCCGGTTCGCCGCCATGCTGCGAGCGGGATACGCCGCCGTCACCGACTTAGGCGCCGCCAAACCCGGCGACAAGACACTGGTCGATGTGCTGGCGCCGGCAACGGCCGCGTTCGAGGCGGCGCAGGCCGGAGGCGAGCCGTTCGAATCGTGCCTCGCGGCCATGAAGCTCGCCGCGGCGGCCGGGCTGGAATCCACCCGCGACATGGTGGCCCGGATCGGCCGCGCCAGCCGGCTGGGCGAGCGTTCGCGCGGCACGCTGGATGCCGGTGCTGCGTCCTGCAACCTGCTGCTGGGAACCCTGGCCGACGGCCTGATCAAGTTGCTGCACGACAAGGAAGGAGTTGCGCCATGAGCGAGGCCGCCACCATGACATCCCGCCCCAACCAGCTGCCTGCCACCATGACCGCCGTGGTCGCCTACGCACCCGGCGACTACCGGCTGGAAACGGTGGATGTGCCGCGCGCCGGGCCGGACGACATCATCATCGCCGTCGAGGCGTGCGGCATCTGCGCCGGCGACATCAAGGCGTTCGAAGGCGCGCCGTCGTTCTGGGGCGATGGCAGGGGGCAGGCGCGCTACGTTAAGCCGCCGATGATCCCCGGTCACGAGTTCATCGGCTATGCGGTGGAGATCGGCGAGAACGTCGCGCGCAAGGGGCAATACAAGGTTGGCGACCGGCTGATCTCGGAGCAGATCGTGCCGTGCGAAAACTGCCGCTACTGCGGGCGCGGCGAATACTGGATGTGCGAGCGCCACGACGTTTACGGCTTCCAGAGCAACGTCAACGGCGGCATGGCGAAGTACATGCGCTTCCCCAAGGAGTCGCGCACCCACAAGGTGCCGCACGACCTGGCGATGGAGCGGGCGATCCTGATCGAGCCATATGCCTGCTCGGTCCATGCGGTGAACCGCGGGCTGATCCAGCTGGACGACGTGGTGGTGCTGGCCGGCGCCGGGCCGCTCGGCCTGGGGATGGTGGGGGCGGCGCGGCTGAAGAACCCGTCCAAGCTGGTCGTGCTCGACACCAAGCCGGAGCGGCTGGAGCTAGCCAAGCGCTTCGGCGCCGACATCGTCATGAACCCGGCCAAGGAGGACGTGGTGCAGGCGGTGAAGGACATGACGGAAGGCTATGGCTGCGACGTATACATCGAGGCGACCGGGCATCCCTCCTCGGTCGTGCAGGGCCTGAACATGATTCGCAAGCTGGGCCGCTTCGTGGAGTTCAGCGTGTTCGGCCAGGAGGTCACGGCCGATTGGAGCATCATCAGCGACCGCAAGCAGCTGGACCTCTACGGCGCGCATCTCGGCCCATACTGCTACCCGTTCACCACGGCGGCGATCGCGGACGGGCGGCTGCCGACCGAAGGCGTGGTGACGACCGTGATGCCGCTGGCCGAGTTCAAACGCGGCTTCGACATGATGAAGAAGGGCGACGGGTCGATCAAGATCGTGCTGGTTCCGGAGTGAGCATGCGCGCGCCCAAACTTCGAACCGTACTCCGGGTGCGGAGAGCGCAACCGTGAGCAGCGGCCGCAAACCCGGAACCCGGCGTGCGCTGGTTTCGGGCGCAGCCTTGATCCTGTTGGCTGCGATGATCATCGACACCAAGGCCATCAAGATCGGTTCCGCTGCCGATGTCCGGGCTGATGCCTTCTCCGCCGCGGCCTTCGGCAAAGCGGAGTTTGCAAAGGTGCAGGCTGCGATCGAGGATCGGGCCGTCGATGCCGCTGTCTTGGCTGCCGCGCTGAGCAAGGATCAGGCTGCCGCAGAGAAGCAGTATGGCGTCGCAGCCGAAGCCGGGCCGGAGATGTCGGTCAAGTTCACGGGACAGGCGGGCAAGCCGGATTTCGGCGTGTACGACGTGGCGGTCGCCGGGGTTCCCGACACGGTGCACATCAGCGTGCAGACAGGTCCGGCGATCAACGGAACCGACCTGCGCGATGCCACGGGCTTGGTCACGTTCGGCCGGTTCAGGAACCAGATCGAGTACCAGAACGCCGGCTCGGCGCTCAACGCGGAGATGAAGCAAGACGTCATCGCGAAAATTGATGCCAGCAACCTGACGGGCAAGACCCTGTCGGTCGTTGGCGTGTTCCAACTCACCGACGCCGAGAATTGGCTGGTCACGCCCGTGAAGCTGTCCGTTCAATGAACGTGGCAGCCGAGACAGGGCAAATGGCTGGCGACGCCATACTCTCGGCCCGGAACATCGTCAAATCATACGGCAACACCTACGCCCTGAAGGGAGTGAACTTCGACATCCACCGCGGCAAGGTCACGACGCTGTTCGGTGAGAACGGCGCGGGCAAGTCGACCCTGATGAAGATCCTGTCGGGCATCGTGACGCCGACGTTCGGGGAAATCCACCTCGACGGCCGCCCCGTCACCTTGTCGTCCACGGTGGATGCGCGGGATCAAGGCATCTCGATCATCCACCAGGAGCTGAGCCTGGCGCCCAACCTCAGCGTGCGCGACAACATCTTTCTAGGCCGGGAGCTGCGCCGCCGCACCGGCGTGGATTTCGACGAGGAGGCACGGCAGACCAAGGCGCTGATGGCCAACTTCGAGGAGGACATCGACCCGATGACCTTGGTGGAGGACCTCCGCCTGGGGCAACAGCAACTGGTCGAGATCGCTCGCGCGCTTTCGATCGACGCGCGCATCCTGATCATGGACGAGCCAACGTCCGCGCTGAGCGCCACGGAAGTCGAGGTGCTGTTCAAGGTGATCCGCGACCTGACCAGCCGTGGCGTGTCCATCGTGTACATCTCGCACCATCTCGAAGAGGCGCTGCAGATCACCGACTACGCGGTCGTCCTGCGTGACGGGACGATCACGGCGACGGCGGAGGCCAAGGCAATCGACCTTCAATGGATCGTGCACAACATGGTGGGCGACCATTTCGATCGCGGCTCCCCGCCTGTCGGCTACACGTTCGGCGAGGTCGTCCTGGCGGTTGACGGAATATGCGTCTCGGACACGGCGCAGCCTGACAACCTGGTCGTGGATCATCTGTCGCTCGAGGTCCGGGCGGGCGAGATCGTCTGCATCTATGGGCTGATGGGCGCTGGGCGCACGGAATTGCTGGAGTCGATCGCAGGACGCGTGCCGATGGCTGGCGGGCAAGTCCTCTTGCAGAGCGAGCGCGTCGCCGGGTTGAGCATCGCGGGCCGCATCGCCAAGGGCCTCGTCCTGGTGCCCGAGGATCGTCAACGCGACGGACTGGTGCAGACGATGTGCGTGGGCGAGAATCTCTCGCTTGCCAGCATCGGCGCTTTCGTGAAGCGCGTGCTGATGTCCCGGCCGCAGGAACAAGCCTTGGTCGAGACATCGATCCGCAACGTCCACATCAAGGCTGCGGGCGGCAGCGCCCCGATAGGCTCTCTCTCCGGCGGCAATCAGCAGAAGGTCGTCATCGGCAAGATGCTGGCGACCAGCCCCAAGGTGCTGCTGCTGGATGAACCCAGCCGGGGCATCGACATCGGCGCCAAGGCCGAGGTGTTCAGGTTGCTCGCCGAACGGGCTGCGCAGGGGCTCGCCGTCGTGTTCTCGACATCGGAGGTTCAGGAGTGCCTGAGCATCGCGCATCGGATTATCGTGATGCGCAGAGGCAGGATATCGGCGGAGTTCGGGCCTGACGCCTCGAAGGAAGAGATCATGGCCGCCTCGGGCGAGGCCGTCGTCAGCTGACAACCCACAACAACAGAGCACTCATGATGGTAGGCACGAGCTTGTCTCCCAAACGCGCAAACCTGAGCTTGTTTCCCGGTCATGTCGAGCTGGGCAGGCTGCTGCTGGAAGGGCGCGCCTTTTTCGCCCTGATCGCGATCGTCATCGTGTTTTCGTTCTTGTCGCCGTATTATTTCTCACTCAGCAATTTTCTGACGATGGCGTCCCACGTCGCCATCTTCGGGATTCTCGCTGTCGGGATGCTGCTCGTCATCCTGAACGGCGGGATCGACTTGTCAGTAGGCTCCACGCTCGGCCTCTGCGGCGTCGTCGCAGGCACCCTGATGCAGGGCGTCACGTTGGGCGCATTCGGCTACGTGCTGTACCCGCCGGTTTGGGTTGTCGTGGTGCTGACCTGCGCTCTGGGCGGCTTCGTGGGCCTGGTCAACGGCGTGCTGGTCGCGCGGTTCAGGGTTCCGGCCTTCGTGGCCACCTTGGGCGTGATGTACGTGGCGCGCGGAGTGGCCCTCCTGATCACGAACGGCCTGACCTACAACGACCTCGGCGGCAAGCCGGAGCTGGGCAACACCGGGTTCAACTGGCTCGGGTTCAACCATCTGCTCGGAGTCCCTATCGGAGTCGTGGTTCTGGCAACCGTCGCGGTCGTGGCCAACCTCGTGCTGGCGCGAACCGCCTTTGGCCGGTGGCTGTATGCGTCCGGCGGCAACGAGCGCGCAGCGGAGCTGTCCGGCGTTCCGGTCAAGCCGGTGCAGGTCTGCGTCTACGTCCTGTCCGGGGTTTGCGCGGCCATGGCGGGCCTCATCCTGTCGTCCCAACTGACGTCGGCCGGACCGACGGCGGGTGTCTCCTACGAACTGACGGCGATCGCCGCCGTGGTCATCGGGGGCGCGGCGTTGACCGGCGGCCGCGGCACCGTCCGAGGCACTCTGCTCGGCGCCTTCGTCATCGGGTTCCTGTCCGATGGGTTGGTCATCATCGGCATATCGTCCTACTGGCAAACGGTTTTCACGGGCGCCGTAATCGTCCTGGCGGTGCTTCTGAACGCTGTCCAGTATCGCCGCCGATCCAAGCAGATGCCCAGCACAGGTCAGCCGACACTCGCGCCGAAGGCGGGTTAGGGGACAGGCTAAGTCAACTTCGGAATAGCCTTGAATCGTCTGCAATGCTGAACCTCGGAAGGAAAAGTCGTGTCACGAAAGAAGATGGTGCTGATGCTTGGCGCTTTGGCGTTCGTCGCCCCTGCCCTTGACGGGCTCGCGGCGCCCGCCGCTGCGGCAGAGGGAGGGCTCATGTCGATCATCGTCAATGACCCCTCGAACCCGTATTGGCTGACCGAAGGCAACGTGGCCGCGGCCGAGGCGAAGAAGCTCGGCTACAAGGCCAGCGTCGGCGCCTCGAAGGGCGACACCAACACTGAGAGCAACTTGATCGACACGGCGATCACCAACCATTCCGTGGCGATCATCCTTGACCCGGCGAACGCGAGCGGGTCGGCGGGGGCGGTGAAGAAGGCCATCGCCGCGAACATCCCGGTCTTCCTCGTCAATGCCGAGATCAACCAGGACGGATTGGCCAAGGCGCAGCTGGTGTCCAACAACGCACAGGGCGCGGCTCTCGGGGCGCAGCAATGGGTGAAGGATGTCGGGCAGAAGGGCAACTACGTCGAACTGCTGGGAGCGCCGGCCGACAACAACGCCGCCACACGGTCCAACGGCTTCGAAACCGTGCTCAGCCAGTATGCCGGGCTAGTCAAGGCCGGGTCGCAGGTTGCGAGCTGGGACCGGACCCAGGGGCACGACAAGATGCAGAACCTGCTTCAGGCTCATCCCGACATCATCGGCGTGATCAGCGGCAACGACGAGATGGCGCTGGGCGCGATCGCGGCGCTGAAGGAGGCGGGAAAGCTGTCGAGCATCAAGGTCGGCGGCTTCGACGGCTCTCCGGACGCCGTCGCAGCGGTCAAGGCGGGGGAGCTGTCCTACACCGTGCTCCAGCCCGTCGCCACCTTCTCGGCAAAGGCCGTTGACGAAGCGGACTCCTTCATCAAAACCGGCAAGACCGGAGCCTCGACCGAGAAGCAGCTGTTCAACTGCGTTCTCATCACCAAGGCCAACACATCGCGCTACGTCTCGGCATTCACGCTCGAGAAGTAACGATCACCGGGGCAGCTCGTGACCCCAACAGCCTTGAGGGTGACCATAATACCGGTGAGCGGATTTTTTGATTTGCGATGTTGGCTAGGGATTCCGGTTTGGTCTGATCATGTGGTTCTGTGGTGGTTGACCTGGTTGGAGGGCCACGATGCCTGGCTGAGCTCTTTGTATCTCGACCGACCGGTCGGCTGGCGAGCTGCGCTGGCTGGCGCGCAGGCAGGCTGATCCAGCCGCTTCGGCCCGGATGTATGCGATTGCCGACGCGTTGGACGGCCTGTCGCGAGCAGGGGCGGCGCGGCTTGCCGGAATGGAGCGTCAGGCATTGCGCGACGCCGTGGCGCGCTACAACGCCGAAGGTCTGGACGGCGTGCGCGACCGGCCGCGACCGGGCCGCAAGCCGCGGTTGACCGAGGACGAGCGCACGATGGTGGCCAAGCTGATCACCGACGGTCCCGATGCCGGGGCGACTGGCCTGTCAGCCTGGACGCTGGCCGACCTGTGCGCCGAGATCAAGCAGCGCTGGTCCAAGACGCTGCATCCGGCCAGCCTGTCGCGCGTGGTCCGCAGACGAAGCGCGTCGGCCAGAAGGGGCGCACCTGCCACCGCTGGTGGACGCGCGGGCAGCGGCCGCCTGGCTTGTGCGATCAGCGACATCCCTGGGCGCCCATGCTGGCCGCAGTGCAGCCTGCGACCGGCGAGGGTCTCTGCCTCGTCATGCCGGAAATCCCGACCGCAGTGATGAACACCTTTCTCGCCGGCTTCAGCGCCACGCGTGCGGCCGACGAACACGCGCCGATGGTGATGGACGGCGCCGGCTGGCACCGATCCGGCGAACTCGACGTGCCCGACAGTGTCAGCCTGGTGATCCTGCCCGCCTACAGCCCGGAGCCAAACCCGATCGAGCGCATTTGGCTGTATCTGCGCAAGCGGCATCTCTCGCATCGCCTGCTCGACAGCGACGACGACATCCTCAACCCGGGCTGCGCCGCTTGAAACAAACTCACCGCACAACGCCTACAATCGCCGACCAGCTACCTATACCTGGAACAGGTCAGGTGTTGGGCTCACCCGAGCTGTGACAGTGGAAGTTGTTAGCAACGGTGAATCGCGGCTATGACCGCTCCAATAGTATCAGTGACTTAGCCTGTCCGTAGACCTATAGGGGACAACGAATCCATCTTTTCGGAGCGATGAGCCCTAACAACGGTGCGTGAACGACTCCGCCTCGGTCCATACGAAGACTTCCCTGGCTCAGTTCCAGATACGGCCGCGAAGCGAAGCGGTATGCCGGCACGTATCAACGCCGATACAGCGACAGCCTGGAGCGGGTCTCACGGCAAGGACGACAGACCTCGGCGACGAGACGGGCCGCGAAGGCGGCTCAGTGCGTGGTCCTCTGCCGTTGGAGTTCCTCGCTCGCGAGTCGCTCCGTCATGAGCGGGCAACCGTGTGATCGGTATGAGCACGCTGAACAGCCGCAGCAGAAGTCGGTGGCGGCCCTGACCGGGGGTGGTGCCGCGGCCTGACCCTCCAGAGCCTCCTCTAGAAAGTGCTTGCTGAACGGATACACCCTGAGGTTCTTGCCCCAGAGGTGCCGGCGATAGCCCTGCTCTCCTAGAGCCAGGATATCCCGCAGGCGCAGCATGCGGCCGACCCATTCCGGCTGCTGCGACTCGGGGATGTCCGTCGTGCTGGACTGGCCGTAGTTGGCGTCGACCAGACGCTTCATCTCGAGGATGACGTGCGTGGGGGAGATCTCGGCATATCCCTCCCTGGCCAGGGTCATGGCCGCCTCCTGGAGCACCTCGCCCGGGTCGTTGGGATTGAAAGCGGACTTGCGTGTCCTGGACAACGCAGTCTCAAGGAAGACGCCGTGACTAGTGTTCGCGGAGAGGCGGGCCAGCACTCGCAGCGGCGCGGCGATCTCCTCAGATCGCTCCGTCGCGGACGGGCATACGTCCCCGTATGTCGCCCACGTGGTCGAACGTCCACGCATGCAGCTCGTCCCTGAGGGCTTGCAGCCGCTCGGCCGGCCTCGGGACCAGGGTGCGCCGCGCTTCCGCTTGGCTGGGCGGCATCTTCCGCGTCTGTACCCGGATCATACGCGTGCCGAGGATGGTGTCGACGCCTTTGGTGTTGTTGATGACCTTGATGCCGAAGCCGTGTCAGGTTCATCCAGACCGACGCATCCATGTCGAGGTCCGCCCAGCGCATCTGCGCCACCTCGGTCCGGCGCTGGCCCAGCAACAACGCCAGCTGCATGAATGTCCCGAACGGGTAGCCGAGAGCGTCCATCGCGGCCCAGGCGTCCGCGATCTCGGGATCGGACAGGACGCGCGACCTCTTCTTCTCCTCACCCGGCTTCTCCACCAGCGCGCATGGGTTGGCCTGCACCAGGTCCTGGCGGACCGCCCATCCGAAGAGGGCGCTGAGAGCGGACAGCACGCGGTTGGCGGCGATCGGACCGCCCTTCGCGGCCGTTCGCTCGCCCGCGCGGGCGGGAACCTCGCCGGACGCCACCGCCATTACGAGCGTCCTGACGTCCGCACGCGTGATCGAGCCGATCGGACGGTCGCGCCAGCGCGGCAGGACGTGGTTGTCGAGGTTGCGCCGCGTCTCCGCCGCGTAGCGCGGCGACGGCTTCTTCCCCTTCCGCACCGGCATGCCGCCGGACATGAACGCTTCGGCCGCCGCGCCGAACGTCCGGGCCGCTGCCGCATCCACGGCGCGGGCCGCAAGCGAACGGGTGACGGCCGGATCACCCCCGGACGTGAGGGCGACCTGCAGGCCCCCGGCCTCCCTCCGGGCCGCCTCGAGCGACACCTCGGGGTATGTGCCTAGCGTCATCCGCACCTGCCGCCCGGCGTCGCGCTCGCGATAGTAGAACATCCAGGTCTTGCGCCCGCGGGGATGCCGCCCGGTCGGCAGCGCGGCGCGTAGCCCGAAGCCGGGGAGCGTCGCATCGTAGTAATCGGTCCGCCGACCATCCCGCGCCTGGAGGCGCTGCACGGCCGCGTCCGTCAGCCTCAGCCTCAGCACCGCGCTATGTCCGCTCTTCTGGGTAGCGCCTGGGTAGCAAAACCATGCTGATATGCCCCGTTATGCGGTGTTACGATCGGCCACGACGAATCGCCACAGCGACCATATCCATAGGGGTTTACAATGACTTGCGCGAGCGGATAGTTCTGGTATGTTGCATGGCGTCACCAGACTACGAATCTGGGGGTTGGAAGTTCGAGTCTTCCCGGGCGCGCCAGTTTTCATCGAGCTGGGAAGCAAGCATGGGCTCTGCCCAGACCCGCCAAGAGCCTGAGGCCTTTGGAAACCGTTTTATGCAAGAGGATTCCAAAGGCTTGTCTTTGGCGGAGCCCAGAGGCAGAGCCTCTGGCCTGGCTTGCCTGACTGCCACTCTTGAGGACGGTTGGTGTAGTTCCACCACTCGGCAATCGCCAGAACACCATGCGGCGAGCCTCGGAGCCTAGCCGATGATGGTGCGGGTGGTCGGAATCGAACCGACACTCCTTGCGGAACCGGATTTTGAGTCCGGCGCGTCTACCAGTTCCACCACACCCGCATCGAGCCATCTGGCATCCATGCTGCTCCTAGCGCATTCCGCGGCGTTTGTGGAGCCGGATTCATCGTCCTGCCAAACTCCTGTTCCAGCCGGCTTTCCCGACCCGCCGTGAGATCGGGCCGCCCGGTGGACGGACCGTATCCATTTGCGCTCGCCTGGCAACGCGGCTATAGACGCGCCCGGCCAATGGTCCCGAATAGCTCAGTTGGTAGAGCAAGCGACTGTTAATCGCTCGGTCGTAGGTTCGAGTCCTACTTCGGGAGCCAACCCTCATTCCCTCGCCAGGATTCTGCATGACCCGATTGACCAACGCCAGGCTGGTCCTGGCGGACGACGTGCTGCATGGCGCGGTCGTGCTGGCCGGAGCGGACATCCTCGCCGTGGAACCCGGCGCCGGCGCTGAGGGCTTCGACATGGACGGCGACTACCTGATCGCCGGCGTGATCGACCTGCACACGGACAACCTCGAACGCCAGGTCGAGCCGCGCAGCAACGCGCGCTGGCCGTCCCGCTCCGCCATGGTCGCGCACGACGCCCAGTGCGCCGCCGCCGGGGTGACGACGGTGCTGGACGCGCTGTGCCTGGGGGATTTGGGGTTCGGCCGCGGCCGCATCCGCACCTTCCTGGACGGCGTGGCGGACGGCGACGCGCTGGCCGGCACGGGGCTGCTCAAGAGCGAGCACTTCCTGCACCTGCGCTGCGAGATGCCGGCCGCCGACGTGCTGGACCTGCTGGAGCCGGTCGCCGACCACCCCCGCATCCGCATGGTGAGCCTGATGGACCACACGCCGGGCATCGGCCAGTACGCCGACCTGGACCGCTACCGGGCCATGCGCCGGGACGAGGGCGTGGCGGCGGACACCATCGAGCGGCGCATCGGCGAGCTGCAGGGGCTGCGCGCCCGCTGCCGGGACGCGAACCGGCGCGCCACCCTGGACCGGGTGCGGGGCAGCGGCGCAGTGCTGGCCAGCCATGACGACCGGACGGCCGAGGAGATCGCCGAGAACCACCGCGACGGCATCCAGGTCAGCGAGTTCCCGGTGGCGATGGCGGCGGCCAGGGCGGCGAAGGCGTGCGGCATGCAGGTGATCGCCGGCGCGCCCAACATCGTCCGCGGCGGCAGCCATGGCGGCAACGTGGCCGCGGCCGAGCTGGTGCGGGAGGGCGCGGTCGATGCGCTGGCGTCGGACTACGTGCCGGCCAGCCTGGTGGAAGCCATCTTCGCCTGCGTCCGCACCACGGGAACCACCCTGCCGGTGGCGGTGGCGATGGTGACGGACCGGCCCGCCCGCATGGTCGGCCTGCACGACCGCGGCCGGATCGAGCCCGGGCTGCGGGCAGACCTGGTGCGGGTGCGCGTGCATGACGGTCTGCCGATCGTGCGCCAGGTGTGGCGGGCCGGGGAGCGGGTGATCTGACGGCGCGGGTCGCGGTCTATTACGCGCCTGCCCTCGATGACCCGCTCTGGGCCGCCGGGTGCGCGTGGCTGGGGCGGGACCCGCAGACCGGGCAGCGCGTCATCCATCCCGGCCGCGCGGAGCTGACGCGGGAGCCGGGCCTGTACGGCTTCCACGCCACGCTCAAGCCGCCGATGCGCCTGGCCCACCGCTGGGCCGACCTGGTGGAGGACGCGGCTGACCTGGCTGCGAGCCTGACGCCGTTCGACCTGCCGCCGCTGCGCGTGGCCGACCTGGACGGCTTCCTCGCCCTGCAGCCGGCTGCCCCCTGCCCGCCTTTGCACGCGCTGGCCGATGCCTGCGTGACCGTGCTGGACAGCCACCGCCAGCCGGCCGATGCGGCGGAGCTGGCCCGCCGCCGCCAGGCCGGCCTGACCACCCGGCAGGATGCCATGCTGCTGGATTGGGGCTATCCGTACGTGCTGACCGAGTGGCGTTTCCACATGACGCTGACCCGGCGGCTCTCGCCGGAGGAGCGCGCCACGATGCAGCCTGCCGCCGAAGCGCACTTCGCAGCCGCCTTGGCCCAGCCGCAGCGGGTCGCGGACATCTGCCTGTTCACCCAGATCGCCCCGGGATCGGCCTTCGTGCTGGCGGAACGGATCGCGTTGCGCGGCTGAGCAGGGAAGCCGTCCGCGCACGGCTTTCCCATGAGTAGTTTCCGACCCTGCCAAGACGGCAGGCCTGCGCGCATCGGATAGCCCGGCAATGGCACAGGAGACACCGATGCGCACCCAGGTCGCGCCTGACGCCGCTGCCCAGCCGCCTGCCCCGGCTGGGTTGTCGACCGGCGAGGCCGCCCAGCGGCTGCGGACGGACGGGCCGAACCAGATGCCCGACATATCGGCGCACCCGGTGCGGGAGGCGCTGGGCAAGTTCTGGTCGCCCGTGCCGTGGATGCTCGAAGCCGCGATCGTGCTGGAGCTGGGCCTGGGCAAATACCTGGAAGGCGCGATCATCGCCGGGCTGCTCGTGTTCAACGCCGTGCTCGGGCTGCTGCAGGAAAGCCGCGCCCAGGCCACCCTCGCCGCCCTCAAGTCCAAGCTGGCGATGAACGCTTCGGTGCGGCGGGACGGGCGGTGGCTGACCGTGCCGGCAGCCGGCCTGGTGCGCGGCGACGTGATCAAGCTCTCGCTGGGCGGCGTGGTGGCGGCCGACGCCCTGCTCACCGGCGGCGAGGTGCTGATCGACCAGTCCATGCTCACCGGCGAGTCGGTTCCCGTCGAGGCCGGCCCGGGATTGCAGGCCTATGCCGGAGCGCTGGTGCGCCGGGGCGAGGCCGAGGCGGAGGTGACTGCCACCGGCGCCCGCACCAAGTTCGGCCGCACGGCGGAGCTGGTGCTGACCGCCCACGTCGTCAGCTCGCAGCAGAAGGCGGTGTTCCGCGTCACCCGCAACCTGGGCGGCTTCAGCGCCGCCGTCATCGTGGGGCTGGTCGCCTACGCCTGGTTCGCCGGGCTGCCGGTGGACGAGACCGTGGCGCTCATCCTGACGGCGGTGCTGGGGTCGATCCCGGTGGCGCTGCCGGCCACGTTCACCCTCGCGGCCGCCATCGGCGCGCGTGCCCTGGTGAAGCTGAACGTGCTGCCCACGCGGCTGTCCGCCGTCGATGAGGCGGCGACGATGGACGTGCTGTGCGTGGACAAGACTGGCACGCTCACGTCCAACACGCTGACGGTGGCGGAGGTGCGCCCGATGCCGGGTCAGGACGCGGCGGGCATCCTGGCGCTGGCGTCGCTGGCCAGCTCGGATGGCGGCCAGGACCCGGTCGATGCCGCGATCCGCAGCGCGGCCCGTGGCAAGCCGGCGGCCGGCACGCCGACGCTGGTGAAGTTCATCCCGTTCGACCCGGCGACCAAGATGTCTGAAGCCACGGCGCTGACCCCGGACGGGCGCCAGCGCATCGTCAAGGGCGCGTTCGCCGTGGTCAGCGCGCTCGCCCACGGCTCAGGGTCCGGGCAGGCGGCGGACGCCGAACTGGAGGGCAAGGGCTTCCGGGTGCTGGCCGTCGCCGCCGGGCCGCCGGACGGGATGGCGCTGCTCGGGCTGATCGCGCTCAGCGACCCGCCGCGGGACGACTCGGCGGCGCTGGTGAGCGAGCTGCGCACGCTCGGCATCCGCACCGTGATGGTGACCGGGGACGCGGCCGCCACCGCCGGCATCGTGGCTCACGCCGTTGGGCTGGACGGTGCGACCCATCCGCCCGGCCCGCTCCCCGCCCGGCTGGACCCGGCGGCGTTCGCGGTGTTCGCCGGCATCCTGCCCGAGGACAAGTTCAAGATCGTCCAGGCGTTCCAGCGCGGCGGCCACACGGTCGGCATGTGCGGCGACGGCGCCAACGACGCCCCGGCGCTGCGCCAGGCGCAGTTCGGCATCGCCGTCTCGACCGCGACGGACGTGGCGAAGTCGGCGGCGGGCATGGTGCTGACCGACCCCGGCCTGCCCGGCATCGTGGCCGCGGTGAAGGAGGGCCGGGTGACCTTCCAGCGCATCCTCACCTACACGCTCAACTCGGTCACCAAGAAGATCGTCACCGTGCTGCTGCTGCTGGTGGGCCTGCTGATGACCGGCCACGCGGTGCTGACGCCGCTGCTCATGGTGATCCTGCTCGTCACCGGGGACTTCCTGGCGATGTCGCTGACCACGGACACCGTGCAGCCCTCGCAGCTGCCCAACGCCTGGCGCATTGGCCGGCTGACGGCCGCCGGGTCCGTCATGGGCCTGTTCCTGCTCGCGTTCTGCGTGGGTGCGCTCGCGGTCGGCCAGCATGTCCTGGGCCTCGGCATCGGCGCGCTGCGGACCATGACGTTCCTCAGCGTGGTGTTCGGCAGCCAGGCGGTGATCTACGCCATCCGCGAGCGGCACCGTCTCTGGCGCGTCCGTCCGAGCTTCTGGCTCGCCCTGTCCTCGGTGGCGGACGTGGGGATCGCCTCGTCGCTGGCCATCGCCGGCATCGGGATGACGCAGCTCCCCATCCTGGCCGTCGCCGGCACTCTGGGCGCAGCGGCGGCGTTCGGCCTGGTCATCGGCCTGGCGAAGATCCCGGTCTTCGCCCGCCTGCACATCGCATGACGGGCGACCCGGCCGTTCCCGTCAGTGCGCGGCTGCGCCCTCCGCCCCGATGCCGGTTTGCGACCGCACGTACTGCGCCTCGAACCGGCCTTCCTCGGCCCTGGCCGAGGCGCTCCGGTCCAGCACGGACACGCCCCAGCAGGCGATGAACGCGACCGGCATGGAGAACAGCGCCGGAGCATTGTAAGGGAAGATGCCGGCCGGGAAGCCCAGCACGTCGTGCCAGATGGACGGGCTGAGCACTGTCAGCGTGAACGCCGTGATCAGCCCGAGCCAGCCGCCCACCGCAGCCCCCGTGGTGGTCAGGCCCTTCCAGTACATCGACAGCAGCAGCACCGGGAAGTTGGAGCTGGCGGCGATGGCGAAGGCCAGCCCCACCATGAACGCCACGTTCACCTTCTCGAACGCGATGCCGAGGAAGATCGCGAGCACGCCCAGGCAGACCGTGGCGATCTTGGACACCCGCACCTCGGACCCGTCGCTGACCTGGCCGCGCCGGATCACGCTGGCGTACAGGTCGTGGCTGATGGCGCTGGCGCCGGAGAGCGTCAGGCCGGAGACCACGGCCAGGATGGTGGCGAACGCCACGGCGGAGATGAAGCCGAACAGGGCGTCGCCGCCGACCGCGCGGGCCAGGTGGATGGCGGGCATGTTGCCGCCGCCCTTCAGCCCCGCCGCGAGCGTGAAGCCGCCGGCGCCCGGGTTGGCGGCGTATTCCGGGTTGGTTCCCACCAGCACGATGGCGCCGAAGCCGATGATGAAGGTCAGGATGTAGAAGTAGCCGATCAGCCCGGTGGCGTAGAACACGCTCTTGCGGGCGGCCTTTGCGTCCCGGACGGTGAAGAAGCGCATCAGGATGTGGGGCAGCCCCGCCGTGCCGAACATCAGGGCGAGGCCGAGCGAGATAGTGCCGACGGAGTTGGACACGAAGGCGCCGGGCGCCATGATGGCCTCGTGCTTCGGATGCACCTCGACCGCGCGGGCGAACAGCGCGACCGGGCTCCAGTCGAACGCGCGCAGCACCATCGCCGCCATGAACGTGGCGCCGCCCAGCAGCATGACCGCCTTGATGATCTGCACCCAGGTGGTCGCCAGCATGCCGCCGAAGGTCACGTAGCAGACCATCAGCACGCCCACGAGCACCACGGCATAGATGTAGTCGAGCCCGAACAGCAGCTTGATGAGCTGTCCCGCGCCGACCATCTGCGCGATCAGGTAGAACGCCACCACCACCAGCGTGCCGCTGGCCGCCATGATGCGCATGGGCGTCTGCTTGAGGCGGTACGACACAACGTCGGCGAAGGTGTACTTGCCGAGGTTGCGCAGCCGCTCCGCCATCAGGAACATCACGATCGGCCAGCCGACGAGGAAGCCGATCGAGTAGATCAGCCCGTCGTAGCCGTTGGAATAGACCAGCGCTGCGATGCCGAGGAAGGAGGCGGCCGACATGTAGTCGCCCGCGATGGCCATGCCGTTCTGCAAGCCGGTGATGCCGCCGCCGGCCGCATAGAAGTCGGCGGTCGATTTCGTGCGGCGCGCCGCCCAGTAGGTGATGAGCAGCGTCAGGGCCACGAACGCCAGGAACAGCGAGATCGCGATCACGTTGAGGGGCTGCTTCTCGGCCTGCCCCAGGTCAGGCCCGGCCGCATGGGCGGCGCTGGCCGCCAGGATGGCCGGCGCGGCCAAGGCCGACAGGGTGGCCGGCTTTGCGGCCAGGGCGAGCCATCGCCTCATCGCGCGGCTTCCATCAGGCGTGCCCCGACCGGGACGGCCACCGGGCGGGCCTGGCCGATGATCTGGGCGGTGAGGCGGTCGAACTGGGTGTTGGCCCGCACCACGTAGACGCCGGTCAGCAGGATGGCGGTGACGATGACGCCCAGGCCAAGCGGGAACGCCAAGGTGAGCGGGCCGTCGCCGATGCGGGCCGCCACGATCCCGTGGCCGAACGCGACCAGGAAGATGAACCCCATGTAGATGGCGAACATGAGCACGGCCAACGTCCAGCCGAAGCTGTTGCGCTTCTGCTCAAGCTCCCGGAACGCTGCGCTGTTCCGGATGCGGGCCACTTCGATGGCGTCCATTGTCGCTCCCCTGGCCGGGCGGCTGCTTGCGAGCCGCTCCGTCCGCAATCGTGATCCGCAGGCAGGCTGCGGTTGGGATCACGTTCCCGTTTTTCGACCCAGGATGCAAGTGCTTAGCGTGCGAGGCAAACACCCGCTCATGCCAGTGGTCCGTTGGATAGCAAGGCTGGGCTCTGCCCAGACCCGCCAAAGGCCGGAGGCCTTTGGAAACCATTTTATTAAATAAAGGATTCCAAAGGCCCTGCCTTTGGCGGAGTCCAGAGGCAGAGCCTCTGGCCTTGCTTAACGGCCACCCTCAAGGGCCGTTGGCATCAAACATATTTCAGCATCACGAAGCCCAGCACGAGCAGCACGGCGGCGGTGCCCAGCACCAGCGGCATCTGACGGTCGATGATGCCGCGCGCGCGTTCGCCGAACAGGCGCAGCAGCACCGCCCACAGAAAGAACCGCGCGCCCCGCGTGGCGGCGCTGGCGAGCACGAAGAGGGTGAGGTCCACGTGCGCCGCGCCGCAGGCGATGGTGACGATCTTGTAGGGGATCGGCAGCAGGCCCTTGATGAGGATGATCCACAGGGCGTTTTGCGCGAACCGCGTCTGGAACGCCGCGTAGGCGTCCTGGTAGTGGTAGAGGCGCAGCAGCGGCAGCGCCACCTGGTCGAACACCGCATAGCCGATCCAGTAGCCGAGCAACCCGCCCAGCACGCTGCCCACCGTGCAGATCAGCGCGTACAGCAAGGCGCGACTCGGCCGGGCCAGCGCCATCGGGATCAGCAGCACGTCGGGCGGCACCGGAAAGAAGCTGCTCTCGGCGAACGCCACCAGGGCAAGCCAGACGGGAGCGAGCGGGCTGGCGGCCAGCAGGAGGATGCGTTGGTAGATGCGGCGGAACATGCCCGCAGCCCTTCGCACGCCTGGCCCGGCGGTTCAACGGCTGGTTGCCTCCGGCCGCACCGGCTAGGCTGCCGCACCACATGCCGAGGTCGCCCATGCTCTGCCGCGCCATCCTGCTGCTGACCCTGCTTCTGCCCGGCCTGGCCGCGGCGCAGACCCATGCCCGGCGCGAGCCTGAGCCGCCGCCGGCGAAGGGGCCGCCCCACGCCTGGCTGTTCGGGACCTGGACCGGCGGCCTGTTCCCGGTGCTGGACGGCCAGCTGGCGCAGGACTGCCGCATGCAGCCGACCGTCGCCTTCGCGCAGGACGTGATGGAACATGCCAGCCTGACCGGCTCCGACCTGACCCGGCGCATCATCGAGACGGTCCGCACAAGCCCCGAGGGCGCGGAGTTCCGGTTCACTCCGGACCCGGCCGACGCCGCCGGCTTCGGCTGCGACGACCCGAACGAACTGCACGTGGCGCGTGAGAACAACACGACGATCAGCTTCCCAGGCTGCGCGGCGTTCCCCTACCCGCTCGAACGCTGCCCGGTTGCCTAGGCCAACGGACCCTGAAGGTTAACCTTCAAGCAAGTAAGGCCAGAGGCTCTGCCTCTGGACTCCGCCAAAGGCAGAGCCCTTGGAATCCTTATTGTTTAATGAAACGGTTTCCAAAGGCCCTCGGCCTTTGGCGGGTCTGGGCGAAGTGGCCTGAAGGTTCCGATTACCTCCTTCAGGCAATGGGAATGGCCACGGAGGAGGAGCCCAGACTTGCTTTCCAGCAGGGCCTTGCACGACCGCTCAGCCTGGCAGCGTCACCGTCGCCCGCAGCCCGCCCATCGGCCGGTTGGACAGCGTCACGTCGCCGCCGTGCGCGCGCAGGATGTTGCGCGCGATCGGCAGCCCGAGCCCGGTGCCGCCGGTCTCGCGGTTGCGGCTGGGCTCCAGGCGGTGGAACGGCTCGAACACCCGTTCCAGCTCGGCTTGCGGGATGCCGGGGCCGTCGTCGTCGATCAGGATGGTCAGCGCGCCGGCTTGCGGCGGGCTGAGCGTCACCCGGGCCGAGTTCGCGTAGTTCAAGGCGTTCTGCACCAGGTTGGACAGGGCGCGCTTGATCGCCACCGGGCGCGCGCGCGTCACCTGATGCGGCGGCCCGTCGTAACGCACTGGCTCAGCGAGCGACGGCCGGGCGTCCGCCGCCTCGTCCAGGATGGTCCGCAGCAGCTCGGCCAGGTCCAGCGACGTGAGGCGCTCCGCCGCCGCGTCGTCCCGGCCGAAGGCGAGCGTGGCGGCCACCATGCCCTCCAGTTCGTCCAGGTCGAGCAGCATCTTGCGTTGCTGCTCCTCGTCTTCCATCCATTCCGCCCGCAGCTTCAGCCGGGTGATCGGGGTGCGCAGGTCGTGCCCGATGGCCGTCAGCAGGAAGGTGCGGTCCCGCACGAAGCGCCGGATGCGGTCAGCCATGACGTTGAAGGCCTTGGCCGCCTTGGCCGCCTCCACCGTGCCCGTCTCCGACAGCGGCGGCGCGTTCACGTCCAGGCCGAGCTGTTCCGCCGCCGCCGCCAGGTCCCGCATCGGCGCGCTGAACTGGCGCACCGCCCACATCACCAGCCCGGCGGCGGCCAGCGTCATCAGCATGAAGGGAACGAGGAACGTCTCGGACAGGAATGGCAGCGAGCGGTTGATCGCTTTGCGCACGTTCAGCCACTCGCCGGTCGGCAGATGCAGGCTGACGAGCAGGCGGCCCTGATAGGGCGTGCCGCGGATGATCACGTTGGTCCACCGCTCGTCCGACGGTATGCGGGAGAATTGCAGGCTGATGCGGAGCACGCGCTGAACCGGCGGCGGCGCAGGATCGAGGTCGCTGCTGGCTGGCGTGGGATCCAGGGTGACAGCCAGCCCGGCCGGCGGTTCCAGCCCGCGCACGACGGCTTGGCGGTCCTCGGGCGCAGCGGTCACCACGGCGCGGTAGGCATTGTCGATCTGCTGGCCAAACTCCTGTGCCTGGGCAAGGTGCACCAGGTCCATCCGGTCCAGCATATAGATCAGCAGCCCGCCCGCCTGCACCATGGCAAGCCCCGCCAGCAGCACGAGCGCGGTCCGGTTGGCCAGGCTGCGGGGCCACAGTCGCTTGACCAGGTCAGCAATCACCCGTGCTGGCACCCCCGCTGCACGTCCGCCGCCAGCACGTAGCCGCCGCCCCGCACCGTCTTGATGAGCTGCGCCTGCCGCCCGTCATCCTCCAGCTTGCGGCGCAGCCGGCTGATCGCCACGTCGATCGCTCGGTCGAACGGCCCCGCCTGACGGCCTCGCAGCAGGTCCAGCAGCATGTCCCGGGTCAGCACCCGGTTGGCCCGTTCCACCAGCGCCAGCAGCAGGTCGTACTCGCCGCCGGTCAGCGGCACCTCCACGCCCTCCGGGTTGAGCAGGCGGCGGCGCGGCGGCTCCAGCGTCCAGCCGGCGAACCGCAACGCGCCCAGCTCATCGACCCGGCGGCCGCTGCGGTCCGCCGTGCGGCGCAGCACGGCGCGCACCCGGGCCAGCAGCTCACGCGGGTTGAACGGCTTGGGCACGTAGTCGTCGGCGCCCAGCTCCAGGCCGATGATGCGGTCGGTCTCCTCGCCCATCGCGGTCAGCATCACGATCGGCACGTCGCCCTGCGTGCGCATCCAGCGCGCCAGGTCCAGCCCGCCCTCGCCCGGCAGCATCAGGTCCAGCACGACCAGCTGGAAGTGCGCGGTGGGCCAGGTGCGCCGGGCCTCCCGCGCATCCCGCACGGCCGTCACGCGGAACCGGTGGCGCTCGAGGAAGCGGGCGAGCAGATCGCGGATTTCCCGGTCGTCGTCCACGACCAGGATGTGCGGCATGGTTTCCATCGCACTATGCTAGGCGCTGCGGCGCTGCAGCGGGAGCGAACGTTGCAATTGGTTGCACTTCGCCGTGCCGGGGGCACGCGCAAGGCTGGGCTCTGCCCAGACCCGCCAAAGGCCGGAGGCCTTTGGAAACCGTTTATTTAAACAAATGGATTCCAAAGGCTCTGCCTTTGGCGGAGTCCAGAGGCAGAGCATCTGGCCTTGCCTGATGTTCAGGATGGGCGGCTATGAACGACAGGGGAAAGCGCCGCGCCGCCCGACGTCCCCAGCGCATGGTCGGCTGTTCCACGAACCGGTGCAGCGCCGCCGCCGCCGCCAGGCAGAGGACGAAGCCGGCTGGGGCTGCGACCGCGTAGGGCACGCGCCAGGCCATCATCAGGAAGGATATCACGGTGAAGCCGAGCACCGCGTGCACCAGGTACAGCGGGTAGCTGACCGCGGCGGCGGCGTCGAGCATGCGGCTGGGGCGGAACCGGCCGCGCTGATGATAGGCCGCCGCGAACACCGCCACTGCGGCCGACAGGCTGATGCAGCGCGCCGCCGTCTCGTCGGCCAGCGGGCCGCAGCGCCAGCACAGCGCCATCGACGCGAGCATCCCAGCCGTTCCGGCCGCCAGCTGCCGGCTGGACACCCGGCCGGCATAGTGGGCGTGGAACAGCGTGCCGATCAGGATGACGAGCAGGAAGATCGATTCCGAATCCAGCTCGCGCGAAACCGGCGCCAGCCCCTGGCCGACCGCGGCGTTGAGGGCCAGGGCGGCGGCGGCGCAGAGGAATGGAAAGCGCAGGCCGCCTCTCAGCAGGGGCGTCCGGCACAGGGCGGCCAGGAGGTAGAACTTGGCCTCGATGGACAGCGTCCAGCTCACCCAGTCGACGGTCTGCCGCCCGGCCAGCGTCTCGATCAGCAGGCCGTTCACCACGTAGCCCTGCCAGGCGTACGCCGCCGGGCGGTGCCAGTAGGCGCTGCTGGCCGCGACCGCCGCATACTCGAGCAGCAGCGCGGCCCAGAAGGTCGGCAGGATGCGCGCCGCCCGGGCGAGCAGGAAGCCGCCGCCCGTCGTGCCCTCCAGCGAGAACGGGATGACGAAGCCGCTGATAAGGAAGAACAGCCCGACGCCCATGCTGCCGAGATCGACCGGCAGCGCGCGCAGCCACAGCGCCACCGCGGCGACCCGGGTGTCGAGCGGCGGCGCTGCCACCACCCAGGCCACGTCCGGGCGAAGCGTCTGCACGACGACGGTGTAGTGGACCAGCACGACCATCAGCGCCGCGGCCCCGCGCAGCTGGTTGGCGAAGACGAGGCGGCGGGCCGGACCGGCGGCGGCTGTCAACGCCGGGTCGGCCCGTCGTCCGGGGTCAGCAACAGGTCGATGTGGTCGCCGCCGCTGGCCCGGTGGCAGGCCATGACAGAGGCGGCATCCGGGCAGTGCGCCGTAACGCCGCCATCCAGGATCACCTCGATCCGGTATCCGAGTGCGGTCAGGAAGTCGGCGTAGGCCTCCCCACTCACGCCGGAGTTCGATTGCAGCAGCACCGGGCTGAACTCGCTGACGATCACCGGCCGGTCCCGGCGCAGCAGCTCCGCTGCTCCCGACAGCGCCACGTGCTCGGCTCCCTCGATGTCGATCTTGATGAAGTCGATCGGCCGCCCGGGCGGCACGATGGCCGCGAGGGGAAAGCTGGCCACCAGCCGCGCACTCATCAGTGCGCCGAGTTCCTGTCCGAGCGGCGCCGTCACCCCGTTCGAGAACGCGGTTTGCAACCCGAGCAGCCCTGGCCCTGCCCCGACGGCGCAGAAGGCGATGGCGACGTGGCTGAACTGATTGGCTCGGCGGCTGGCCTCGATCATCCTGACGTTGTCTCCGTTCGGCTCCACCGCCAGGACATGCCCGGTCGGCCCGACCAGCGAGGCGGCCAGCATCGTGAACACGCCGATGTTGGCGCCGATGTCGAGCGCCGTCATGCCCGGGCGCAGATGGCGGCGGAACACCTCCGCGACGGCTGGCTCATAGTGCCCGGCCGCGACGTGCCGCCCCACCGCAAGGTCGTCGTCGGACGTGTAGACGCCGACTCCGTTCAGCGAGCTGAGCGCCAGGGAGGCGATCCGCAGCCCGGCCACGAGGCCACGGGCAGCGAATTCCGGACTGTCCAGGTAATGCTTGACGGCGCCCGCGAGCGGCTGCCCGGCCAGAGCCGAATGGCCTGCCCACTCCGCGGCCGACGGCTCGCGCCCCAGCAGCAGGCGGAAGCAGGCGTGGATGTCGTCGGCGGTGGCTAGGCTGGCCACGTTTTCCAGCGTCACCGCTCGCTCCGCGGGTCGAAGGCGTGCTGCAGCCCGTCGCCCAGGAAGTTCACCGCGATCACGGTCACGAAAATCAGCACCCCCGGGTAGATCGCGAGCGCCGGATCGGTGTTCACCAGCTCCTGCGCGTTGTTCAGCATGTTGCCCCAGGACGGCGTGGGCACCACGATGCCGAAGCCCAGGAAGCTCAGCACGCTCTCGAACAGGATCACCCGGCCCACCGTCAGCGTCACCGCCACGATCAGCGGCGTCGCCACGTTGGGCAGGATGTGCGACGCCATGACGTAGGCCGCGCTGCCGCCGCTGGCCCGGGCGGAGCGCACGTAGTCCCGCTCCCGCAGCGCCAGCGTGGCGGCGCGGGTCAGGCGGGCGATGCCGGTCCAGTCCACCAGGGCGATGATCACCACCACGCGCCAGAACCCGGCGGCGGGCGAGCGGGCGAAATCGGCGGAGAAGCCGAGCTTGGTCAGGTCCAGCGCGCCCAGCACGATCAGCAGCGGCAGCAGCGGCAGGGCGATCACCCCGTCGGTGAAGCGCATCAGCAGCCCGTCCGTGCGGCCGCCGATGTAGCCCGCCACCACGCCGACCAGCAGCCCGACCGCGCTGCCGAACACGGTGGACAGCACCCCCACCAGCAGGGACACCTGGCCGCCCAGCATCAGCCGCACCAGCTCGTCCCGCCCCGCGTCGTCGGTGCCGAGCGGGTGCTGCGGCGAAGGCGGGCCGTACTGCGAGAGTAGGTCGGTCTGGTAGGGGTCGATGCCCAGCAGGGCCGCCATGGGCCAGGCAGCCAGGGCGAACAGCAGCAGCAGCGCCAGGATCACCAGGCTGGCCATGCCGGTGCGGTGGGTGCGGAACCGCCGCCAGCGCAGCCGCCAGGGGGAGACGGCGCGGGAGACGACGCGCCCGGACTCCAATGCCAATGGCATCAGATACCGACTTGCTGGAAAGCAAGGCTGGGCTCTGCCCAGACCCGCCAAAGGCCTGAGGCCTTTGGAAACCGTTTATACAAATGGATTCCAAAGGCCCTGCCTTTGGCGGAGTCCAGAGGCGGAGCCTTTGGCCTGGCTTGCTCGACGCTCACAGGCTGATCCGCGGGTCGAGCCAGCCGTAGGCGAGGTCGGCGGCCAGGTTGCTCAGCAGGGTGACGAGGGTGGCGAACAGCAGGCCGGTCAGGGCGAGGTTGAAGTCGTTGCCCAGGATGGCGTCGTAGATCATCTTGCCCATGCCGGGGGCGGCGAACATGGTCTCCGTCACCAGCGCGCCGCTGAACAGGCTGCCGAAGCTGAGCGCCATCACCGTCACCACCGGGATCAGCGCGTTGCGCAGCGCGTGGACCAGCACCACCCGGCCCTCGCCCGCGCCCTTGGCCCGCGCGGTGCGGACGTGGTCCATCCGCAGCGTCTCGATCATGGAGGCGCGGACGAAGCGGGTGAACTGCCCGGTGCTGGCCAGCGCGAGCGTCGCCACCGGCAGCGTCAGGTGGCGCAGCTGGTCGCGCCAGCCGCCGTCCCCCACGGTGCTGAGGCCGCTGGCGGGGAACCAGTGCAGCTGCACCGCGAACACCAGGATCAGCACCAGCGCCAGCCAGAACACCGGCACGGAGATGCCGGCGAAGGCGAACAGGCTGACCGCGCCGTCCAGCACGCCGCCGGGCCGCAGCGCCGCCGCCACGCCGAGCGCGAAGGCGAGCACGATGGAGAGCACGAACGAGGCCAGCATCAGCTTGCAGGTGACCCACAGGGCGGGCAGCAGCACCTCCATCACCGGCTGCGAGTGGGTGCGGGAAAAGCCGAAATCACCCTGCAAGGCGGCGGCCAGCCAGTGCCAGTAGCGCAGGGCGATGGGCTGGTCGAGGCCGTAGATCGCCCGCAGGTGCGCCACCACCTCGGGCGTTGCGCCGGGGTTGGAGGCGATCATCACGTCGATCGGGTCCCCCGGCATGAGGCCGATCAGGCTGTAGATGACGAACGACATCACCAGCAACACGATGGCGGCCTGGACGGCGCGGCGCAGGACGTAGCGGGTCAATCAGCCGCGTCCTGCAACGCGCGGGGTGCTGCGGCGGCGCGGCCCCAGGGCAGCATCCGGCCCAGCTCCGCCTCCTTGTCCACGAACTGGTGCTTCAGCGCGCCCAGCACGTGCAGCGCGAGCAGCCCGTACAGCAGGTAGGCGAGCGAGCTGTGGATCTGGAACCAGAGGGTATGGACGTGCTCCTTGGTCGCCGGGTCAAGCGCCATGATGGGGGCGATGCGCGGCCAGGGGACCAGCCCGAACAAGTAGAGCGGATGCGCCGCCGCATCCTTGAAGGCGGAGTCGTGGATCCAGCCGGAGATCGGCAGGCCCAGGATCAACCCGTACAGCATCAAGTGCGCGGCGTGCGCCCCGGCCCGCTCCAGCCGCGGGTACGAGCGCGGCAGCGCCGGCGGCTTGTGGGACAGCCGCCACAGCACGCGCAGCAAAGCCAGGCCGAGCACGGTGATGCCGATCGACTTGTGCGTGTCGATCGTCGGGCGGGCCCAGCCTTCGGGCAACAGGTCCACCACCCAGGCCAGCACGACGTTCGCCACGATCAGCAGCGCCACCAGCCAATGCAGCAGCATCGCCGTGCGTGTGTAACGATTGGCAACTTCCATGGCCTTGGCCGCCTCCCTGCGTGCAACGGGCCTGCAAAACCCGGTTGCAGCGCCATGTAGAGAATGCCCGACCGTCCGGCCCGGCGCAAAGCCCCACGGGCGCTCGTGCTTCCAAGGGCCAGCCATGACCGCCGACGCCATTGAACAGCAGCTCGCGCGCATCCGTCATGCGACGTCCCCCCGGTTCGCGCCGCCGCCTACCCCGCTGCGCAGCCGGCTGATCCATGGCGGCGCGCTGCTGCTGTGGGTGCTGCTGTTCGCGCGGGCGTTCGGCGGCGGCGGGCTGTGGGCCTGGTCGGCTGGGCTGGCCTACATCGCCTACGACACGGTGCTGCTCGCCTTCGTGTTCTGGCAGACGCTGGCGCTGCTGCGGCCGGCGCCGCCGGATCAGCCCGGGGCCATGCCGGCGGCCACGATCATCGTGGCGGCGCGCAACGAGGCGGGCGTGCTGCCGGTCACGCTGGCCGCGCTGTTCGCCCAGGCCAGCCCCGCCGACGCCATCCTGCTGGCCGACGACGGCTCCGATGACGGCACCGCGGCGATGCTGCGGCAGGCATACGGGCTGGCCATGCCGCCGATGGGCGAGCAGAGCCTGCCCAGCCCCACCC
>CAXTPP010000019.1:0-36501 GCA_964246185.1 uncultured Acetobacteraceae bacterium
AATCACCGGCTGGAATGAATCGGAATCGCCGGCTGGTTTGCGTCGGAATACGCACGATCGATGAGGCGCGGCAGGTCCTGACGAAGCTCGCGCAGCGTGCTGCCGACTGTCGGCGTATAGAACACGGCACGCGCACGAGCGAGGTCGGCATATATCTTGAGGTCGGACGGCTGACGCGGACCCCAGGTCATGAGCAGATCGACTGCGCCGTCCCAGCGCGCGTAGCGGCGCGCAGACAGGGTTTTGCCGACGCCAGCGGTGCCGTGACATAGGCCGATGTAGCGGTGCTTGCGGACGGCATTGGCAAACTCGGTGAAGCGGCGATGTTCCTGCGTCGAAATGAAGCTGGTGGCGCGGGCGCTGCCGTCTGCCATCACTCGCCCTCGTAATAGGTGCGGAGACGCAGCTTGCTGCGTATCGGCTCGGGGGGCTTGGTAGATCTGAGTTTCGGCGTTGGTGCCTGCGCGGGGTTTGAACCGGGCGGGCGCAGGATCGCGGGCAGATAGTCCGCAACGCGGGCCTTCCGCTCTCGGATTTCGCTTCGCAGGCGGCGGCGATAGGCGAGGCGGGCGGCCTGAACATCCTTGAGCGTGATGGTCAGGCCGGCATGATCGGGGCTGACGGCGCGGCACAGAAAGGCGTTGCGATGGAACACCCGAACTTCGCCTACGTCGCGAGGATCGTAGCGGATCGTCACCGGCTCGCCGACATAGGCGGCGAGTGTGGAATTGAAGTAGCGCAGCCCCTCGAAACGGATGCCGTCGCGGTGGACGATGCGCGGTTTGGCGACCATGACCAGCAGCGCGTCCAGTTCCTCCAGTGTTTCCGGCATCCGGGACAGCCAGCCATCGCCGCGCCACGCATCCACAGGCGGCACGCCGATCGCGCGGTGTGGGCGGGCGTTGTAGGTCGCCACGATGTAAGCGCCGATCACGGCGTCCAGTTCGGGAAGCGTCAAGCGAGGCGGCGAAACCGCTTTGCCGTTACGAAGATTGCCCGGCAGTTCTGCCAGTAGCTCGGTGTTGATGGTGCGAAACAGCCGCTCGATCTTGCCGCGCCCCTGTGGACGGGCGACGGCAGAGTAGATCAGCCGGATACGAAGATCGGCCGTAGCCTGTTCGAGATGAAGGCTGGTGAAGTCCGATCCGTGATCGACGTAAAGCACATCGGGAATGCCGCACACCGGCCAAGCCGGATCGGCCTTGCGCCAGATCGCCTGTCGCAGCGCGAGCGAGGTGTTGAGCGCGGAGGGCGCGCCGAGGAAAACCATGTAGCCCGCGATCACGCGCGAGTGATCGTCCAGCACCGTCGTCAGCCACGGCCGCACCGGGCGACCGCCTGCATCGAGGATCAGGATATCGAGCTGGGTGTGATCGGCTTGCCAGATTGCATTGGGGCGTTCGGCGCAGTGCCGATGCACCAGCTCGAACTTATCGCGAAAGGCGGCAGCACCTTCATGAGCCAAGGTCAGCATCGCCGGGTCGATCCGACGCACGATATCCCGCACGCTGCCATAGGACGGCATTCGCCATTTCCGTTCGCCGACGATAGCCGCGAGACGACGGTGGATGGTCACGATCGATGGCGGCGGTTTGAGCAGCGCCATGCCCTCGACCAGTTCGACCAGTTCTTTCGGGAAGGTGCGTTTTCCGGCCTCTGGTCGGGTCGGACGTGCCAATCCTGCCGGACCATCGGCACGGTAGCGGGTGAGCCAGCGGCGAGCAGTGCGGATCGATATGCCCGCGTCGGTCGCGGCCTCCCCCAGCGGCACCGCATCATGGAGATGCCGACGAAGCACGGCCATCCGTTTCGCGACTTCGGCGCTTCCCGGTTCCGGCTTTCGATCATCGGTCATGGTGATCTGCCCCGTCCGAAAGAGGATCGTTCAGCGGACGGTCGCTGGCTGACCTGTCGAGGCACGGGAAACCGCCAAAAGCCGAGTCTCACATAGATGGTACTATATCTTTTGCGTTGAGGGACCCCTTTACGTTACAGTTTCTCTTATGACGCAAACGCTGATCGGCTACGCCCGCTGTTCCACTGACAAACAGGACCTTGCTGCCCAGCAGGACGCGCTGGTGAAACTCGGTGTCGCGGTCGATCGCATTTACACCGATAAGGGCTTTACCGGGACGAACCGGACTCGGCCCGGTCTGGATCAGGCGCTCGCGGCGGTACGAAGCGGCGACACGCTCGTGGTGCCAAAACTTGATAGGCTTGCGCGATCGGTGCCTGACGCGCGTGCGATCGGCGATGATCTCGCGGTAAGAGGCGTCAAGTTACAGCTCGGGGCCAGTGTTCATGATCCGTCCGACCCGATGGGAAAGCTGTTCTTTAACATCCTAGCCACGTTTGCCGAGTTCGAGGCTGACCTAATCCGGATGAGAACGCGCGAAGGTATGGCGGTCGCCCGGTCCAAGGGAAAGCTGCGTGGCAAGAAGCCCAAGCTGTCGGATCGCCAGCAGAAGGAGTTGCGCCGAATGTATGACACCGACGACTACTCGATCAGTGATCTTGCCGAGGTGTTTTCCATATCGCGTCCAACCGTGTACCGGACACTTGGACGCCAACCCGCCGTGACTGCGGTAAAGGCGGCTTGATCAACAGCAAGCGCTTGCGATTGCGGCATACGATGCTCTGGCACTTCTCTGACTATCGCAGTATTTGCCAACGGCACCTGTCAGGGCTTAAGAAACCGATATACGAAGCGATCGGTCTCGCCCTTAATCGAGGGATCGAACACCTTAATCGAGTGCGGATCATCCTTATTAGCTAGGATGGTGCTTTCCGCGTCCAGTACGAAACCGGCCGCCTCCACCTCTTCGCAGACAGATGCAGGATCGATCCGATGCAGCGACTGAGTGTCGCTCGTGCCAGCTCCGGCCGCGCCGGCATGGTCGATTATGACGTAGAACCCGCCGGACTTGAGCCGCTCATAAACGGCCCGGTTGAATCTGGCTGCCGTCGCTCCCCTGGTCTGGATCAGCGCGGTGTGAAGATCGTGGTAGAACAAGTGCAGCCAGAGAACATCCGCCGGTTGCGTGACCTCCGGCATGGCCACGAGGTCCGCCGAGACGGCTTCGACATTGTCCCGGCCCGGCTCTTTGGCGAGCGTCCGCATACGATCGACCTGATCGTTCTTCACGTCGGCAATTTCGGTCGGCACGAAGCCGTAGACCCGTCCCTCGGGTCCCACGGCATCGGAGAAGAGACGCGTCCAGTCGCCGTCACCTGGGTAGACGTCGATGACGGTGCAACCCGCATCTACGCGTGAGAACCGGATCAACTCGGATACCTTGGATTGGTCGTACATCGGAATCTCCGTCATGTTTGGGCATTTGGTGAGCCAGCGACGTGCGCGGGGTCGATCACGGCTCGCCTACCGTCCACCCTGAACCGATGGCAGCAAACGGCCAGTGCTACGCCGGCGCGGACGCGTCCACCTGCGCGGCCCACGCCAATGCCTGCGTGTCGACATATTCCCGGATGTTTGCCAGCTTGCCGTCTCGGACAGTAATGGCGAAGACGAAATGGTCGTCGAACGTCTTGTTCGTGGCTTTGATCTTCCCTTTGGCGAAGCCGATGACGATAACCCGATCACCCTGCGCTACAAATTCGGGGGGCTCTGGATAGGAAAACGGCACCTCTTCGGAAGCCCTCTGAAATGCGTCAGCCACCCCGGCATGCCCACGGTGCGTACCGGCCAGCGGCCAGTCCTCGCCCGGGATGATCCACTCGATGTCTTCGGCAACCAGCGCCAGCAGACCCTCCTTGTCGCCGCTTCCGATCGCGGCAAAGAAATCCTTCACGGTCTGGACGTTCTTCTCGGTGCTCATAGCATCTACTCCATACTGCGGAACGGACTGCGTCCGACCGATCGCGTGCGTGTTGTCCGAAACGATTGAGGCGTCGTATCTGTCAGTCGAACTTGACCAGGTTCTTGAAGATCAGCCGACCCCAACTATTGCCGCGCGCCTGCACAAGCAGTCCGCCTTCGGAAAGCCCGCCAAGTTTGATCGGCGCGAAACCGAGACTCTCCGCGAGTTCAGCAATCGCCGCTGCGGCGTCGTCATCGTCGCTCGCTAGGAACACGGCTCGCTTGCCGCCATGCACGGCCGGATCCTGGTCGAGGACGCCCGCGACCAAATGGTTGAAGCCCTTGACCAGTCTTGCGCCAGGGAAAGCCTGCGCGATGAACCTGGAAGAAGGCTGTCCGCCCAGTTCCTCAGGGGGCACACCGTAGGCATTGGTCACATCGACGATGGTCTTCCCCTGCCAGGTGGGGAGCGCCTTTGCGACATCCGGGTGCGCCTCGAAACGGACAGCCAAGAAGATGACGTCTGCCTTGACGGACTCCGCCAGCGTCTTGGGAACGATCCCAGGTCCGATCGCAGCCGCATCGGATGCAAAGCTCTTCGGGTCGCGCGTGGTTGCAACGGATACTTCGATGCCGTTTCGGGCAAACGGCTTGGCCAGAGCCCGCCCGATATTCCCGAAACCGATAATTGCGTAGCTCATGAAACTTCTCCTTCAGGCTGGCCCCTGCGGGACTCCCGATGGGGTAACGGTGGAATAGTCGTATCGAGTGCCCGGCCGCGCGCAGCGCGTCAGACCGGCCGGGCGTGGTGCATCAGAGCTGCGCCAGGCCGCCGTCGACGGCGAGTTCGCTGGCGGTCATGAAGCTGCTGTCCGACGACGCAAGAAAGGCAGCCGCAGCTCCAATTTCCGCCGGATCGGCCATGCGCAGCAGCGGAGTCATGGCACCGTAGGCCTTCTGGCCCTCCTCACCGAGCGCTGCCTTCGCGAGTTCGGTCGCCGTCGCCCCGGGCGACAGCACGTTTACCCGGATGCCGGTGCCCTTCAGATCCTCCGCCCAGGTCCGCGCGAGGTTGCGCACTGCCGCCTTGCTCGCGCTGTAAGCCGTGAACCCTGGGGCGCCCGTGGTGCCGGCGCTCGATCCGGTCAGGATGATCGAACCGCCCTCGCCCATCAGCGGCAGTGCCGTCTGGACCGTGAAGATCGTACCCTTCACATTGGTGTCGAAGGTTTCGTCGATGTGCTCGGCGGTAATCTGGCCAAGCGGAAGCGGGCTTCCCGCCCCGGCATTGGCAAAGACGATATCGAGGGTTCCGCGCTCCGCCTTCACCGCAGCGTAAAGCCGGTCGAGGTCGGCCTGATCGGAAACCGACCCTTTCACCGCGCGTGCGTTGGGCCCGAGTTCGGCAACCGCCACGTCGAGCACGTCCTGCCGGCGGCCGTAGATGAATACGAAGGCGCCTTCCTCGACGAAACGCTTTGCTGCTGCAAGGCCAATGCCGGTAGCGCCGCCAGTGATCACGGCGGTCTTTCCATTCAATCTATTCATGTCATTCACCCATCGTCGAAGTTGCGCGGAAACTGTGCATCACTGAGGTAGGCGCAGGCCTTCGGCGCTATCAGTGGGCAGGCGCACACATCGGTGGTGCGAAAACAGTCCGGTCAGGCAGTGCGAAGGCTACATGTCGGCCGTACTTCTGCACCGCACGGTCGAAGCGGGATTTGAAAAGCCTAGCTCGCGGTGCCAGGTTGTACCATGATCGACTGGGATGACGTTCGTTACTTTCTCGCCGTGGCGCGTGGAGGTTCACTGCGGGCGGGTGCCGAGCGCCTTGGCGTGTATCACTCGACCGTATTACGACGCATCGGACAGCTCGAAGAACGCCTTGGGGCGGAAATGTTCGAAAAGCGGCCGTCGGGCTACCGCTTGACGGCCGCGGGCGAGGAGGTCCTCGAACTCGCAAGCCAGATGGAAGCATCCTCGCACCAGTTGGAGACGCGCGTCTTCGGGCGCGATCAGAGCGTGCGCGGGCTTCTGCGAGTGACACTGCCGCCGCCTCTGGCAGGGCACCTGCTTATGCCCGACTTCGCCGACTTCACGCGTCTGCATCCCGACATCGAGATGGAAATCCTGCCGTCCGGCGAGCTGGCGAACCTGACCAACCGGGACGCCGACGTTGCGATCCGCGTCGTTTACGACCGCGAAGCCCTGCCGCTCAATCTTCATGGTCTGAAGGGGCCGGAGCTGTTCGGCGGCTTCTACATGTCCGCCGATCGCCTCGCCGATTGGCGGGCCGGTCCGCCGGACCCCAGGTGGATCGCCATAAGCGGTCATGGAGTACCGGAGTGGACCCGTGAGGGGGAGGCTCGCACAGCCGGGGTTCCGTTCAGGACCACGGATTTCGAAGCGCAAATCGCGGCGGTCCGGCAAGGTATCGGCATTACGGCGCTGCCGTGTTTCGTCGGGGATGCCGATTCCCTATTGGTGAGGGTGCCCAATACGGACCTTCATCTGTATGGACTGGTCTGGCTTCTCACGCAGGGCGAAGCACGCAAGACGAAGCGCGTGCGGCTCTTCACGGAATTCGTATCCCGCAGGCTCGCCGCGTACACTCCGCTTCTCGCGGGCCGGTCCATACCGCGCGCCTGATGCGTGCCGTGTCCTCTAAGCCCAGGCAACGGTTCCTTTGCGAGAGGTGCGCCACGCCGTGGCATGACATTTACCGCTGACAGAGAGTGCCAATCAGCGCTGATATCTACACCTTGGACAGCTTCGCCTCCGGGTCGTGCTGGGTACTGGCGGACGGGAGCAGCGTCGCGTCCACCAGCGTGCCCGTGCGGACCACGACGCCGCGCGCGTCAAGCTGGCGCGTGACGGCCTCGAACAGCGTCCGATCCAACCCGCGGCGCACCAACTCGGCGCGGAAGCGGACAAAGCTGGTGCGCTCCGGCGTCGGCTCGTCAGCAGCGAACCTGTAGAACCGGTGGAAACTGCAGCGGTCGTCCAACGACTCGGTCAGGCGCACGTCCAAAAGATCGTGCCACATTGCCAGCGGCAGCGCCAGCGGCAGCCAGCCTTTCGCCTTTGGCTGAGGCCGAGATGCCCGCGAACAGGCGGTCCATCTCCGTCCAGTCCACCAAAGCGGTCCCCTCGTCGAGCGATGTGCTGCCGCGCGGTCGCGTGCCGACCACCGCTAGCCGCTCCTGCCCAATCCGACGCCGCGCCATGCTGGCCTCCCATCCCACTCAGGACAGCATCGAATCAGATCAAACCGCGTCGCATCAAGCCACCCGCGCACAGGTCTCATGATAAGCTTCTGCCATCGGTAAACTCGATCAGTTAGATCACTCCGCATTCACCCAGAGACAACCTGGCAAGCGGAGAACTCAGGTCAGCGCGGGCGGATGGCGCGTGTGCCAGTCAGTCACCCGTTGGAAGGCGTGCCCCGAACGGCACAGCAGATCTTCGGCTAAATGCCGCCCAACGAGCTGCAGGCTGAGCGGCATGCCGGCACGGTCGATCCCGCTGGGCAGCGTGATCGTGGGGCTGCCGGAGAAGTTGAAGGGTGCGGTGAAGCGCAGGATGCGCAGCAGCACGTCCGGATCTTGCCCGTACTCGCTCATCCGGGAAAGGCTGGGCGTCGCGACCGGCATGGTCGGCATGAGCACCAGATCCACGTCCTCGAACACGGCCGCGAGGGCGCCTGAGAAGGCAAGGCGATCGTGATAAATGTCGCCGAGCTCCATGGCACCGAGAGCCCGGCCCTGGTCGATGAGCGCAGCCAGGTCCGGTCCGTAAGCGGCCGCGCGGGCGGGATAGGTGGCGCGGTGCGTAAGCGCGGTCTCCGCCGAGCAGAACGGTATCCAGCCGCGGACCAGCTTGTCAGTCGGTGGGACCTTGATCTCCCGGATACGCGCGCCGAGGCTGGCTAGGATATTCTCGGCTTCACGCACCGCTGCCGCCACCTCCGCGTCGACCCCCTCGCTGGCGAAGCTTCGATCAATGCCGATCGTGACGCCGCGGACATTGCCGTCGAGCCCTGGGAGATAGTTCGAGGCGGCGGCTTTCAGTGTCGTCGGATCGAGCGGGTCGGCGCCAGCGATCACTTCGAGCATGGCTGCAGCGTCCTGGGCGCTGCGCGTCATGGGACCGACGTGGTCGAGCGAAGCGGCCAGGGGGAACACCCCGAACCGGCTGACGCGCCCCCAGCTCGGCTTGATCCCGGTCAGCCCGCAGGTCGCGGACGGAAAGCGGATCGACCCTCCGGTGTCCGACCCGATGGAGCCGTAGCAAAGCCCAGCGGCGGTCGCGACGCCCGAGCCCGTCGATGACGAGCCGACCCAGTAATCGGTGCCCCAGGGATTGAGAGGCGGAGGATTGTCGGGATGGTGGCTGGTGTAGGCGCCTTCCGTCATGCTGAGCTTGCCCAGGATCACGGCACCGGCTTGTTCGAGGCGGTCCACCACCGTCGCGTTGTGGTCCGGCGTCCACGACTTGAAGATCGCCGTGCCCGCGCCCGTCGGGGCGAAGCTGGTGTTGCAGAGGTCCTTGACCGCGATCGGCACGCCATGAAGGGTCCCTCGCGAGAGGCCCTTGCCGATCTCCCGGTCGGCAGCCTCGGCGCGGGCCAGCGCGCGGTCGGCCAGCACCGTGGCATAGCTGCGATAGAGGCCGTCGAGCGCAGCGATACGGTCGAGCGTGGCGACCGTGACATCACGCGAGGACACTTCGCGCCGCCGAATGCGCCCGGACACACCGACAAGCGATTCGAAGGCGGCGGACTGGGCCATGGCAGGGCTCCTGACGGAACGGCAATCGACGACAAACCAAGCTTCAGACCCAATTGGGTCTGAAGCTTATACCAACGACTCTTGGGAATGACCGTCAAGCAAGTGGAGTCCATTTGCTTAATAGAAGGGTTTCCAGAGGCCTCAGGCCTTTGGCGGGTTTGGGCAGAGCCCAGCCTTGCTCCCCAACAGATCAGCGTCTGAAGCCACTGGTGTTGGTAGCAAAACCGGTTCTGCACGCCTCATTGCATGGCCTTGCCGGCCGGCTTTGCCCAAAGCGCCTGCCAAGCGATCACCCGACTGCTTCCGAAAGACGCACTTGCACGTAGATCGAAATCAAAAGGCTGAGGTGAACAAATCTGCCGGGTGGCACGGGAGGTGCTTACCTGCCTGGCTATCCACGGAGAACCGCTTCAATCGTGTTGCCAGGCATCGCCCCTCCACAGCCGCAGGCACGACGCCATGCGGCCTTCCCGCCGGACGCCGACTGGCGCCGCTCCCACCCTGCGCGAGGTTCCCATCGATGACCGAAGTTGACTGGCTGAGCACCTCCATCATGGCCAAGCGCGGGGTCGCGCGCGGTGCGCCCGGCCGTGAGCATGCGGTCACCGAGGCTGACCAGGGCGAGTATCATTTCGTCTACGGCCCCTACTCCAAGCCGGTTCTCGAGATCGACCCGGGTGACGTGGTCAGGGTCGAGACGGAAGATGCGTTCAGCGGCAAGATCACTTCGGAGCAGGACAAGCCGAGCGAGAAGCTCCGGCACCCTTTCCTCAACCCGCAGAGCGGGCCGATCAGCGTCCGCGGCGCCGAGAAAGGCGACTGCCTCGCCGTCCACATCAAAGCCGTCGAGACGCGCGGCGCGCAGCCCGCCGGCACCACCGCCCTGATTCTTGAATTCGGCGGCCTCGTCGGAACTGGCGCGACTGCCATGCTGAACGCGCCGCTGCCCGAACGGGTGCGCAAGATGCGCATCGACGCCGAAGGCGTGCACTGGAGCGATAAACTCGTGCTGCCCTATGAGCCGTTCATCGGCACGATCGGCGTCTCGCCCGAGATCGAGGCCATCCCGACCGTGACGCCTGACTATCATGGCGGGAACATGGACCTGCCGGACGTGGCGCCGGGCAGCATCATCTACCTGCCCGTCTACATTCCCGGCGCCCATCTGTTCGTCGGTGACTGCCATGCGACCCAGGGGGACGGCGAGCTTAGCGGCGTTGCCGTCGAGCAGCGCGCGACCGTGACGATGCAGGTCGACCTTATCAAAGGCTGGAGCTTCGGCTGGCCGCGGCTCGAGACCAAGGATTTCATCATGACGATCGGCAGCGCGCGCCCGATGGAGGATGCCGCCCGCATTGCCTACCGCGAGTTGGTCCGCTGGATGGCCGCCGAACACGGGTTCGATGAGCTCGACGCATACATGCTGCTCAGCCAGGCTGGGCGCGTCCGCCTCGGCAACATGGTCGACCCGAAATACACGCTCGGGGCATCGATCCTGAAGAAATACCTTGTCGTTTGAAAGCAGCGGCAACGGCGTCACCGGTCATAGGCTCGAAAAGGGGAATAGGATGAGCTTACGGTCGCGGATGCTGCAAAGCGCTGCAGCACTGGTTGCGGCGGCCCTGGGTGCCAAAGGCGCCATGGCCGCGGATCCGATCAAAGCCGGCCCGATCAAAGTCGGCCTGATCGAGGACATATCCGGCGATTTCGCGGCCATTGGCCTGCCAAAGCTGCACGGGTCGGTGCTGGCTGTGGAAGAGATCAACAAGGCCGGCGGGATTTCGGGGCATCCGATCGAGCTGACCCACCTTGATCCGCAGGGCGACAATGCGCGCTACCAGGAATTCGCCCGCCGGCTCCTTGAGCGGGACCGTGTCGACGCTCTGATAGGCGGCATCACCTCAGCCTCGCGCGAAGCCATCCGGCCGATCGTCGACAAGGGCGACACGCCGTACTTCTACACCAACCAATACGAGGGCGGCGTGTGCGACGCCAACGAGATCAGCACGGGCGCCATCCCCGAGCAGCAATTCTCGACCCTTATCCCGTACATGGTGAAAAATTTCGGCCCGAAGAGCTACGTGATCGCGGCCGACTATAATTTCGGCCAGCTGTCGGCCGAGTGGAATAAGGCCATCCTCAAGCAATCCGACGTCAACGGCACGGTAGTAGGCGAGGAGTTCATCCCGCTCGGGGTGAGCCAGTTCGCCCAGACCATCCAGAACATCCAGAAAGCCAAGCCGGACTGGCTGCTGACCATCAACGTGGGCGACGCGCAGGACAGCTTCTTCGAGCAGGCCTCGGCCGCCAAGCTAAACCTGCCGATGGGCTCGTCGATCAAGATCATGCTGGGATTCGAGCATAAGAGGTTCAAGCCGCCGGCGCTCAACAACATGCACGCGGCGGCTAACTGGTTCGAGGAGCTCGACACGCCGGCGGCGGACGCGTTCAAGGAACGCTGGCACGCCAAATATCCAGACGAGCCCTACATCAACGACATGGGCTATAACGCCTATGTGACCATATACCTGTACAAAACCCTGGTCGAGCGGGCGAAGTCGACCAAGCTCGAAGACATCCGCAAGGTTATCGCAACAGGCGACGTGTGCGTGGACGCGCCGGAGGGAACCATCTGCCTCGACCCCAAAAGCCAGCACATGAGCCACCATATGTATTTGCTCTCGGTTGACGAGAAGCACGCCGTCCACGTCGACAAGGATTTCGGCGTCATCCAACCATACTGGCTCGGCTCGGTCGGCTGCGACCTGACCAAGGACAACCCGCAGGAGCAGTACAGCCCGAATAGCCTGCCTCAGAAGTAGCGCTCCAGGTGAAACCGAGGCGAACCAATGCTGGGTGAAGTTTTCTCCTATTTCTATCAGTTTGCCGACGTGTTCGCCTTCCTGATCCTGTCGGCAGCTGGTTTGGCGATCGTGTTCGGCATGATGGGCGTCATCAACATGGCGCACGGCGAGTTCGTCATGTGCGGCGCCTATGTCACGGTGGGGATGGTGAACCTCGGCCTGCCCCTGGTGCTGGCGCAGCTGTGCGGCGCGCTCGTCGCCGGCCTGGTTGGCGTCCTGGTGGAAGTGCTGATCATCCGGCGCTTCTACGACCGGCCGGCCGACACGCTGCTGGCAACCTGGGGGCTCAGCCTCGTGGCGACGCAGGCGACGCTGCTGGTGATCGGATCGAGCTTACGCGGGATCGGCACTCCGCCCGGCAGCTTCACCGTCGGTGACTACTCCTTCTCGACCTACCGCATGGTCCTTTTCGCGGCCTCGCTGGTCGTCCTCGCCTTCATCTACATCGTTTTCATGCGCACCCGGTTCGGCGTGATGGCGCGGGCCACCATGCAGGACGCCGCCATGGCGCGGGCTCTTGGCGTTCAAATCAACTGGGTCTATGCGCTGAGCTTCGGGCTCGGCACGGGGCTGGCCGGCCTCTGCGGAGGGCTCTACGCGCCGACCATGAGCCTCATCCCCACGATGGGCTCGACTTTCGTGGTGGAGAGCTTCGTCACGGTGGTGATCGGCGGCGCCAACGTGCTGCTGGGCACCGCGCCTGCCGGTGTTCTCCTTGCCATCATCCGCACCGGCCTGAACGCATGGCATGGGCAGATCGTCGGGCAGATCGGCATGCTGATCGCCGTGATGCTGGTGATCCGCGTTCTGCCCGATGGGATTACCGGTTGGGTCAACAGGCGCTTGCGGTGATAGGGAAGGCCCTGCGATGCTGAAGCTTCTCGACGGCCCTCAGACGCTGGGCCACGGCCCGAAATTCTGGGGCCTCTTCGCCGTCGGCCTCGGTCTGGCGTTGGCCTACCCATTCTTCGCCGACTCCTACGATGTCGGCAACTTCGCCTACTTCTTCATCTGGCTGTTCATGGCCCTCGGCCTGTGCCTGATGTGGGGCTACGGCGGCATCATGTCGTTCGGCCAAACCTTTTTCTTCGGCGTCTCCGGCTACGCCTACGGCGTGATCGCCATTGACCTGGGTGGCAAAGGCTTCACTACCTTCGAGGCGCTCGCCGCGTCCGTGCTGCTGGCCGCCGGGGTGGCCGCGGTTCTCGGCTATTTCCTCATCTGGGGGCGTGTCGGCGGCGTGTTCTTCGGCATCGTCACGCTTGCCGCGACGCTAGTGCTCGCCTTCTTCCTCGGCCAGACCGCCGGGCCTGAATGGAGGATCGGTCGCGCCCGGCTCAACGGCTTCAACGGCATGAAAGGCATGAAGGCCCTGAACATCCCCTGGGGCGGCCACACCCTCGTGTTCGACGGCACCGCTCTCTACTTCCTGCTGATCGGCCTACTGCTGGTGGTCTATTTCGGCTTGCGCATGCTGGTGAACTCCCGCTTCGGCAATGTCGTAGTCGCCATCCGTGAGGACGAGCAACGCGCCGAGCTGCTAGGCTACGACGTCCGCAAATACCGGCTGGCGATCTTCTGCATCGGCAGCGCGCTCGCGGGTCTCAGCGGCGCGCTCTATACCGCCTGGGGACAGTACATCACGCCTGCCAGCATCGGGCTGCCCGCGGCGGCGATGCCGATCGTCTGGGTGTCGTTCTCCGGACGCCGGGAGCTGACGGCAACGCTTCTCGGTTCCTTCGCCTTCCTGTTCGCCTATCAATGGCTCACCGTGTACAGCCAACAGGCAGCCCTGGTGCTCACCGGCTTGCTGCTCCTGCTCACGGTCATGTTCGTGCCTGAGGGATTCATCCTTGGCCTGATCACCCTTGCCGGCCTGCCGAGCCGGCGACGCCGACGGGAGGCTGCCGCCGTTCTTGCCGCGCCGGCTGGCGAGTGACGACCGTGCCCCCGATCCTATCGACCCTCGACGCCTTTAAGACCTTCGGCGGCCTCACGGCGGTCTCCGACGTGTCGCTCGATGTGGAGCGCGGTGATATCCATTGCCTGATCGGCCCCAACGGGGCGGGCAAGAGCACGCTGTTCCGCCTGATCGTCGGCACCTACCCGCCCACCGCTGGGCGGATCGCGTTCGAGGGGAAGGATGTCACGGCGGAGCTGCCTTTCCAGCGGGTAAAGCGCGGCATGAGCATTAAGATGCAGACTCCGTCCGTCTTCAAGGAGCTGCCTGTCCGGCAGAATATCCATATCGCGCTGCAGCACCACGCGGCCAAGACGGCGCTTGCCTTGGAAGAGGAGCGGCTTTTGGCTTTGCTCGACCTTGCGGGAAGCGCGACCAAGCTCGCCGGCGAGTTGTCGCACGGCCAGCAGCAATGGCTCGAGATCGGCATGGCGCTGGCCCTGAAACCGAAACTGCTGTTGCTCGATGAGCCGACCGCTGGCATGTCCCCGGAAGAGACCTTCCGAACCGGTGAACTCATCTTGCGCCTGAACGCCGAGGGCATGACGGTGCTCGTGGTGGAGCATGACATGGCCTTCGTCCGGCAGGTCGCCAAGACGGTCACCGTGCTCCATTTCGGCAAAGTGTTCGCGCGCGGGACGATCGACACGATCATCGCCGACCCGGGCGTCGCTGAAATCTACCTCGGCAAGGCCACTCTTGAGCACTGACCCCGTCCTGGAAGTCGCTGGGTTATGGGCACGCTACGGCGCGACGCCGATCCTGCAGGGCGTTGACCTGCGGGTCGGCAAGGGCGAGATCGTCAGCCTGATCGGCCGCAACGGAGTGGGCAAGACCACCACCATGCGCTGCCTGATCGGCCTGCTCAGCGCGTCCGCCGGGTCGGTGCGGCTATTCGGGCAGGCCATCACCGCCTTGCCTGCCGAGAGCCGGGCACGGCTCGGCATCGGCTACATCCCGCAGGGCCGCCACGTGTTCCCCCGCATGACCGTGCAGGAGAACCTGGAGGTCGGCCGGTTGATCGGCGGTCCCTCTGGCCGAAAACTGCCCGACCTTGTGTTCGAGTCCTTTCCCCGGCTGCTGGAACGGCGCCGGCAGGTTGCCGGCACCATGTCCGGCGGCGAGCAACAGCAACTCGCCATCGGCCGCGCCCTGATCGGCAATCCGTCGCTCATGCTGCTGGACGAGCCTTCGGAAGGCATCCAGCCCTCGATCGTGCAGCTGATCTGCGCCGCGCTGCGCTCGTTCTGCCGCGAACTGGGCACGACGATCCTGTTCGTGGAGCAGAACCTCGACACGATCCTCTCCCTCAGCGACCGCTCCTACGTGATGGAGAAGGGCCGCATCGTGGCGAGCATCGAACCCGGGCAGGTGACGGCCGGCGAAGTCCGTCGCCACCTCATGTTGTAGCGGGTCACGTCATGGCGGGCGTTGAACGCGGGACCGGCGGTGCGTCGATCATGCTGACATGGGCCGCCACCACCCGCCAGCCCTGCGGCATCCGCGCCCAGCTCTGCATCTGCCGCCCGACCTGCCCGGGCGTGCGTCCGGGCGCGCGATGGAACAAGGTGCAGGCGGTGGCGAAGTCACGGCCGTAGGTCGTAATCACCGTCCGCTCCAGCCGCCGATCCAGCCCGGCCGCAGGCTGGCCGGCGCGAAAACTGCGGATGGCCTCGATGCCGTACAGACTTTCGGAAACGCCGTAGCGGATGGTGCGGCCATCGTTCCAGAACAGTTCGTCCAGCACGGCGATGTCATTGCCGACCAGCGCCGCCTCGTAGCGGGCGAAAACGGCCTGCATCTCGGCCAAAACTTCAGGTTGGTTGATGTTCATGCGGCACTCCTGAGCCTCAATCCTCAAGCGGTCGTCCGATCGCCGCCGGCAACCGTATCGAGCGCCCGGAGGCGGCCAGCACCGCGAGCGCGATCAGGTAGGGCGCCATCTGCAGCAAGTAGGAGCTGAGGCCGATCCCGGCGGCCTGCAACCGCAGTGCGAACACCTCTGCCCCGCCGAAGGCAAGGCAGGCCGCCGCGGCGCCCCACGGCGTCCACCGCCCGACGATCAGGGAGGCTAGGGCGAGGTAGCCGCGCCCTCCGGTCATACTGTCGGTGAAGGTGCCGACCTGCTGCAGCGACAGCACCGCCCCGCCCAATCCGGCTATGGCGGCGCCGGCGACCACCGCCGCCGTCCGCACCCGCAGCGGCCGGCCGCCAGCGGCGAACAAGGCCTCCGGAGCCTCACCGGCAGCCCGTAACATCAGCCCGGCTTGCGTCCGGGACAAGAATGCAGCCAGCGCCGCGCAGGCGAGCACCGCGGCGTAGGTAAGGGGCGGCTGATCGAACAGGATTGGGCCGAGCCACGGCAGCCGCGCGAGGCCCGGCACCGGCCAGTCGGGCAGCGGCGTCAGATGGATCGACGCTGCCCTTCCAGTGCCGCTCACGACGCGCAATCCGTAGGAGGTCAGCCCCGCAGCCAGGATGTTGGCGGCCAAGCCGGTGACCATGTTGTCCGCCCGGCCGCGCACTGCGACCAGTGCCACGGCCAGCCCGATCGCCGCCCCGCCAGCAAGTGCCGCCAGCACTCCGGCCAACTCGCTGCCGCAGAACCAGGCGCCCATGATCGCGGCGAAGGCGCCGGCCAGCATCATGCCTTCCAGCCCCACCGCGAACACTCCAGCGCGCTCGGACAAGATGCCGCCCAGCGCCGCGAGCAGCAGTGGCGTGGCGATGCGGATGGCGGCGGCCAGGTCGGTCACGGCCGCCGCCGCACCGTCGCGGCCAGCACGAACAGCATGGTCAGCCCCTCGATCACCGTGACCAGCGCCGAGGGCACGCCGATCCGGCGCTGCATCGATTGCGACCCAGTCTCCAGCAAACCCACGAACAGCGCCGCCGGCGCTACCGCCAGCGGCTCCAGCGCCCCGAGCAGAGCCACCGTCACTGCTTTGAAGCCGAAGCCGAGCGAGAAACCCTCGATCAGCCGACGATGGACCCCCAGCACCTCGATGCCGCCGGCGAGACCGGCCAGTGCCCCGGCCAGCAGCATCACGCCCCAGGTGAGGCGGTCCAGCCGAAACCCGGCATAGGCAGCGGCCGGCCGGCTGCTGCCCGCCACCCGCAATGCGAAGCCGAACGGAGTCCGCCACAGCGCGAAGGAGAGCACGGCGGCGGCAGCCACGGCGAGTGGGAAGCCGGGATGGATATCCAGGCCGGGCAGCCGAGGCAGCCAGGTCGGCGGCGGCATCAGCGGCGATTGCAGGAAGCCCGCCCCATGCTGGCCGAGCGGCCCGGCGAGCGCCTGCTGCACCAGCAGCAAGGCCACGAAATTGAGCAGCAGGGTGACCAGCACCTCGTGCACGCGCCGGCCCAGGTGGATCGCCGTGGCGAGGGCCGACCAGGCTGCGCCGGCCAGCGCGCCGCCCAGCAACGCGGCCGCGGCCGCGAGCAACGGGTCGGCGATCGGGACGGCGAATGCGGCCGCCGCGGCGCCCAATCCACCGAGGGCGACCTGGCCTTCCGCGCCGATGTTGATGATCCCGGCACGGAAGCACAGGGCGACCCCGATACCGCTGAGCAGGTAGGGCGTGGCCCGGTTCAGCGCGACACCGAGCTGGTGCGGCGATCCGGCTGCCCCGTCCGCGAGGGCGGCCAGCGCTGCGAGCGGGTTGCCGCCGGACAACGCGACCAGAAGCGCCGCGCAGAGCAGCGAAAGCAGCACCGCGGCCCCGATGCGGCGCGGCAGGCGAGCGGTCATCAGCTGCCGGGTGATCGCGGGCGTAGGCTGGCCGGGTTCGCGCGGGCCAGCACTCACGCCGCCCGTCCGGCCATCCACAAGCCGATCTGCGGCCGGGAAACCTCCTCGCGCGTCACCACGCCGGCGAACCGCCCCTCCGCCAGCACCGCGATCCGGTCGCCGAGCGCGAGCACGTCCTCCAGCTCCGACGAGATGTAGAGCACGGCCGACCCGGCGTTGCGGAGCGCCACCAAGCTGTCCAGCACGAAGCGCGCAGCGCCTGGATCGAGCCCCCACGTGGCCTGGTGCGCGACCACCACCGCCGGGGCGCGGTCCAGTTCCCGCGCCACGACGATCTTCTGCTGATTGCCGCCGGACAGCCGCGCCACCACTGCACCGGGGCCGGGCGCGCGGATGTCGTAGGCCGCCATCAGCCCGCGCGCCCGCGCGTCCCGCCTGGCGCGGGACAGCAGCCCGTTGCGGCTATACGCCGGGCGTCCGGCATCACGCAGCATGAAGTTTTCGGCGATCGACATATCCCGCACCAGCGCCGTTCGCGCGCGATCCGCCGGCAGGTAGGCGAGTCCGGCCCGCACCCGCGCTGCGACGCCCGCATGCGTCACGTCCCGCCCGTCCAAAACAACGCTGCCGGAGGTGGCGCGGCGCAGCCCGGCCAGCGTCTCCGCCAATTCGATCTGGCCGTTGCCGTCCACGCCCGCGACCCCCACCACCTCGCCCGCGCGCAGTTCGAGGTCGATGCCGGCGAGGCCCGGCGCCCGCAGCCCGCGCAGCGCCAGGCGCACCGGCCCCAGCGAACCTGGCCCGAGTGCATGTTGAACAGGCGCATGCGCCGCCGTGACCGCGCGGCCCATCATCATCTCGGCAAGCTGTGCTGCCTGCGCGCCCGCGACCGGCAGGCGGCCCGCCACCCGGCCGGCCCGCAGCACCACCACCTCGTCGCAGGCCGCCAGCGCCTCGGGCAGCTTGTGGGTGATGAACACGATCCCCTTGCCCTCGGCGCGCAACCTGCGGAGGATCGCGAGCAGGCCTGAGACTTCCGGCGGTGCGAGGTTGGAGGTCGGTTCGTCCAGGATCAGCAGCTCGGCGCCTCGCAGGATCGCCTTGAGGATCTCCACCCGCTGGCGCCGGCCGAGCGGCAGGTCGGCGACCCGCGCCGCCGGGTCGAGATCCAGCCCGAAGCGGCGGCTGGCTTCCCGCACCCGCGTCGCGACCTCGGTGCGCCGCAGGACGCGCCCTGCGCTGGGCCAGCCCAGCATGACGTTCTCCGCCACCGTCATCGCCTCGACCAACATGAAGTGCTGATGGATCATGGCGAGACCCGCTCTCATCGCCTTGGCTGGATCGTGGCCGGATAGCTCGCGGCCACGCAGGATGATGCTGCCGGAGTCTGGCGGCAGCATGCCGAACAACACCTTCATCAGCGTCGTCTTGCCCGAACCGTTCTCGCCGAGCAGCCCGACGATCCGGCCGGGCGGCACGTCGAGGTCGATGTTGTCATTGGCTCGCAGCGTGCCGAAGCTGCGCACGATGCCGCGCATCTGAAGCAGGCTGCCCGACACCATAGCCAAGCTACCGCCTGACGCCGTACTCAGGGTCCGGGCCGGGCGTCGTTCTCGGTCGGCACGATCTTGAGCGCGCCCGAAGCGAACTTCGCCGCCATGCCGCCGACCTCCTCCACCACCGCCGCCTGCACGACGGGGTTGAACGCCAGGCCCGGCGCGTAGGCCAGCACCGCCCCGGTCACCGGCGCCGTGCCGTAGCCGTAGAGCACGAAGTCGCCGGAAAGCTTGCCAGCCTTCACCTGCTCGGCCGTGGAGGCGAGCATTGCCGGCCAGTCCTCGACGATGTTGGTCAGCACCTGGCCTGGCGCCATCGCGGTCTGGTCCGGGCCGCGCCCGGTGACGTAAACGTGCCGCTCCTTCGCCGCCTCGACCAGGCCGGTCTCCGCGGCGTTGAGCTTGCCGGTCAGCACGTCGGCGCCCCCGGCGATCAACGACAGCGCTGCCTCCTTCGCCGCCGCGGCGTCCTCCATGTCCTGGACGTAGATGATCGTCACCGCGGCGCCGGCCAAGCTGGCGCAGATGCGGAAAGCGCCAGCCTGGGCAGTGATGTTGGGCACGCCCTGCAGTCCGTATACGCCGGCGACCCGGTGCGTCTTGCTCATTCGGGCGGCAAGCGTGCCCAGTTGGCAGCCGAACTGGGCGTTGTCCCAATCCACCGACATCACGTTGGGCGCCATGCCCTCGCTGCCGCTGATCGCGATGAACTGCGTCCGCGGGAAATCGGGCGCCACTTGCTCCATCGCCGAGACGAAACGGCCGGAGTGGCCCATGACGATCCGGTCGCCGCGGCTGGCGTAGTCGCGCAGCGCTTCGGCCTCGTCGGCATCGGCGACGTTCTCCGAGTATGCGGTATCGAAGCCGAGCGGCTTCAGGCTTTGCAGGATCGCGTAGCCCAGCGCGTTCCAGCTCTGGTCGTTGATGCTGCCCGGCAGCAGGATGGCGGCGCTGTCCTGCACCGGCGCGGCGAGAGCGGCCGACGCGAGTAGCACGGCCACGGACAAGGCAAGCGAACGGCGCAGCCTGCTCGTGGCCATAGTTGATCGATGTCCCCCTACGTGCCGCAATGCCAGCCGAGGCAGGCTGTGGGGTGATCCATGCGAACTCCATGCCAGCATGCAGCGCGGTTCCCGTCAGCCGGGCGTCAACCGCGCCTGGAACATCACCCGGTCTGGGCCGGCAAGCCAGGCGCGCATCGCTGCCTTATCCGCAAACCGGCCGGTAGCTGGCATCGGCCGTGCCTCGGCCTCCACGACCAGCGCCTCGCCGCGGAACGGCCAAGGCGAGAGGGTGAAGCCGGCTGGGCCGCACGCATTCGTCTCAAGGTGAAGGCTGCGACGCCCGCCGGCCCGGCTCGGTGCCTCAATCTCCAAGGGAGTCGCCAGGTCACCGCAGAGCGCGAGCGACAACGTATCGGAGAGCGCCACCATTTCCGTGTCGTGCTCCAGCATCGTGGCATCGAGGCCCAGCGACCTCGCCCATCCAGCCTGCAGGGCGGCCTGCGTCTCCCGATAGTGGTTCGCCGCCTCGGCGTCCGCGGCCGCAATCTGGTGCCGGTCGAGATAGCGGCCGTAGATCAGGCTGCCATGACGCGAGACCAGCAAGGCCACCCGCCGGCCCCAGGCGCACAGCGCCCGCTCCACGCCCCGCGCCCACATTGGCCCGTGCTGCGCGGCGCCGACGGTGCGGAACAGGTGGGGACGACCGGTCTGCGGGTCAAAGCTGGGCGAAACTTCCCAGTCGAGCCAGGCGATGTCGTGCTGCTCGGCTGCCAGGAGCAGCGGCTCCTCCAGTTCCTCGGCCCAGGCCCGCAGCAACTGACCCGAAACCCAGGCGTGGGCGGGCTGGCTGATCGCGAGCGGGGCGGTCATGACGCCGCCAGCCCCTTCTGCGCCAGGTTTACGAAACAGCATCGCAACGATTCCGGGCCAGGTCAGGCAGTGCTCAGGCTTTGGACAATGTGCGGTAGTCGAGGTGGGTGTGGAACCAGTAAACGTAGCCCACGACGTTCGGTTGGGCCGCGACATCGAAGCTGACCCGGCACAGCGGAATGCGCGGCATGTCGGCCATGATGATGTCGTTCATCTCGACCAGGTCAGCATCGTACTTGGCGGCGTCGCCCTGGAACCGGGCGGCATCGATCACCGCATCGAGCTTGGGGTTGACGTAGTTCGCCGTGTTGAAGACCGCGTTGTTCTTGCCGTAGAAGTTCCAGAAATAGAAATACTCCGGCGGGACCAGCCAGCCATAGAACTCAGTGATGACGAACGGCATCGACTTGGACGCCATCTGCGCGAACCAGTTGGCCCCCGGAACCTTCTCGATCGCCACCTCGACGCCGATCTTGCCCAACGCCTCCTGCACGAACAGCGCGATCGGCTCGCGCGTCGTGGCCTGACTGAGATCGTAGGAGATCGTGGTCTTGAAGCCATTGGCGAAACCCGCCTCGGACAGCAGTTGCTTCGCCTTCGCCAGGTCATGGGTGTAGCGCGACGGCACCGGCCAAGCCGGCGCGAACGGCGCGGTCGGATCGCCGCCGAACATCGGCACTGCCCGGCCATAAAGGGCGGCTTGCATGACCGAATCGTACGGGATCGCGTAGGCCATGGCTTCGCGCACCTTGGGGTTGTCGAACGGCTTCATCTGCACGTTCATGTCGATGAACAGCAGGTCGTTCTGCACCGGCGTGCCAATCACCTGCAGCTTGGCCTGTGTCGCCAGCTCCGCGTAGTCCTTTGGCGGCAGCCCGACCGACACATCGACATCGCCCTGCTCCAGCAAGGCCCGGCGCGTCCCAGGCGAGGGGATCTGGCGGTAGATCACCCGGCGCAGCTTTGGCAGCGGCCCGGATTTCCAGCGCTCGAAACGGGAGAACACGATCTCGGTGCCGGGCTTCCAGCTTTCCACGCTGAAGGCCCCGCCACCGGCATCGTTATGCTGCACCCAATCCAGCGCCCACGGATCCGCAGACGTCGCATGCTTCTTGGCCAGTTCGGAGTTGATCACCACGGGGATCGGCACCACTAGGTCCGGCAGCGACAGCTTGTTCGCCTGGTCATAGGTGATCTTGAATGTATGGTCATCGACGACGGAGAACTGTTCCGGCTTCGTCATCGACCCCGCCGCCATCTGCACCGTGGCGAAGCCGCCGACGCTGACGGCGCGGTCGAACGACCATTTCACGTCCGCCGCCGTCACCGGGGCGCCGTCGTGGAAGGTGGCGTCCTGGCGCAGATGGAACACGATGCTCTTGCCATCCGGCGCCAGGTCCCAGCTCTCGGCCAGCTCCGGCGTGATCACGGCCACGTCGTAGGTCAGATGCCCGCTCGGCAGCATCTTCGTGCCGTGGCTGACCAGGCGGTCGTAGATCTGCCACACCACCATGCGCGAGTAGTCGTTGGCGACCGGGACCATAGTGTCCAGCGAGTTGGTGCCTTGCTCACCCACGACCACCATCACGTCCTTGGGCGCCGCGGACCAGGCCGGGCGGGCGAATCCGAGGCCGGCCGGGGCGAGAACGGACCCGGCGAGCAGCGTGCGTCGGCTGATGGCTGTCATGGCTGTAATTCCTTGTTAGGCTGCGACTATCAAAGGCCGAGTTCGCCGAGCAGCGCTGGCCAATGATCGCACCAGGGACGGACCGCCTCGAACGCACCGCAGGCCTGCACCACCAATTCGTCGTCCAGGTGGCGGCCGATGATCTGCAGGCCGACCGGCAGGCCCTCGCGGGTGAACCCGGCCGGAACCGTCGCCGCCGGCTGCCCCGTCATGTTCATCGGGAAGGTGAAGCACAGCCACTGCGTATCGGCGACAGCGCGGCCGTCGATCATCTCCGGCCCCTGGATGCCCACGGGGAACGGCGGAACTGCGAGGGTCGGCGTCAAGAGCAGGTCGTAGCGCTGCATGAAGCGCCACATTTTGTTGCACACCGCCTTGCGGACCATGATCGCGTCGGTGAACTCCTCCGCCGTCCAGCGGCGCTCCAGGAAGCTCACCAGGTGCGGCGACATCTCGTGCTCGCGACCCTTCGCCATCGCGCGCAGGCCAGTCAGGTCGGTCTCCATCGCCACCAGGCCCCAGAACGCCTGGAACGGATCGTCCCAGCCCGGGTCGGCCGCTTCGACGATGCAGCCGAGATCGGTCTCGAACGCACGCGCCGCGTCTGCCACCACGCGGCGCACTTCCGGATCGACCGCCGCATAGCCCCAATCGGCGCTGTACGCGACGCGCTTTCCGCGCAACCCGCAGGCGGACGCAGCCTGCAGCCACTCGAAGCCCACCGCCGGCAGCGACAGGCGGTCGCGCGGGTCCGGTCCGGCGATGATCTCCAGCATCAGCGCCGAGTCCGCAACGGTGCGGCTGATCGGGCCGATGTGCTCGAGCGACTCCCAGCCGGACACGCCGGGATAGCGCTCGTCCTTGCAGCCGGGATACAGCGGCACCCGGCCCATCGACGTCTTGATCCCGACCAGCCCGCAATGCGCCGCCGGGATGCGCACTGAGCCGCCGCCGTCGCTGCCGACCGCGAACGGGGCCACCCCCGCCGCCACCGACGCGCCGGACCCGGCGCTCGACCCCCCTGAGGTTAGCGCCAGGTTCCAGGGATTGCGCGTGGTGGGGAACACGGGGTTGTGGCCGACGCCGCTGTAGCCGAACTCCGGCACGTTGGTCTTGCCGATGATCACGGCGTCGGCCTGCTTCAGCCGTTCCACCACGATGTCGTCCTCGTCGGGCGTGAAGCCGCGGTAGAGCGGCGAACCCATGACCGTAGGCAGATCCTTGGTCGCAAGCAGGTCCTTGATGCCGACCGGCACGCCGGCGAGCGGCCCGACCGGCTCGCCGGCCATGATGCGGCGCTCTACCGCCTTGGCCGTCGCGCGCGCCAGGTCGTGCGCCGGCGCGCAGAAGGCGTGGATGTGCGGCTCCAGCAAATCCATGCGGCGCAGCACCGCCTCCGTCACCTCGACGGCCGACAGCGCGCGGCTGCGGATGCGTGCGGCGAGGCTCACCGCGTCCAGGCGGCAAATTTCGTTATCGCTGGCTGTGGTCATGCACAGGCTCCCCCAATGGTACGGTGATGGTGGTCCGCCACGGCGCCGGGCCGGCGAAGTGGCATGCCGCAAGATGGTCCGGACTCATCGCGCGAAGCGGCGGCATCAGGCGCTGGCAGACATCTTCCTGGCGCGGGCAGCGGCCGTAGAAGCGGCAGGCGTTCGGGTCCGGGTCGATCGGGCTGCCGGGCGCGCCGTCGAGCCGCGGCGGGCGGCGGCCGCGCTGCGCCGGGTCGGGGATGGAAACGAGCAGCGCCTGCGTGTAGGGATGCAGCGGCGTCTCGAACAGCGCCCGCGCCGGCGCCTGCTCCACCACGCGGCCGAGGTACATCACGACGATCCGGTCGCACAGCAGCCGCACGACGTTGAGGTCGTGCGACACGAATAGGTAGCTCATGCCCAGCCGCGCACGCAGGTCGCCGAGCAGCCGCAGGATCACCGCCTGCACCGACACGTCGAGCGCCGAGGTCGGCTCGTCCAGGATCAGCAGCGCCGGCTTCAACGCGATGGCGCGCGCGATGCCGACCCGCGCGCGCTGGCCGCCGGAGAGCTGGTGCGGGTAGCGGTCCGCCATCTCGGGCGGCAGCCCCACCATGGCGAGCGCCTCGGCGACCCGGCGGGCGAGTTGGCCGCCGCCAGCCAGCCGGCGCAGCGGGTCGGCGACGGCGTCGAACACGGTCATGGACGGGTTGAGGCTCTCGGTCGGGTCCTGGAACACCACCTGGATGCGGCCGCGCGCCGGGTCGCGCACGAAGCGGCGCAACGGGATGGCGGCGAGGTCGCGGCCCTCGAACGCGATCACCCCCGCAGTCGGGTCGATCAGCCGCGCAGCCAGCCGCACCAGGGTGGACTTGCCGCAGCCCGACTCGCCGACCAGCCCCATGCTTTCGCCGCGGCCGATGCGCAGATCCACCTGGTCGACGGCGTGCAGCAGCGATGCCCGCCCGCCGTGGCGCAGCTGGTAGCGCTTGACCAATCCAGTCAGCTCCAGCAGCGCGCTCACGCCGGGTTCCAGCATCGCGCGACGTGGCCCGGCGCGAGCGTCTCCCACGGCAGGGCCAGCGTGCCGCAGCGCTCGTCCGGGCGTTCGCAGCGGCTCAGGAAGCGGCACGGCGGCAGGTCGCGCCGCAGGTCGGGGAGGCTGCCCGGGATCGAGGCGAGGCTGTCCACCGTTGCGCCAGGGTGCGGCGTGGCGCCGATCAGCCGCGCCGTGTACGGGTGCGCCGGGTGGCTCAGCAAGTCCGCGGTCGGCGCCGTCTCGACGGTGTGCCCGGCGTGCATGACCACGATGCGGTCGCAGTACTCGCCGGCCAGGCCGAGATCGTGCGTGATCAGCAGCACGGAGGTTCCGCTGCGGTCCACCAGGTCGCGGATCAGGTCCATCACGACGGCCTGCGTCGTGACGTCGAGCCCCGTGGTGGGTTCGTCGGCGATGAGCAGGAACGGCTCGCAGGCGAGGGCCATGGCGATCATCACGCGCTGGCACATGCCGCCCGACAGCTCGAACGGGTAGGCGTCGAACCGCCGTCCGGCGTCGGGGATGCGCACCCGCGACAGCACGGCGATGGCGCCGGCCCGGGCGTCCTTGCGGCTGAGGTTGGCGTGGCGCAGCAGCACGTCCTCGATCTGCTGGCCGATGCGCCGGATCGGGTTGAGCGCAGTGCGGGGGCTTTGGAACACCATCGAGACCTCGCGGCCGCGCATCGCCGCCAGCGCCTGCGGCGTGGCGGACAGCAGGTCCATCCCGGCGAACCTGATTTGGCCGGAGCGGATTTCCGCCGCCGCGTCTAGCAGGCCCATGATCGCGTAGGCCAGCACCGACTTGCCCGACCCGCTCTCCCCCACCACGCCGACGATCTCGCCGCGCTGCACGTTCAACGACACCTGGTCGAGCGCGTGGACACGGCCGGAGCGGGTGCGGAAATCCAGCGTCAGATCCCTGAGGGCGAGCAGCGGCGGGCTCATGCCGGAAAGCAAGCATGGGCGCTCCCTCCGTGGCCATTCCAATTGCCTGAAGCAGGCAATCGGAACCTTGAGGCCACTCCGCCCAGACCCGCCAAAGGCCGAGGGCCTTTGGAAACCGTTTTATATAAAAGGATTCCAAAGGCGAGCCTTTGGCGGAGTCCAGAGGCAGGGCCTCTGGCCTGGCTCGCTCGATGGTCGCCCCCAAGAGCCGCCGACATCACGTGCGGTTCCGCGGGTCGATGATGTCGCGCAACCCGTCGCCCAGCAGGTTGAAGCAGAACACCGCCACCACGAGCGCCGCACCGGGGAACACGAACGTCCACCACTCGCCGGAGATGATGTTGCTGGCGCCTTCGGACACCATGATGCCCCACTCGGCGGTGGGCGGGCGGACGCCGAGGCCGATGAACGACAGGCCGGCGGCGTTGAGGATCGCCCAGCCCATGTTCAGCGACGCCTGCACCATCATGGTGGGCAGGATGTTCGGCACGATGTGGCCGGAGAGGATGCGTAGCGCGCCGTTGCCGCCCATGCGCGCTGCCTCGACATAGCTGAGGTCGCGCCGCATGTTGACCTCCGAGCGGGCAAACCGCCCGTAGAAGGGCAGGTTGATAGCCGCGGTGGCAAGCACGATGTTCAGCACGCTGTTGCCGAGGGCTGCGACGATACCTATGGCGAGGACGAACAGCGGGAACGCCATGATGGTGTCCATGCAGCGGCCGAAGATGCGGTCTGCCCAGCCGCCCCAATACCCGGCGATGGCGCCCATCGCGGTGCCGAGCACGAACGAGATCGCCACCGCCGCCACCGCCATGCCGAGGTCGAGCCTTGCCGCCACCACGATGCGGCTGAGGATGTCGCGCCCGAGCGCGTCGGTGCCGAAGAGATGCGCCCTGGACGGCGGCTGCAGCCGGGCGGCGACGTCGGTGGCGAAAGGGTCGTACGGCGCCAGGCTGCCGCCGAGCGCCGCGCAGGCCAGCAGCAGGCAGAACAGCGCCAGGGCGAACAGGGTGAGGCGGTTCTCCCCCATCGTGTAGCGGGCGGCGCGCAGCGTGGGGGCGAGGCTCACGCTCAGCCCTCGTAGCGGACGCGCGGGTCCGCGGCCATGCTGGCCATGTCGACGGCGAAGTTGAGCAGGATGTAGAGCGTGGCCATCATGAGGATGAAGCCCTGCACGGCGGCGTAGTCCGAATCGATCACCGCCTTGACCGCGTAGGCGCCGACGCCGGGCCAGCCATACACGTCCTCGATCAGCACGTTGGCGCCGAGGATGAACGAGAACACCATGCCGAGCACGTTGACCACGGGCAGCAGGGCGTTGCGCAGCGCCGTCCCCAGCAGGATCTTGGAGCGCGAAAGGCCGCAGGCGCGGGCGGTGCGCGTGTAGTCGCTGCCCAGCGCCGCCAGCATCGCGGCCCGGGTGACGCGCGCGACCGGCGCCAGCGCGAACAGGCCGAGAGAGATAGCGGGCAGGACGATCTGCGACGCTGCGCCGCGGAACGCCGCCATGTCGCCGGCGATGAGCGTGTCGATCAGGTAGAACCCGGTGACACTGGCAGGCGCTTCGAAATACACGTCGTTGAGCCGCCCGAGCGGTTCCGGGGCCACGCGCAAGAGATAGTAGAAGATATAGACCAGCATGAGCGCCACGAAGAAGGTCGGGAACGCGGCGGCGATGGTGACGGTGCCGCGGCAGAGGTGGTCCACGATGGAGTTCGGCCGGGTCGCGGCGAGGATGCCCAGCGGTGTCGCCAGCACGAGCGCGAACAGGAGGGCTGCGAGCGTGAGTTCGAGCGAGGCCGGCAGCCGGGCCACGAGGTCGCTCAGCACCGGTTGCCCCGTGGTGAGCGATTGGCCGAGATCGCCGTGCGCCAGGGCGCGCAGGTAGATCACCAGTTGCATGGGCAGCGAGCGGTCCAAGCCGAGATGGGCGCGGACCTCGGCCACGGATTGCGCATTCGCAGCCGGCCCGGCGAACAGCACCGCCGGGTCGCCGGGAAGCGCGTGCGACAGCAGGAAGGTCACGAGGACGACCCCGAACAACGTGGGAGCGGCCCCGAGCAGGCGTTTTGCCGCGAGAGTCGAAAACCGTCTCAAAGACACCCCCAGCCGCTCGGGCAACCTGAGCAAGCGCCCGGAGTCCACAGCAAGAGTTGTGAGCAAGAGTTGTGCCAGCGTCGGAGCGCTTAGTCGCGGGGGTTGCACGCGGCATCAAAGGGCGCGTTTTTGTCAGTGCAGGGACGACATCTGGCAGGCGATGGCGTACGCCTTGCGCAACTCTAAGCCCTGCATCCGAGTCACTGGCTGCGCGACTGCCGATGGAAGCCCGCCCCATGATCCTGACCTGACGTGCCGCCTTGGTCACGGCCTTGGCCAGCCTCATTGCCACGCGCGCCCGGGCGGAAACGGCCGTGCGAGTGGGCATGCTCATCCACTCCATCGCACCCTATTTCCACCAGCAGTTCGCCCCCGACGGCCTGCGGATCGAGGTGGTCCCGTTCGAAGGCCCGTCCGACGCCAAGGTGGTGCTGATAGACGAGCCGTTCGGTGCGCTGGACGCGATGACGCGGGCGCGGCTGCAAGACAAGTTGCTGGCGCTCTGGAGAAGCACGGGGCTGACGGTCGTGTTCATCACCCACGCGAGCGAGGAGGCGCTGGCGCTGGCCGACCGGGTGGTGATGGTGTCCCCCGGGCCAGGCCGCATCGTGCAGGATCTGAGGACGGCGCTGCCCCGCCCGCAGGATGTGCCCTCGCCGGAGTTCAACGCGCTGCGGCGGGAGCTGCCGGCGCTGCTGCACCTCCATCATGGCCGGGCGGCCGCGTGACGTAGGCGCGCCAGCCGCCCCAGTGCGTGATGTCGTCACCCAACGCGCCAGCCTCAGCGATGAAGCCCAAGGCCGGGCCGGCTTCCAGCTCGACTGTGCCCAGGCCGAGCGGCGGGGCGATGCTGCGGAGGAAGCCGGACACCGCGCCCGGCGGCAGCGCCCACACCTCGCCAGCCAGCGCGACGCCGTCGGCCGAGCGCAGCAGCGCAGGGCGTCGCGGCTCGCCCGGCAGGGCGACCATGCGGTAGGCCGGCGCGGTGCGGCAGGCCCGCACGAACCAGCCGCCTCGCGCCACGAGGCCCGGGTTCAACGCCTGCCCCGTCATGTGCGCGCCGAACACGGCGATTTCCACGTCGTCGTGCGGCTGCGGCATAGCCAAGGCCCCAGGCAGGGCACCCAGCGGCGTGCCGGCCCGGCGATGCAGCCGCACGCCGAGGGTGGCGAGCGCGCGGTCGCTCCAGGCGGGGCCGACCAGCGTGACGCCGTGCGGGAAGCCGCCGGGATGGAAACCGCTTGGCACCGCGACCGCCGCCATGTCCAGCAGGTTGACGAAATTGGTGTAGTGGCCGAGCCGGCTGTTGAGCGCCACCGGGTCCGCGGCAATCTGGGCAAGGCTGTAGGCGGTTGGCGTCGTGGGCAGCAGCATGACGTCGATCTCGCGCCACAGCGCGTCCGCCCGGCGGCGCAGCTCGGCCAGCCGGTGCTGGGCGCGGAACAACTCGGCTCCCGTGACACGCTGGCCAGCCTCCAGGATGCCGCGCACCACCGGGTCGAGCGCGTCCGGCTGGGCCAGCATGGCGCCGTGCGCCGCCGTGCGCTCCGCCGCCCAGGGACCGTACAGCAGGGCGGCGGCCTCGGCGAACGGCGCGTAGTCGAACGGCGACGGCGTGCCGCCTGCCGCCTGCGCGCGGGCCACCGCCGCTTCGAACGCCGCCGCGGCGGCCATGTCCCCGTAGAACTCCAGCGGCGCCGGCACGCCGAAACGGAATGCGCCAGACTTCATAGGAGACGCCATAGGCCAGTCCACAGCCGGGCGGCTGTATGGGTCCGCCGGGTCATAGGCCGCGGCTACGTCCAGCACGGCCAGCGCATCGGCTGCCGTCAGCGCGAGAATGGACACGCAATCCAGCGACCGGCATGCCGGCACGACGCCTGCCGTGCTCAGCAAGCCCCGCGTGGGCTTCAGCCCCACCAGGTTGTTGAATCCGGCCGGCACGCGGCCCGACCCGGCGGTGTCGGTCCCGAGCGCGAAGCTGACCTGACCTGTCGCGACGGCCACCGCCGAGCCTGACGAGCTGCCGCCCGGCGCCATCGCCGGGTCGAACGGGTTGCGCGGCACGCCATAGGGGGAGCGCACGCCCACCAACCCGGTGGCGAGTTGGTCCAAGTTGGTCTTGCCCACGGCAATGGCGCCCGCGTCCAGCAGGCGCTGCACCACGAACGCGCTGGCCGCAGGATCGTTGGCGAAAGGGGGGCAGCCCGCCGTGGTCGGCAGGCCGGCAAGGTCGATGTTGTCCTTCACCGCGAACGGGATGCCGCCCAGCGGCAGCGAGACGTCGGCCTCGCGCGCCAGCCGCAGCAGATAGCCGTCCGGGAAACGGCTGATCCAGACGGACGGGTCGGCGCACCGCCCGAGCATGGCGGCCATCGCCGCTTCAGGCGTGGCGCTGCCGCTGGCGTAGGCTGCGCGCAAGCCGCCGATGTCGCAGGGCGTCATGTCAGGGGCTCTGCCGGTCACCCTTGATCCGCCAGCGCCGCGAGCAGCGCCGCGCTCGACGCGACCGCGCCGAACACGCCGCCCTGCATCGTCACCATCCGGATCGCCGCGTCGTGGTTGGCGCGCTCGGTGGCACCGCAGCAATCCGTCAGCAGCAGGCACTCGAAACCGCGGTCGTTCGCCTCGCGCATGGTGGTGCTGACGCACACGTCGGTCGTGATGCCGGTCAGCACCAAATTGCGGATGCCGCGCACTCGGAGCATCAGCTCGAGGTCGGTGGCGCAGAAGCTTCCCTTGCCGGGCTTGTCCACCACCACCTCGCCGAGCGCCGGCGCAAGCTCCGGGATAATCTCCCACCCTGGTTCGCCACGGACCAGGATGCGGCCGCACGGTCCCGCGTCGCCGATGCCTGCGCCGATGCGGCGGGAGCGCCAACGCTTGTTCTCCGGCAGGTCCGACAGGTCCGGACGGTGCCCTTCGCGCGTGTGCAGCACCGTGCCGCCCCAACTGCGGAACGACGCCAGCACCTGGCGGATCGGCTCGACCGGTGCGCGGGTGAGCGAGAGGTCGTAGCCCATGCGGTCCACGTAGCCGCCGGGGCCGCAGAAATCCGCCTGCATGTCGATGACCAGCAACGCCGTGTTGGCAGGCCGAAGATCACCGTCGAACGGCCAGGGATAGGGGTCGGCGGCAACGCTTCCCGCCGTCACGCGCCCGCTCGTTCCCCCGCTCATCTTGGGGTATCGCGGCGGCGTTCGCCATAGCGGCGGACGGGGGTGGGCAGGCCGCAGCCGACGCCGTCCGTGACCTGCACCGTGTCCTCCCAGGGGAGCCGGTAACGGCCGGCGGCGAGGTCGGTCATGTACGTGTAGGGGCAGTCCCCAGCCCCGCCGCGCACGGCGGAGAAGCCGCGATGGCCGAGCTGGTAGATGTTGTTCTCCACGCCCCACACCGCCCGGGCCTCGCGCACCAGGTCCGGGCGGACCTCGGCGGCGATGATCTCATCGGCCCGGCCGTTGACGCCCGACGCGATCACGGCGCCGTCGAAGTTGCAGACCATCGCTTCGCCCATGGAGTCGAACGTGCCGTCCGAGCCGCACAGGCACACGCTGGCCGTGACCATCAGATTGCAGAACGCGTTGCTCTGGTTGGTGAAGCGCCAGGAGTCGCGGATGGGTGCGGTGTAGCCGGCGGTGCGCAGCATGATCTCCGCTCCCTTGTAGGCCGCCTCGCGGGCCATCTCCGGGAACATGCCGTCATGGCAGATGATCAGCGCGATCTTGCAGCCCTTCGGCCCATCCACGACGGGAATGCCGAGGTCGCCCGGTTCCCAAGGTTCCACCGGCACCCAAGGGTGCATCTTGCGGTAGTACAGCTGGATGACGCCCGCATCGTCCACGAGGATGCCGGTGTTCCATGGATTGCCGCCGGGGTTGCGCTCCATCAGTGAGAAACATCCCCAAACCTCGTGCTCCACGCAGGCCCGGCGCAGCACGGCGACTTCCGGGCCGTCCAGGTCGCACAGCACCTCGTCGCGCACATCCATCGACAGCCCATGCAGCGCGTATTCCGGGAACACGACCAGATCCAGCGTTCCCATCCCGCGCTTGGCCTTGCCGACCATCGCGGCGACCCGCTCGGCCTGCCGGGCCACGTCGGCGCGCGTCGTCACAGCGGGCAGCTTGAGCTGCGCCAGCCCGATCACCACGCCGTTCGGCGCTTTGTTCAATCCGCCCAGGCCATTCATGTGCGGCTACTCCCAATCATGCGGATCCCAGTTCCCCGGCACCCTGCCGAATGCCCAGGGCGCCGCACGGTCACCTTCAGCATCAGCCGCAGCACTTTTCGTCCGCTCGGGCGAGGGCTGACAACGCTGGACCACTCGACGTTCAGCCAGCGCGCCTGGATATTCACCAGGCACCAGTCGCGTGTGGTATAGAGCATAGCGTCGGATGTCATGCAGACGGCGCGACGGGTGGACGGGCTAGAAACATAGAGTCCCCGGAACGTGGCAGACGATCGTGGGTGCCTGATGTTTGTGGGACACGTTCTATGGCCAGGACGCAAATTTTCGACGGCATATGCCAGGACCGTCCAGAGAGCGAACAGTTGCGGGACGGATGAGCGGAATCAACACTGTCCATTCTAGCTCCGGTCTAGCGTTGTCTGTGTCGGTATTAAAGGCGGGATGGCAGGCATGAGTGATGCAAGTGACGCATTTGTGTCTCGGATGCGGGTGGAGGGGTTGGCGTCGGGCGCGCTGGCCGGGCTTACCTTCGCGGTAAAGGATCTGATCGACGTGGCTGGAGTGCCGACGGGGGGCGGAAACCCAGATTGGCCGCGATATGCCGGCACACCGGAGCGGCATGCCTGGGTGGTGCAGACGTTGCTGGACGCCGGGGCGGCGGTGGTCGGAAAGACGGTGACGGATGAGGTGTCGCTGGGGATCTTGGGTGAGAACGCGTTCGATGGGACGCCGTTGAACCCGGCCGCGCCCGACCGGGTGCCGGGCGGGTCGTCCAGCGGTTCGGCATCGGCAGTAGCCGGAGGAGCGTGCGACTTCGCGTTAGGCACGGATACCGGGGGGTCGGTGCGGGTGCCGTCGAGCTTCTGCGGGTTGTACGGTATCCGGCCGACGCATGGACGGATCAGCTTGTCCGGCGTTGCGATGCAGTCGCCCAGTGCCGATACGTGCGGGTGGTTCGCGCGGGACGCGGCAATTTTCGCGCGGGTGGGCGCGGTGCTGTGCGCAGAGACGATGCCGGAGGCGCTGCCCAGGACCTTGCTGGTGGCAACCGATGCCTTTGGGTTCGCCGAACAAACTGTGCAGGAGGCGCTGGCGCCCATTGTGCAGCGATTGGCGGCGATCATTGGGCGGCGCGAGGATCTGACGATGGCGTCGCAAGGTTTGTCGGTGTGGCACAGGTCGCAGCGAGTGCTGCAGGGCAGCGAGGCGTGGCGCACGTTCGAGCCCTGGCTCGACCAGTGCAATCCGCGGATGGCGTTCAGTGTGGCCCAAGGCCTGGTTCAAGGATCGATGTTCACGGAGCAGGAGCGCAATGCGGCAACGCTGATGCGGATCGAGGCGCAGGCGCGGATGCGAATGCTGCTGCCTGCCGGGACGATCCTGTGCCTGCCGACAACGCCTTTCCCAGCGCCTTTGAAAGGGCTGCCGTTGAGCGTGCTGGGGCCGCTGCGGGAGCGGATCGGTTGCTTGACCAGCCATGGCGGGTTGACAGGGGTGCCCCAGGTGAACCTGCCCGGTGCGATTGTGGACGGAGCGCCGATCGGGCTATCGATCGTGGGTGGGCGAGGGACGGACCTAGCGCTGTTGCGGGTGGCTGTAGCGATGCAGGGCTGATCATGGACGCGACGTTGGTATCGATTTGCTTTGCCTGTTGCACTCTTAGCTCGACTTTGGCCAATTTTGGGCTGGCTGACGAGGGGTGGGTGGCGGAGCGGGCGGTAGGTTAGGCTTGCGTGTCCCCGCCACGAGACGCCGCCATGCCCCGCCTGCCATCCCGCTTCGCCGTGGTCATCCTAAGCTTTGCGCCCTTGTTCCTTCAACGCAGTTGGCGTCACGCCGAGGTGCTGCTGACCGGCACCATCCTGGCCCCGGGCCGACGCACCGTGGCCAGCGTCCTGCGGATCACCAGCCTCGTGCGGGAGCGCCGGTTCGTGAACTACCATCGCGTGCTCAACCGCGCCGCCTGGTGCCCGCGCGCTGCCGCGCGCCTACTGCTCGGCCTGTTGGTCGCTGCCTTCGCGCCGGCTGGGCCGGTCATGCTGGGGATTGACGACACCATTGAGCGCCGGCGCGGCAAGCGCATCGCAGCCAAGGGCATCTACCGCGACCCGGTGCGGTCCAGCCACGGCCACTTCGTCAAGGCGAGCGGCCTGCGCCGGCTCAGCCTGATGCTCTTGGCACTGGTCCCTTGGGCGCGTCGAGTGTGGGCGGAGGAGCCAAAGGTTCCGCGTGCGCAGCACGTGGAAAGGCTGCGCAGGGGATGCCGTTCCTGACAGCTTTGGCCCCCTCGGAGCGCTGTTGCCGCGAGCGTGGGCGACCGCACAAGAAGCTGACGGACTGGGGGCGGCAACTTGCGCCGCAAGCCCGCCGCTGGCTGCCCGGCCGTGAGCTGGTGGTGGTTGGCGACAGCGCCTTTGCCGCCCTGGAATTGCTGGCCGCCCTCAGCCGCCACGGCGTGGCCTGCATCACGCGCTTGCGGCTGGACGCTACCCTTTACGATCCGCCGCCGCCGCGCCTGCCCGGCAGGAACGGGCGGCCCCGCACGAAAGGCAAGCGCCTGGCGAACCTGTCTGAGGTATTGATCAACCCGGCCACAGCCTGGCAGCGCGTCACCGTGCCGGGCTGGTATGGGGGTGGCGAGCGCAACATCGAGATCAGCACCAACACCGCCGTTTGGCGCCACGGCGGGATGCCTGTCGTCCCAATACGGTGGGCGAAGCAGCCAAAGATTCCGCGCGCGCAACAGGTGGAATGGCAGCGCAGGGTCTCATCCGCGACCCTTCAGGCCAGTTCGACCCACAAGCCCTGCTCTGCACCAACCAGGCCCAGAACCCCATTCAGGTCCTGCGCTGGTTCGTTCAGCGCTGGCAGACCGAGGCCACGTTCCGTGAGGTGCGCGACCACCTTGGCGTGGAAACCCAGCGCCAGTGGTCGGACAAAGCTATTGCCCGTACAACGCCCTGCCTGCTCGGCCTGTTCTCCCTGGTCACCCTGCTGGGACAGCAACTCACCCCCCCCCCCAGGCGCGCCGGGCTGTCGCAGCCAGCGCCTGGTATCGCAAGCAGCGGCCAACCTTCTCAGACACGCTCGCAGCCGTGCGCCGGGAAACCTGGCGCGAACAAGGTTTCGTCACGTCCCGCAACGCGCGCAACACGCGGAAACTCCGGCCACCGCTCCGGGACGGCATCACCTACGCACTCTGCCACGCCGTATGATGGCCAAAGTCCAGCTAAGAGAAGCGAAAAGTAGGTTGATCGTTAGTTACGCCTATACCGACCATCTTCAGCCCACAAGCAGCTAAAAAGCTACGTGCGCTGTCGAGACGCCGAGATCCACCCGTTTACGACTGACATGCGCGCATAGCAGCCGCAGCAATCTTCCCAATTCGAACATCCGATTTCGTGCCCAGTGCAGGTACTGAGTTCTGGACCAAAAGTTGCACTATCCAAGATCCGCGGTCGCACGATCAAGGAACCAGTCTCATCAATTCGGGAACTGTAATCGACTAAAATTGACCGGTTGAGAGTTTCAGCATCGGGGGAATACGACATCACTCGCCTGCGCCTCGATGCCGCCCTCTACGACCCGGCACCGCTGCGTCTGCCCGGTACAAACGGGCGTCCGCGCACCAAAAGCAAGCGCCTGGCGAACCTTGCCGAGGTGCTCACTGACCTGACTACGCCGTGGCAGCGCGTGACGGTGCCGGGCTGGTATGGTGGAAGCAACCGCATCATCGAGACCAGCACCGCCACCGCCGTCTGGCGCCACGGCGGGATGCCGATCGTCCCGATACGATGGGTCCTCGTGCGTGACCCTCTTGGCCAGTTGGACCCGCAGGCCTTGCTGTGCACCGACCTTGCCCGCGACCCCGTGCAGATCCTGCGCTGGTTCGTCCAGCGCTGGCGGATGGAGGTCACGTTCCGCGAGGTGCGCGACCACCTCGGGGTCGAGACCCAGCGCCAGTGGTCAGACCGGGCCATCGCACGAACGACGCCTTGCCTGCTCGGCCTGTTCTCCCTCGTCACCCTGCTGGGAAGGCAACTCACGCCCCAGGCACGCCGGGCCGTCGCAACCACCGCCTGGTATCGCAAGCTACGCCCGACCTTCTCCGATACGCTTGCCGCCGTCCGCCGCGAGGTCTGGCGCGAACAGGGTTTCGTCACATCCACCAGAGCATCAAACACACGAAAACTCCGCCCAACCCTGCGGGACGGCATCACCTACGCCCTCTGTCATGCCACCTGATGGCCAAAGTCGAGCTAAGAGCGCCTAACAAAACCGATGGATTTGGTTGAGGCAGATGATGGCGCAGCCGAGCGTGACGAAGGCCAGGTGGATGTCGTGGCGCCGCACGTAGCGCACGACGAGCCGGCGCAGGCGGGCCATCCAGGCATGGCTGTCACTGCCGGATGAATTCTCCCCAGAAGTGCCGGTTGAAAATTCCCCACTCTG